>NZ_JBSGEQ010000019.1:0-176414 GCF_053602975.1 Nocardia sp. NPDC004278
CGACCCGCTTCGACAAGCTGGCCATCACCTACCGCGCCGGATTCGTCCTGGCCCTCATCGTGGAATGGCTCAAATCATTAGGAGACACGACCTAGTTCCGTGGGTGAAGTTTGAGGCGGAATCCGTTGGGTTTGAGGGTGATTTGTTCGCGGACGTCGAGTTGGTAGCCGGGTTCGGGTTCGAAGGTGAAGGTGTGGATGGTGTGGGCGAGGGTGAGCAGGATCTCGTGGTAGGCGAATTGGCGTCCGATGCAGGCGCGTTCGCCGGTGCCGAAGGGTTTGTAGACGTAGGTGCCGAGTTTGCGTAGATTCTCCGGCAGGAATCGGTCGGGGTCGAATTCGTCGTGGTTGGGACCCCAGACTGGGTCGCGGTGGGCTTGGAGGGTGAGTACGAAGACCCAGTCGCCCTTGTTGAATCGGTAGCGGCCGTTGTCGATGGTGGTGTCGTGGCGGGCTTCGCGGAAGTATCCGGGGGCGATCGGCCACAGTCGCAGGGTTTCGTCGACGACTCGGCGCAGGTAGCGGAGTTTGCTCACGTCGCTGTAGGTGATGTCGGGGCGGTCGCGTTCGGGCCAGCGTTCGTCGATTTCGGTGCGGGCCTTGGCGGCGATGTCGGGGTGGTTGGCCAGGAAGTAGAAGGCGAAAGCCAGTGCACCAGCGGAGGTTTCGTGTCCGGCGACGAGGAAGGTGAGGATTTGGTGGCGGATATTGCGAACGTCGAGTTTCTCGCCGGTGTTCGGGTCGGCATGGTTGAGCATGAGCCCGAGCAGGTCGCGGGTGCTGTCGGGGTCTTCGCGCTGGCGGGTGGCGATGACGTCGTCGACGAGTTGGTGGGCGAAGGCGATATCGCTGCGGTGCTGCGCGGCGCGGCCTCGGGGGAGGTTGTGCAGGAACGGTGGAAGGTTGGCGTTGCGGTTGATGTGGCGCAGTCCGCGGGTCATCGCCGCGACGAATGGGTGCTCGTTGCGGGTGAATGAGTCGAAGGTGTAGCTGAAGCCGGCGCGGCCGATGACTTCGAGAGTGAATCGGTTTGTGCTGTCGGCGATGTCGATCCACTGGCCTTCGCGTGCTGACCAGTAGTCGATCAGGTCGGCGACGGTGTCGGTCATGGTTTGGTGGTAGCTGCGCATCGCTTCTGCGGTGAAGGCGGAGCTGAGGATGTTGTGCGCAGTGGACCAGTTCGGTTCGTGGTTGTAGGCGGTAAACAGTCCGTCGCGGGCGATGGGGCGCATCAGTTTGAACAGCACGCCGACGTTCTTGGTCCAGTGCTGTTCGTTGTTGATCTCGGCGATCAGTTCGGGACCGCTGACGATAACGATGGGATAGCTGACGATGAGGCGTTCGAAGATCGGTCCGTAGCGACGCGCATCACGCATCGAGGCCTGGGTCGGTTTGGCCGGGTTGATGGTGAGCACGTCGCCGAGCAGCGGCAGCCGGAACGGAGGGTGAGGGATGTGCTCGGCGGGCCGGTCGGACACGTGGGTCAACGGGTTTGCTCCTTGCTCGGTTGATGCGGCGGCAACGTTACCGGCGGCGCCGCGGTGATGCGGGCTTGCGCGCCTGGCCAGTCCCGGGCCACGACGAGCAAGCTGCGCAGTTCGGAATCCAGATCACCTGTTGTGTCGCCGCCTCTGGCGGCTGGCTTCGACAGCGACGAATCTGGTTGTGCGCCTTGGATCTTGGCGTTCAGTGCGGTAGCGAGGTGGAGCGCATACTCGGCTTCCGCTCGCCGACCGCCGGTACGTGGATCCGGGGCATCGTTCGGTAGGTACGGTCGCAATTGCAGTAGGACGTCACGGATTTCGACGGTCATGCGATGCAGCCGAACCGTGGTGTCGATCTGGGCCAGTTCGGCCGCCGGGTAGAGCACGAGACCGGGGAACGCGGCGGTGAGGTCATGCCATAGCGGCTGCAACTGCCGACAAGCTCGGCCGGCGCGGTCCCAGTCGAGAAGGGCTAAGACGGTGGTGGCGAGGGGGATCGCGGTGATCAGCGCTGCGGCCAGTGTGGATACGAAGAAGGTGGCTGCTTTGCGGATCATCTGCGGATCCGAGGACGGGATGGCGGTGATGGTGTCGAACGCGGCGACCAACGGTCCGGCGATGGCGTCGATCAGCAGTCCACCGGCCGCAGCGAAAATCGCATAGTAGACCAGTTTTTCACGAGTGGCGAGGTTGTCGGTGCGGAATTCGCGGATGCTGACGCGCAGGACCAGCACTGCACAGACCGCCAACGGCGCGCCGAAGACGGCCCAGAACACTACTGCTGGCCAGCCGAGGGCCTGGTCTATGAGTAGGCCTTGATGGCGGGCAGGGGTGCCCGCGGCCAGTACGAGCGCGAACACGGTCGCGGTCGCGGCGTCGTAGCGGCGTTGCCGCTGCCTGGTGGTGGTCGGATCTGCGCCGCCCCACAGTTGGGCGAGGCCATAGATTCCGGCGAGGATGAACAGGATCGATCCCAGTGAAAGCTGGTGGAGCAGGCTGGCGATCTTGGGTGCGACAGCCCGCTCGTGCAAGAGCAAGCCCACCACGGCCCAGCTCAGCGAGCGGTTGATCAGCCGGTCAACTGCGGACTCACGTAGCAGTACCCATCGGGCAAGGGTGATCGCGGCGACAAGGGTGATGACTGGTAGGGCGAGATAACTGGGGATAGGAGAGATCATCGGCGCCAATCTCGAAAGATCGTGCCGCGCAAGGGGGAACTCGACTGTTGCGGTGTGTTCGTATGCATCATCGTCAGGTCTGCGAACCTCTCGGCGTCGCGCTCGCGGTCACTGTCGTAGGCGTTGCGACCCAACACAAGCCGAACGGCTTCTGGTGACACTGACGGCAGCAGCATCTGCACCGTCGAAGCGGGCACGGCGGTCTCCGTTACTGGTTGCTGGTCGTGTTCCAACAGCATGTGCCCTATCTCGTGGAGGATGATGTGCTGGGCATGCCACCGTGATGTTGCGCGGTCGTAGACGATGATGTCGTCGTCGCGACGAGCGATCCACAGACCGCTGCCAGTGCCGCAGCCGGTCCCCGCCAGCGCTGTGGTATCCGTAGGCCGCAGGGTGATCGGTCGGTGCCGGTATGACGCGACAGCAGTGAGGTAGCTGTCGAGGTCCCACGGGGACGGGATCGGCACGGCACCGGCAAGGTTATGGAAGCGTTCCTCGATACTCGGCATTCGGCGCACTCCTCAGCAGACCGCGATCGATTCAGCCCGACACCGCACTCGGTCAGATAGCCATGGCGCGCCAACCCCTATGGCGGACGTTCCGCCATGTCACTCGAATGTCTTTGCGCGACAATACCCTCCAGGCGATCTCCAGCTCAGCGCCGGTTCCCGGCAGGGCGGACTGGTCGCGAAAGTCAGACGTGGGGGTTCCGTTGGCGGCATCGGACTTTCGCCCAGCTGACTACACGAACTATTCGTCTCTGCTACCAGGGCCATACGCGATGCGCGATACCCATCGATATGCCGCATACCGCGCGTTCAGTCAGTCGTTGGTCTTGGCTGCGGGACGCGGCCGAGGTCACGGTCCTTGACTTGGTGGCTGTCGCTGTCATCGGTCTACGGCTGATCAATGGGGGCGGTTGTGGTGTCGCAAACTGCGTCCTTGCTTGGTTGGACGTGCGCGGAATCTTCGATGCCACATCCTCATCTACACCGGCCACGGACAGCACGGTACGTGAACTCTTAACCGCCAACGTCAGACGGGTTTCTGCTCGGGCATGGCGGTGAGCGGCGGGGTCGGGACGTGAGTGGCCGCACGTCCCGAAACGGCTCAGCGGCATCGGTGTGAGGGCCGGCAGGACGGCACCGACACATCATCGTCGCCGGCTCGATCAGGATGTGGTCCTCGACGCTGTCCAGCAAACATCCCGGGTGGCTGAACTGTGCAATGCGTGTGTGCCAGTGGGTGCGCGAGGGATCGCTCGTGCACGCGTCCGTCTCAGTTGTGCCGTTGCCGCGTGTTAGAGGGACGAGCGAACTTCTACTCGCGCACCCGGAGGCGTCACCGGTGACGGAACTTGTGTGCTGCGAGCGGCTTCGCTGTCGCATCTGGGCCAGGTCTGACTGCCCGAGCGAGGGGGAACGTGTGCGAGGAGGTGATCGAGCACGTATTTGCATCAAATTTGATGCAAATACGTGCTCGAGTAGTGCGCGAGAGGGACTTATAACCGCACTTCGGTTCGCGCGTGACACATCGGCGTGTTTGAGGATTATTGACCCTGGTCACGATAGGGCAGGAGCGAACAGAGGTCAAATGCGTCGCCGTGTCCGGCTGGTTTCCTGTAATCCGTTGGTGGCATTCGGATTCGATTCGACTGCGGTGCTTCCTTTGTTTGCCATGTGTTGGGCCGCGAGGTTTTCCGCTACTGCGTGGCGAATTCTGGCCACTCTCGCCGGTGGTCACGCCGACTGCACCTGGGACAAACGGCTGCGCGAGTTCGTCCGGCCTGCCCACTGATGCACCACGTTCGTTGGCCCCGCGCTACTGCCACGGTGGCCAGCGATAGTGCCGCCATGGGTGAACGTCTTCTGCAGAGGTTCCGACGAACTGGACGCCGGGGATCTTGAGGATCGCTTTCACACTGCGGGTGTTATCGCCGCGGATACTGACGTGGAAACTTTCCACCGCCGCGGCCACCGGGTGAGCCATCACTGCGGCCTTGGCTGCAGCCGAAACACCGCGTCCCCACGACTCAGGGGCCACCAGCGTCGATGTCGTCAACAGCGGTCCCGGCATCTCTACTGAGGGTTGGGCTGGGTAGAACTGTTGACAGGCATCTGGTCGTCTCTCTCGATCAGCGCATCGACTACTGTCCACACAGGCCGCGCGTCACGGATGCGACCCGCCGCGCGGCCACCTGGACGATGATGCCGATTGGCTCCGCTGGCGGCCATCTGCGAACCCTGAGACGGTGCTATCTCGCTCCGATGGAGGTAGTCCACGACCGAAAAGCGCTGCGGCACAGCATCGAAGACCTCCACTGGCGACCGAGCGCTGGGCCCAACCGTCGCACACGCGATGCGGGGAGGGGGCTCCCGGCTAAGTTCGAACCGGCGGCTGAGGGGTGGATTTCGAACCGGGTGAACGTCGATCGCGGCCTGGTTCGCTGACTGTACCGGCGATGCGATGCCAAGCGCGGGCGACGTGCTTCGGGTGCATCATGCTGCGTCAGATGCGTTCTGTGACGGGGGAAATGCCGCGCGGATGCTCGAAAGTTGTTGTGAGCTACGGCCGGGCATCCGCGCGAACATCATCACCGCGGCGAACGCACCAGAGCAGGGTTCTCCGCGGCGTGTTTTTTGGCGGCAGGGTAGTTGGCCTTGCCGCTGGGCTGGCGCATGACCTGTTCGACGATCCAGTATCCGCGCGGCGCCTTGTAACCGGCAACCTTCGTACGCACGTGCGCGTCGATGCCCGCGAGGTCGAGTGTCGTGTTTCCGCGTGGCTGTACCAGCGCCGCTACCGAGTTGCCGAACCGTTCGTCCTTGACTCCGATCACCAAGGCGTCGAACACATCCGGATGCGACTTGAGTACGCCTTCCACCTCTTCGGGGAACACCTTTTCCCCGCCGGTGTTGATGCATTCCGAGCCACGCCCGAGCAGCGTCATGGTGCCGTCGGTCTCGTAGCGTGCATAGTCACCAGGCACGACGTAGCGCACTCCGTCGACCTCGACGAAAATGGTTCTGGTCTTCTCCGGGTCCTTGTAATAGCCCAGCGGCACATGCCCTCGGCGTGCCATGCGCCCGATGGCTCCGGGCTTGGGTTTGACGAGGTTTCCGTCGTCATCGACAGATTGCGGTCTGTGCGTTGTATTTCACCTGTGGGCCCTGTGAGTGGTCGGAGTCCTTGCTCACCACTGCGAGTCCGGTGCTGCCGCTCTCGGAAGAGCCGATCACATCGGTGATGAAGAGATCGGGGAACAGCTCCAGGTACTGCTCCTTGAGCGCCTGTGAGAACAGCGCCGCATGGCTCGAGAACGCCCACAGGCTCGAGACGTCATAGCGGTTGCGCTTGTAGGCTTCGAGCAGCGGCTTGGCCATCGCGTCTCCGACCACGGTGAGTACGTTGACTTTCTCGCGCTCGACGGTCTTCCACACCTGGTCCGCGTCGAATTGCGGGACGAACACGACAGTGCCACCGGAGTTGAGCGCGATGAAGGCCGCCCACTGCGCCGCACCATGGATCAGGGGCTAAAGTGGCGCCGTCACGATACCGTCGGGCGATGATTTTGCCTTTGCTGCCAGTTCCCACTCGTCTGCGACATACTCACTGGTGATGTGGTTGATACCGCCACCGATCGCACGCCACACATCCTCATGGGTCCACATCACGCCCTTGGGATATCCGGTCGTGCCGCCGGTGTAGAGGATGTAGAGGTCGTCGGATGCTCTCTCCTCGAAGTCGCGTACCGTGTGCTGCCCGGCCAGCGCGTGGTCGTAGGAGATCCCGCCGAAGCGCGAGTAGTCCTTGTCGCTGTCGTCGTGGACGACGATGAACTCTGTCAGCTTCGGCGTGGTTGGTGCGACCTCGGCCACGACGTCGGCGTATCCCTGTTCGAGTACAACGGCCTTCAAGTCGGCATTGTCGGCAATGTAGCGGACTTCCTCGGCCACATACCGGTAGTTGACCGACACCGATACCGCACGCAGCTTGTAGGTGGCGATCATGGTCTCGAGGGCTTCGATCGAGTTGCGCGAGTACACACCGACGTGGTCGCCCCTGCCGATTCCCCGCGACGCCAGGTAGTGCGCCAGCTGGTTGGCGCGTTCATCGAGTTCGCGGTAGGTGATTCGGCGACCTTCGCAGACGATTGCGGTGCGGTCGGGTACTGCATCGACCGCATGCTCGAAGAGGTCTGCAACGTTGAAAGCCATAAAGGCGAAGGTAGAACCGGTTGCAATTTGTGACAATGGGCGTTCTGGCCTGGGGTTGGCAAAAAGCTGCCAAATCGGCTGGCCGGGACATCCAGACGAGATCCTCGCTCCGGTTGCTCGCGATCCGTCGCTGGTTCCCGTGTGTCGGGACCGACGCTCTGCCAACGGGTGCGCAAGGCGTGCGGTGAAGTGCCTGCTCTCGCAGCGTTGCAATGTGCCGACGGTCGAGGCGGAACTCCGATGGCACCCGTCAGCGCTTCGCCGGCGATCACCTGCCCTCGTGGCGCCACCGAGGATCGGTCGCACGACCGGGCGACAGTCGCCAGAGGCCAGGCAGCAGGATCAGATCGTGTTGGCAGACAAGCAATTTCATCGAGGCCCTGTCACCGCACGCCGAGGGTGGGCAGACGAAGTTGTGCCGTCATCCTCGGTGATACACACACATCAACTTGCCGTCCTCAGATCCAGCAGAGCACCCAGTTCCGCGGCGCGCACGCCGAGCTGAAACCTTGTGGTGACACCGAGCTGGGTCATGGCCTCGGCGATATAGCGACGATAGGTACGCACCGAGACGGACAATGTCCGCGCTGCGGCTTCGTCGGTCATTCCGGTGTTGAGTGCAGTCATGACCGCGATCGAGGCATCATCCAGCGCAGGAATGTATGGCTGTGAACCAGGCAGTATCATCGCGGAGGAATTCCAGAGCGTCAGCGTGTACCGGCGAATGGCAGCTGTCATCGCAGGCTCGTCAACAACAAATCCGCGGCGGGTCGAATCGTCCGCGCTACTCCAGACCACCGAAATTTTGCGATCGACGATAACCGTGTTGTCGAATTCTCCGACCGCTATTCGGATATGCGGCCGTATCGCCGCGCTGTCTGGAACCGACGCACGCGATCTTGCATATCCCGAGGAGCGCAACAGTCTGACCTGCCGACCGTTCGGTACCAAGCCCTCGATCAACAACTGTTCCAGTCCATGGTGGCGTCCGGTCATCGATGGGTTCGAAACGGCGACAATCACTTCCTCGCTGGTGTTCTGGATCAATTGATGCAGTGCGTCGCCCCACCTGTCGCCGCACAGCAGCGGAGAAACCTCGACCTTCGATGCGCCTGCTCTCGCCGCAATGTCAAGCAATCTCTGTGACCCCGCAAGCGGCGAGTCCAGATCGTTGGGTAATGACGACCGATCGTGCTGTTGGCTAAGCGAACACTCAATAAAATCCGACCGGTTTATCATTAACCTCTCCAGGTCGTGCCGGATAGCGGTATAACTGGTTGTGTTGTTCCAATTTCCGTGCCGTGGCGAGCCGGTTCTCGAACCTGATGTCGAGAGCTCCGGACGCGGGTCTTCCAGCCGATGGTCCAGTGGCGTGGGTTCCGTTGGGGGAGTAGCCTGTTCGGGTCTCGATCGGGCGGGTGTGACCCGAGTCGGGGAAGTGGCTCCCTCGATCACCCTCGCTCTGGTCCGACACCGTTTCACATTACCCCCTTAGCCGGGCTCACAATATCGGCCATCGCGCCACCCATCAACTTGTGAAAGGCCACAGCGCTTGCCGCGCTTATGGGGCCCGGACGGCGGGTTGTGGAAGCCGCGGACCGCCATTCTCGACCCGCTCGACGGTGGCTGACCTGGACCCGCGAATCGGTGCAATCCAGTCGTGGCCCAATCGGATTGAGTTGTCAGGTGTCACTGCCGCTTCGCCGCCACCGTGTAAGTCCTCAAAGCGGTGAATCGATGTTCTCGCCGCCCATAGACGCCGTAGCACCGTGTCTCGGCGATCGCGTCCTGGATGAATCCCCGCCGGTCGCACCACGGGTAGGGTCCGCGATCAAGCAGAACATCCGATCACAGCCGGGTTCGACTGCTGCGCAGTCGTGATGGCGCACGTCCGTCTCGAAGGTGCTTGCGTGCAATCATTCTTCCGCATCTCCGGAGCCGAATCCGTTACAACGCAAGAGCACTCGCGGGCTCATCGCCGCACCGATGACCCGGCCCCTGCTGCTTGACAGCGACTCGCGTGGAAGGTCTACCCTGCCGTGCGGAGCCAAGTCCCCGAGGGCATGTGACTGGGGACGGTTCGAGGCCTCCTACGCCCATGACGGTAGGCGTAGTTCGCTTGACGCGACGAAAGGGATCTTGTGTCGAAGACCGCCACACCGCGATCGGTTCTGGTGACCGGAGGAAACCGGGGAATCGGGCTTGCTGTTGCTCAACGGCTGAACGCCGATGGTCATCGAGTTGCCATCACTCACCGCGGCTCGGGTGCCCCGGACGGGTTGTTGTCGGTGAGGTGCGATGTGAATGACGCAGACTCGGTCGACGAGGCGTTCGCCGAGGTCTCCCGCCAACAAGGCGACGTGGAGGTGGTCGTCGCCAATGCGGGAATCACCGACGACATGCTGTTCACGATAATGAGGGAGGACATGTTCACGAGCGTCGTGGACACCAACCTCACCGGAGCATTCCGGGTCGCCAAACGTGCCAGTCGCGCCATGCTCCGCGCGCGTTGGGGACGTGTGATCTTCCTCGGGTCCGTGGTGGGAATGTCCGGCACACCAGGCCAGGCCAATTACGCGGCGTCGAAAGCCGGTCTCGTCGGTCTGGCCCGCTCGATTACCAGAGAGCTCGGCTCGCGCGGGATCACCGCCAACGTGGTTGCACCGGGCTTCGTCGATACCGACATGACTCGCGCCCTCGACGAGAAATACCGCCAACTTGCACCCGAAGCTATCCCGCTCCAGCGGATCGGCCGACCCGACGAGGTCGCTGCGGCGATCAGCTTTCTGGCATCCGACGATTCCAGCTACATCTCCGGAGCGGTCATACCGGTCGACGGCGGACTCGGAATGGGGCATTGACCGAGCCCGCCACCTGGCACTTGCGGATGGGCGCCATCACCACCGCCGGGGGCGGATCCACCGCTGCCGAAACTTTCCCAGTAGGCCATCTGACGACGGCAGATGGACACCTTCCATGCTGGATGCCCAGCAGTTTCGACTGCTGGGTGTCTGTCTCCGGCTCGGCGAAGTACCGGTCACAAACACGCTCTGGATGCTGGCCGAGTCCTTCGGGCGTCGGCGAGGTGCTCTGGAGGCTCAACAATCGCGCCCGCATCAAGCGAATTGTCCCTTACCGCAACTGCTTCGCTGTTGGGTGGAGCGGACACCGTGATCCCTCTCGCCACCCTTCCTGGGGTGCTGGATTCCGCCTGAATGCGCTGCCGCCGAACCGCTCTTGGGCCACGACCCGCGACGAGGTGACTGGACTGCTGGACTCGGATGCGCCGCCGTGGCTCGCGCTGCGCGCATGCGCACCGTACCGGTCCGCCACCAGCCGGCCGCCTGCAGGGACACCACCATCGGGCTACGGCCAACGACCAACGCTCCGACGATATCTTCGTGCGTTCCGGGGTCGCGACATCGCGTGTCTAGAGGACTCGATCTGCGGGTATCTGTACTTCAACGGGGTTCCCGGGGTCTGCGCCGATATCGTCCTGGGTATCACGGTTCAGCCGGGTATTTCAGGCCCACGCCTGGGTGGAAGCCGACGGCTATCTGCTCAACGACCTTCGCTGGCGCGTTGAGTCCTATCGCAACCCTTGTCGCCACCGACGTAAGCACAGCTGTCGGCAGATTATCGTCACCCAGGCAGATCGGCGCTCGCAACGAACCGCTCTGCGCCAACAATCTGGCAGGGCACGGCGGGAGGATCTGCCAAAAGCCTGACGCACCCCAGCTCGCGACCCCGTCAGTGCGACACTAGCGAAGCTGCCGCGGATTAAGGGCAACCGCCAGCCAAGCCGCGCATTCGGTGCTTCGAGCGCATGTCGCACCGTAGATTCGCTCCCGCGAACCAACCGCATGCGGGTCAGTTATTTCATAAGCAGATCGATTTAGAGTAATTGGAAAGACCGTGGCAGCACATCGTGAGAAGCGCACTCGAAACCGTTTTGTAAATACTTTATCAAAGATCATGAAGTGGCTCAATCTGTATACGAGTTGATTGTCGCAAGTTGTCCAGATCGCATCCCGGCAATCGCTGGCGTATCTGAACTGCAGGTACTCGCCATTACCGTAGTCTCGCTGAACCGACCATGCTTATACACAACCCGGCGGCCACGGAGGATTGATTCTTTCGCAAGGGGATAGGGGCCGTCTGGCAAAGGAATTTTAAAGTCGAATTTTGGATCCCCTTGCGATGCTATGTAATCAAGGACTCATGTGATGCAAAGACTATCAATTCTGCAGTCGATTGATCATGCACAATAAGATTGTGGCAGTAAGGTATCGATGTTTTCAATATAAGTATCGAACGATATCTGTGTCGGGGCAGGTCGATAGGGCTAAAGTTCAGTCCGGTCCGGACAAAGGGGCATTTTGAAGTGTTAGACTGAACCGGCTCGGCCTCCTTCCTTTCTGCCGACATGCCTTCACCCACCGTTTCTTTCGTGATTGATTTTTCGGCACCAATGTGATCGCAAGTGTCTGGTGTCGAAGCAGCAGCGCCAGATCGCCGATCGTCCGGTTATCTGACGGCCGTGGTCGCGGAGCGGAGGTGATGCGTGGCGTTGAGGGCTGTCCTCACTGTCGGGCGGTTCTCGGATTCTTGAGTTCGGGTGGGAGCTGTGCTGGCGGTGCAGCGAGTTCGGCTCTGGCGGAAGCGCGGAGGAATGCGGTGGCCAGTGTGCTCATGGTGGGGTCGGCATATCGGATTGCCATAGTCAGCCGACTGCTCCTGTAGAGCAGGCCGGGGTCTTGGTGGGCGGCCTCCCACTCCGCGGCGTCGTCTTCGATGCGTTGCCGCCAGATCAGTTGCGAGCGATGCTCGGTTATCCAGCCACATAGTCGGTCCCACTTCAGTAGGGCGTCGTGTACGAGGCAGGCATATTGGGATTCCAGGGTGATCAGCCGTGCCTGCACCAACCGGTGAATGAGGTCGGTCCCGGTGCTGGTCCGTGCGGCGACTCGAGCGAGTTCGGCGGTCGATATCCGGCCGCGGGTGATGGTGCCGTCGCGGTGGACGGTGACCAGTGCCAGCAGTATGTGACGCGCATCGAGCTGTTCTGTCGATGTCAACGCCTCCCAGGTCTGTTCGGCGATTCGACCGACTACTCCGGCCACGCCTCCGACCCGGTGATACGCGGCAAGGTCCAGTCGACGTCCGCTGTGACCTGCCCACATCGATCGCATGGTCGCCGACAGCAGGGGTAGCACGCCGGCGTCGGCGGTGGGGTCGTTGCTGCCCGGTCGGCTTCCTGCTAGCTCGGTGATCAGCAGTTCTGCTGCGGCAGGGTCGACTGTGACTCCGCGTGTGCGTGGTGGACCGACGATGGCCGACATAAGCTCCTGACGATCTGGGGGGTTCAGCGTGAACCTGTTGTGCTGAACGGCATGCGCCAGCCACGGATGCTGGGAGCAACTGGTGAGCTGGTCGGATCGCACTGCAACGAGCACCGACCCGATCGTCGACACCTGCTTCAGCCAGATCAGGAACCTCTCGCGGACCGTCGCATCAACATCGGGCCGGTACCACTGTTCGAATTGGTCGACGATCAGCAGCAGCCGACGGTCACCTGCCCATCGCCGGACGGCGTCGAGATCAGGCTCCGGTGTGTTGAAACATTCTGTGGCACAGAATATTCGCGCCAGGGAGCAGAGAGGATTGCGATCTGGCGTAGTGACGACGACCCCCCACTGCGTCGACTCTGCGTTCAGGATCGGAATGACGCCGGCCTGTAGCAGCGCGGTCTTGCCGACACCGGATGCGCCGGTGAGCACTATGACATCGGCATTGCGCGTTGAACGTCCCGATGCTCGAACCATCTTGAGGATGGAACCGATGGCGCGCTGCTGCCCGACGAATGCGGGTTCCTGCCCTTCTGAGAACGCTTCGGCATTCGGATACGGCGGTTGGCTTGTGGTGTCCGATGGGGCGGCTGGGGCTCGGCGCGCCGCCGTCCACAGCGACCTCCAGGCTTGCAGACTCACTGTCTCGCGGGGAGTTCCGGCCCGGCGCCGTGCCCGTGCGCCCAAGACATGCAGGACCGGAACCAGTGATTCGAACCGTGCCGGAACGTTGCGTCCGTTCATCCAGTCACTGATCCGCTGCGCCGTCGCCAGTACCGAACGATCCGCGCCCTCGGTACTGCGTGCCCGCTGCTGAGCCAGCTTGGCGACATATCGCAACGAGGGGGTGCCCGCGTCCCGATGCAGGGCAGACAGCTGTCTTGCGAACTCGCCCCGGTCGTCCCTCCCATTGTTCCCATTGTTGGCGTGCTGGGCTGTGTCAGTTGATGCCAGCGTCATGCGTTCCCCCGAACAGTTTTGAGACCGCGTCGTCGTTGACGACTGGTCGGTTGTATCTGTCTCTACGACAGGTATAGACGATGGCGATGCTGATTCAGTTCCATTGATTTCCAACATTTTTCGTCACCTGCCCGTAGCAGGCCAGCGAGGCGAGGTGTGTGATCTGCTTGTCCCCATTCGGTATGCACGTTCGTGCATGAACCTGCCGTTCTGTGTCCGGACCGGACTGCATTTGCACTGTGTGTGACCTGCACAGTCGCTATGTACGGCCCGATCGCGGGATTGTGACGCCCGCCAGCTGCGCCCTAAGGTTCCGGTCGCAATGCCGAGCGGCCCCGGGAGTTGGTCGACTCGGTTCACTCGATCGAAAGGGGGAGCTGATGCGTACCAAGAACTTGATCCCGGCCGTGGCGGCCATAGGCGCCGCTATGCTGGCCTGTGCCACCAACGCCGAGGCGGAGGGGCTGCTCATGGCATCCCACGAGAGCTCCGTCACCATGGAGGATGGCTGGCAGCTAGCGGTCGGCCACCACAATGAGGAAGCCAACACTGTCCCCCCGCTCAACGGCATCGGCACCACCCGCGAAGTCTTCGTAACCAACCAGGCCTACGGCTCGATCGCAGGGCACGGCACAAAACTGCAAGGTGTGGTACTACGGACGGGCTACCACGTCGGATGTGCGGTAGATCTGACATCCATCACCCTGGGCGCTACGGTGAACGTCGGCTTCACGCCGGGCATCCTCATCCAACCCGGCATCCCGACACCCACCGTCGGGGCGAATATCGGTCCGACCGCCTCGATTACGCCGAGCTTCCAAGTCACGCTGGCACCCGGTAAGATCGCCGATCTCCCTACCGGCGAAAAGTCGATAGAGGACACCAAAGCATTCATCACCACCCGCAATGCCCATGTGAAGATCGACGGCTGTGTGGGACCGGCAAGTATCCGCTCATACACGATCATCGCCGCGAAATCCGCCCAAGCCGACGACTCGCTCGCGGTCTACGGTGACCCGGTCCCGCTGTAAACACGGACGCGCTGCGGTGAAGGTAGAACCAAGAATTCGTGGTGCCTGGTGGGGCGTATCGCTCACCGCGGTCGTTCTGATCGCCGGTGCACCCAACGCCTCAGCCGACGCCCCGCGAAATGACCGACACGAACTGTCGGTCCGGACCGCGGACGGTCGAACATTGATCGTCGGACACCGCGACGAGGAAGTCGTCAACGCGACCGGTCCCGGACTCATTCCGACTCGGGAAGCGGTGGTGAGCAATTCGGCCTACGTCGAGATCAAGGGTTCTGTCTTCAAGAACCTGAAGGACGCCGAGCTCACAGTCGGCTATCACGTCGGATGCGCAGCATCCCTGCAGTCGATCACTACGTCCCTCGGCGTCGATGCCGGACTCGTATCGCCAAGCCTGCTCGTGATAACTCCGCAGGTGTTCGAGTCGCCGGACGACCGGCGGTCGAACGTCTCACCCAAAATAGCAGTGAAACCGAAAATAACCGCTAGCCTAGCAGCGGGAATGATCTCGGACATAATCATCGAAAAGATCTCCCTCAAAGATCACGAGCCGCGCACCGATATCGTTCGAACCAGTATCAAAGCCGAGGGCTGCCTTACCGGACTCACAGTCCGTTCCTACGTGATGGTGTCAACGAAATCCAAGATCGATGACGAAACGGTCGTAGTGTATGGCGACCCGGTTGTCGTGTAGGGCTTCGGTTCGCTGGAGAGAGAAGTCTCAAAATGATGGAACCGATCGTGAACCTGCTGCATCCGGCCCAAGTGACAGTGGAGTTCTGGTATGGCGGCGTGCGGATGGGTTCGCGCGGATCTGTCGCTCTGTGATTCGTAATCAAGCGGGACGTGCTGCAGCGCGTAAAACGCGGTGTTGATGCGAGGCGATGTGCCGGTCGCGTGGGATAGCAGGCAAGTTCGAGGACACCACGTCGGCGAGTGTCAGTGTCAATCCCTGCTGGGTGAAAGAAGGGGGAACCGATTTTGGATCTGCTGCGTCCAAATTGATTAGAGGTTAATGTAACTGACTTGATCGGGGGTCGGGATGCTAGATTTGGGGATATCGTCGAGGGGGCACCAGAAGGTGTCAGGTATTCGGGCGGGGTGCTGTGCCGAGCCAGTCAGGGTGCCGATCGGTGAGCTGAAGGTGGCGAAGACGCCACGGTTGCGGGGGGAGAATTCACAGCATGCTCGGTTGTTGGCCGATGTGGACGGGGTGTTGCCGCCGATCATCGTGAGTCGGGCGACCATGGAAGTCATCGATGGCGCGCACCGGTTGCGGGCGGCTCGGCTGCGTGGTGAATCAGAGATCGAAGTTTCGTTCTTCACCGGCACCGAGGCCGACGCATTTGTGCTGGCAGTCCATGCCAATACAACACATGGCCTGCCGCTTTCGCGTGAGGAACGGCTGGCTGCCGCGAGTCGGATCACTCGCACTCACCCGGACTGGTCCGATCGCGCGATCGCGGAATATACCGGACTGTCGACGAAAACAGTTGCCGCGACCCGAGACTGTTCAACTGCGGTCGAGAATCGGTTGAACAAGCGAGTCGGGCGGGACGGTAAGGCAAGGGCGGTCGACAGCTCAAGAGCCCGGGAGCAGGCAGCGGCTTTGCTAGGTGCCCGGCCCGATGCTTCGTTGCGCGAGATCGCCAGGGCCGTAGGACTATCACCCGCAACCGTCAGCGATGTGAAGGCTCGGTTGTCGAGGGGTGAGGGACCCGCCGTACGTAGAGGCGAACTCCAACGTGCTGACAGCACAACGGCTCTGGACCTATCGGGAGCTGGCGCGATCCTCGCCAGTCTGCGACGTGATCCGTCGATTCGATCGAGTGAGAAGGGCCGGGCACTCTTGCGGTTACTCGATACCGGGGTCGACCGGCGAACCCGTGAACAGCTGATATCGGTCATTCCCGCGCACCGGATACCGGCCGTTGCCCAGGTCGCTCAGATGTGTGCAAAGAATTGGCAGGAGTTCGCCGCGCAACTTGCCTCGTTGCCGCAGCACTCCATCTGAAACCGAAGCAATTAGCTATTCGGGCCGATTGCCCTTTGCGGGCCGTCGTCCTGTTCTTGGGATGTATGAAGACGGGAAGCATTCACATGCGATCTATCAAGCTTTGTTTGTTGTCGGTAAATGCTAGAAACTTTCATTTACCACCGTACGGTGTTTGGGCGCTCAAGGCATTTGTTGATCATTACTCTGACGAGCGTGGACTGGAGGTTGAGGTAAAGGTAATCAGCCTCTCGGCAGAAACGTCGGTCGACAACATACTCGAATGTCTGCGGGCGGAGTCGCCGAATCTGATCGGGCTCTCTCATTACATTTGGAATGACGGCGTTACGCTTGCGCTTGCCGGGGTGTTGAAGTCCGAATTACCGAAATCCGCCGTGATAATTGGAGGGCCGCATACCGATTCCAACGATATGCGCCTCACCGACTTGGTCTCCGCGGGCAAAGTGGACGCTTTGGTCATCGGTGAGGGCGAGCGGCCGCTCCTGGCTATCCTTGAGGATCTCTCCCGCGGGCAGGACATCCAACCGTCCACGGGTGTCTACTGTATGCCGCATGCTGCGGGACAGGTGAAGCTCCAGCGACAAATCTTCACGCCGAGAGATAGCCTGGACTACCTCCCGAATCCCTATCTGGTCTGCCCGGAATTGTTGGAGCAGTCGATCGTGGCGGGTAGCGTCCAGTATCAGACATCGCGTGGCTGCCCGTTCAGTTGCACCTTCTGTGACCAAGGACATCAGGCCTATCGAACTCTGTCGGATGAGAGGATTCGAAAAGATATCGAACTGTTCGCATCCAGCGCGACCTCGCATATCGACTTTCTGGACGGCACGTTCAATCTCAAACCGAGTAGAACCGAATTCGTGCTTGAGAAGTTGATCTCCGCTGAGCAGTCGTGGACCTTCCACGCTGAGATCAAACCGGACCATCTCACCGATCCCGAGATGGACCTCCTGACCATCGCGGGATGTGAGTCCGTGGAGCTCGGCTTGCAAACCATTCATCAATCCACTCAGCGTGCGATCAAGCGGCGAAACAACCTCGAAAAATTTCGGTCCGTGGTCGAATCTCTGCTATGCCGGGATATACAGGTTGTGGTGGACACCATTGTGGCCCTCCCGAATGAGACCGTGAGTGATTGGCTGGAGACAGTAGATTTCTGTTCTTCGCTCGGCGACGTCGTAATCCAGTCGAATCTATTGAAGCTCTTGCCCAATACTGTGCTGCTCGCGCAACAGCAGGAATTCGGCTACAGCTACGATCTGGACCTGTATAACGCTGTCACGGAGTCGAACCGGATGAACGGCGATGATATCCGTACCGCGGTAGTCCTCACCAAGTTGATCGACATCTACTGGAACTCGCAGCTGAGGGCGCGGACCAGGCGGATCATGGAGGAAAGGTTCGAAGGACGTCTCAGCGGTGTACTGCGCACGGTTCTGGAGGCGATCACTGGCAGCCCTGGGTTGGTGGCGGGTGGTAACTTCGTCGACGAGTCCTTCCGGCTGCTCGAGTTACCGGCAGCGGTAGCAAGGATCGGAATGCCATGAGTGACACCGAACCAGGATTGTGGACTCAGCAGTTGGTCGATCTGGTCGATGACACTGTGGTCAAGCAATCGCTTGTCGAGTATCAACAGATCCTGGATGCCTACGACCAGAAGTACGGGTTCTACTCAATCGCCTGCTTGCTGGCTAAATATCATCTGCTTTCCCAGGTGATCGAAATCGGAACCTATCTTCTCGATTCCGGAAACAGCCGCTACCTAGAGTTGATCGACCGGGCCCGTCGACTGGTGCAGGATCACTACGACAGTACTCGTCGTGCTCCGCAAGATGCGACGTCTTATGCACCGGTGCAACGGGTTTCGACGCCGGCAGGTGAGCAGATCTTCTATCCCGCGGATGCCTACGATCGGCATCTCACATCGGATCCGTGCGTTCAGGACCAGGTGCGCGAGATCGACAGCACGTGGATAGACGCCATCGTGCCGCGGCAGTTCTACATCTACGCGATCGACGCAGATATGGTGCCGGTCGTTTACGGACAATCGATGGGATTGACCGGTCTGCTGGGTACCGAAAACCGGCTCACCACGCCCTCCGGGGCGATTGCCCACCCGGTGTTGGTCCGACGGCG
This sequence comes from Nocardia sp. NPDC004278, assembly GCF_053602975.1. Lineage (NCBI taxonomy): Bacteria > Bacillati > Actinomycetota > Actinomycetes > Mycobacteriales > Nocardiaceae > Nocardia > Nocardia sp. NPDC004278. Next base: position 18,365 of record NZ_JBSGEQ010000019.1, read on the forward strand.
GGGTCTCTCGGTGTACGGCGCAGGCGAAATATTGTTCACCAAGACCGTTGACGGCGCACTGGCCGGAGCCATAGTCAACAACAAGTCCGGCCACTTCCGCCCCAGCGCGAACAGTCTCGCGATCGTGACCGCTGCTGTGGCGAACGGCCTCGGGATCGATGCAGGCCTGGTCGTGCCCATCGCGGTCGAGCGAATCTCATGAGGTACGAAACCGAGGTGGTCTACCTCGCTTCGACGTCTGCCTTTGCCACCCTCATCGCGACGAACCGCTTCGGCCGGGCAGGATTCGAGAAGGAAACCAAATATGCGCAGTGCCGGGTCTACTTGGATACCGGCGACTTTGCGCTGGCCAGAGGCGGTTTGACGCTCGCCGCACGATCTCTACACGGATCGTATGTGCTGAAACGTGGGTTCTGTTGCAGCATGGAAACGAAGGCACTCACGCGGCAGGAAATTTTCGGTGAGTACAACGCGGCGGGCGTCGCCGAATTGGCTTCCGAACTGGACAACAAGGTGCCACTGCGCGATATCATGCCACAATATGTGGTAGATCAGCGCCGCGTGCACCGCGAGTATGCCGCCGATACACATCTATGGCACTGCTCGTTCGATACGGTCACGTTCACCCGGATCTCGGATAACGCATTCTGTGTGTTCCGTTGTATAGAGATTGAAGTCACCGGGTCCAGCGAATCCGGTGCGAATCAATTCTCTGATGAATGCGGCATCCTGAACCACCTTGACAGCTATGGCCCTGACGTGCGGCGCATAGATTCCAAGCAGTCATATGGGCTGAGCATGCTTCCGGCTCGGTCCTAGACTCACCCGTCCACGATACGGGCCGAATGATTCATTCGGCCCGTATTCGGCGTGTCCGCCTTTGGTGAATCTCGGCGTGCCCGGCCCAGTCTATGGTCCACCGTCGGTTATTCCGTGTGCTTTGTCCGCACCGCGACTGTGAATTGATCACTTGCTTGACCGTCTTCGAACTGCCGCTTAGCGTAATACCTGTAATTGTTCGTCTACCAAATAGGTGGTAATTATGTCTCCGAAAGTCGGCGCGGAACACCCGGCCGTGGGTGCGGCCAACTTCAATGAATTGCTCGACGCTCTGAAGAGCGCCGAGTCGACCATCGAGGGTCGCACGGCTCTGACCGGTTTGACCTGGTCGGAATCGGTCGAGCCAGCCTTCTGACGCTTTAACGACTGGTAGCGCAGGTCGCCGTCCGTGCGAAAGTGTACTGATGGCGACCTGCGTCGCTGTCGGTGCAGAATCTGTTTCGGATCGGTAAGAATCGGCGGGAGAGAACCATTGTCGAAAATAGCGGCGGCTGAGCTCTATGAATTCCAGGGGATGCTGTACCGAAACACCGCCGATGAATTGACGGGCCGTTCCGGGACCAGCGAGCATCTGATCTACCAAAAGTATGGTCGCTTGTTCGATTTTGAATCGCTGGCCGCCGACCATCGACAGCTGGCGATTGATCCCGACAACTTGTTTGTGGCACAGACTCGGAACTTCACGCAGGAGTTCATCAACCTCGCCGTGAAGCCGATTGCTGGAGAGGCGGCGCGTGAAGCCGAGTCGCTACGCATACGAGTCAATGACTCGTTTGTCACAATGACCGCCGCGCTGCGGATCGCCGACACCGCCTCACGCAGCCTGTCCAGGACAATAGTCGGCGAAGTGGATGGAGCGATAGCCTCGAATTTGGAGCCGATCTACGGCAGGTTGCACGAAAAGGTCGGTAAATTCGCAAGCGGTCTGGGATATGCGGGCCAGAGCGCAATGTACGCCGCTTGTCAAGGCGTAGATTTTGCTGAGCTGGCCAATGAATGTCGCGAGTACGCGCTGCGTACCGCGAGTCACTACCGGCATCTACTGTCGTCGTGCGCCGAAGAGTTTCTCGGGCTGCCGGTGAGTCGACTGGACAAGATGGATGCACCGCGGTTGTGGGGTCAACTGAACCGACTAGCGAGCCACAACAGCGATTCGATCCTTGCTGCGGTGGCGAACTCGTCAGGGTTCGCACGGGAACAACGTCTGCTGAAGATCATTCGGGTAGAGGACGGAGATTTCCGGTCACGCTGCTTGCCGGTCGCTGTTCCGGACGAGGTCTATGTTTTCATCAACAGCAAAAAAGGAGCCGAGAACATATTCCTATCCGCCCACGAGATAGGTCACGGTGTGGCGGTGCTGGCACAACCGTCGGCGGGCGGCGTCGACCTGGCGCGCTGGCAGGATCCCGTCGTCGGCGAGGCCATTGCGACACTGCACGAGGATATGGCGCTGTGGCATATATCGAACACACGTACGGAGTGCAAGGCGCTGCACCGCCTATACACCCTCAAGCGGCTTTATCTCATCCGGATACACATAGCCAAATTCCTTTGGCAGCTGGAGTTCGCCGACGCATCCGACGACGCCATCGCATCGATCGGCACCACACGCCTGATCGACCAGCTGAAGGCCAATACCTTATTCGACTTCGCGGGTGCCACCCCGATGTACTACCTGGACCTGCATTGGTACGCATCCGTCTACCTGCGCGGCTGGATGCTGGCTGCTCAGCTCCGCAGCCGATTGTCGGCGGAGCTCGGTCCGAACTGGCCGGATCAGCCACAGACCGGTGAGCTGGTAAAAGATTGCCTTGACGGCGCCATGCCGGTATCCGCTAACCTTGTCTCTTGCAGATCCGGCTATCGGCGGCTGGATAGTGTGGCGCTGATCGAAGCAGCAGCCAGTTCGGGGGAGTGTCTTGTCTGATTCGGTCCGGCATGATCCGGCGTCCTCGTTGCTTCGCAATCGAAACTTCTTGCTGTTCTGGTCGACTCAGTTCGTCTCGCTGTTCGCGACGTCCTACTACATGATCGTGCTTCCCCTGTGGATATACCGGGCGACGGGCTCGTATCTGCATGTCGGCGCGGTGGCGACTGTCGGTTCGGTGGTCTTCATCCTGTTCTCGATCTATGCGGGCGTCTTTGTCGATCGGCACGATAAACGTCGCATCCTGGTCGCCAGCGACTTGATACGCGCTGTCCTTGTTCTTCCCATGCTGTTGGTCACCTCGGTCGATTCGATATATGTCGCATACATCGCCGCGGCGGCCACCGGCGCAGCAACGGCGTTCTTTGTGCCCTCGCAGAACCACCTGATCACTGCGGTCGCGGGAAGTGGTGGCCTGCGGCGAGCGAATGCCCTGCTGCACTTCAGTTATTCGGCGACTCTGGTCATCGGTCCGATAGTGGGTGGTCTCGCCGTCACCGGATTCGGTTACCAGATCAGTTTCTTCGCCAACGCGCTGTCGTTCGTGATAGGGGCCCTCGGGTCATTCCTTGTCACATTGCCCGTCGAACCGCCTGCGCCGGCAGGACGGCGACCGAGCTTCGTGGACGACGCGCTTGCGGGATTCCGCTTCGTCATACGTGATGGTGTGCTCCGGCCGGTCATGATTTCGCAGGCTATCGTTTTTATCGGATCGGGTGCCAACGCAACCCTTTTCGTGCTGCATCTCAGATCGATCGGACCTGCCGGGATCGGCATCTATATGTCGGCCCAAGGTGCCGGGATGCTGGTGGCGTCGACCGTACTGTCGTTGGGCGATCGTGGCGAAAAGGCCTCTGTCCGAGCGATCGCATACTGCGGCCTCGCTCTGGGGGTCACCCTCGCCACATTCGCCTGGCTCACTCCACAGCACCTGGTAGTGGGTACGGCGACGATCTTTACCTTCGGGATTGCACTGACCGTTTACGGCGTCGAGACCAGGACTGCGCTACAGGCCTTTTCGCCGAAGGAATTGCTCGGCCGCGTCACAGCGGTAGCGACGCTGATCTCGCGAGGCGGGGCGGCGGTTTCTATCCTGATGGGATCCGCCTTGGCGGCGGCCGTGCAACCGAAAGGTGCGATCATCTGCTGCGGTGTGATGATCTTCGCGGGCTTCGTACTCCTGCTGTTCGGCACACGGACGCCAGTCACGCCGGAAATGCGGCTCAGCAGCGCCGGGTCATGAGCGCAGTCCGGTCGCGCGGTATGCCTGCGCGAGCTTGGGCCCCGCGATCGACCGTGCTCGTTCCGCACCTTGGGCGAGTAGTTTGTTCAATTGGTCACGGTCGTCGGTGATCTCGCGATAACGCTGCTGGATCTCAGTAAGGCGTTCTATCACGGCGTCGGCGACGTCGGACTTGAGTTTTCCATAACCTGCTCCGTCGAATCTTGCCGCGCTTTGGTCGCGAGTGGTGCCGGTGAAGCATTCGAAGATTGTCAGCAGATTGGTGACGCCGGGTGCGAGTTCGGTAGCGAAGTCCACGCCGGAGTTCGAGTCGGTCACGGCGCGCATGATCGACTTGCGTGCCTTGTCAAGGGGATCGAGCAAACCGATCGCGTGTCCGGGTGCACGCTCGGCGGTGCTTTTGCTCATTTTGGCAGTCGGATCATCCAGTCCCATGATTCGTCCGCCTGCCTGTCGGATGACCACGTCCGGAATCTTGAAAGTGTCACCGAACAGCGTATTGAACCGTTTCGCGATGTCGCGCGTGATCTCGACGTGCTGCTTCTGGTCCTCACCGACCGGTACCAGGTCCGGGTCGTAGAGCAGGATGTCGGCGGCCTGTAGTGCCGGATAGCAGAGCAGTCCGGCACCGACCCCGGTATCGACATCGGCGATTTTGCCCTTTGTCTTGAACTGGGTCATCCGCTCCAACCACGACACCGGCGTAGTACAGGTCATGATCCAGCCGAGTTCGGCGTGCTCGACGATGTCGCTCTGGACGAACAGCGTCGACTGTTCGGGGTCGATACCGCAGGCGAGGTAGAGCGCGAAGATTTCCTCGACCCGCGCGCGCAGGTCCTGGCCGGCGACCGCTTGAGGGATGGTCAACGCATGCAGGTCGGCGACGAACAGCAAGTTCTCATAGACCGCCTGGTTGTCGACCCACTGGCTGATCGCGCCGATGTAGTTGCCGATGTGAAGTCGTCCCGTAGCGGTGATTCCGCTGAGAACCCGCTTTTTCGCTTGCGCTGCCACTATTTTCACCCTCCACCGTGGTCTGTCTCGACTCTGCTCAATCTATCCGGTAGCGGTGCACCCCCCCGGTAGCGCCTGTTCGATACAACGTCCTGGCCGACCGTCAGCACGCCGAGAGAGTTTCGGATTATTAACCGCTCTGGCTCACTTCCGGTTTGCGCCGTGAGGCGGTGGACATCAAAGGAGGTGTTAAGAGATCGCAGTGGGCGCCGGCAGTGTTGGACGGCAAGCTGTTCGGCGGTGCGATCACCGAGCTGAAGCAACCGGCCTGTTGGGAACTACAGCTACGACAGCACGCTCGAACGCCGGAGGCGGGTACGTGCTCAATGGACGAAAGTTCTACAGCACCGGCGCGCTGTACTCCGACTACGTGCGGATTACCCGCCGAGGTACCCGGCCAGGGACTGCTCACCGCGGTCGTGCCCGCCGACCGCGCGGGTGTGGTGCAGGAAGACGACTGGGACGGCATCGGCCAGCGGCACACCGGCAGCGGCACCACCGTGCTCACGAATGTCGTTGTCGCCGAATCGGAGACCTTGCCGTTCCGTGGTGACGACTTCGACGTCAAACCACGCCAGGCCTTTCCGCAGCTGTATTTGCACGCCATCGCGGCGGGCATTCTGCGCACCGTCGCCACGGATGCCGCCGTGCTGTTGCGCACCCGTCGGCGTAATTTCGTTTTCGCCAATGCCGAAGAGCCGCACCATGATCCGCAACTGCTGGAGGTGATCGGATCCATCTCCGCGGCGGCGGTTCGCAGCGGAAGCGATCGTCCGTTTGGCGGCGCTGGCCCAGGATCCGGCATTCGACGCGGCCCGCAGTACCGGCATCGACGCGGATCTGGAACACGACGCCGCGGAGCTCGCCGCCAAGGCGAAGGTGTCCATCGAAGAGTTTGCCCTGCGTGCGGCGACACGCATCTTCGACGTCGGCGGCGCTTCGGCCGTGCGCGTCTCCGCGCATTTCGATCAACACTGGCGGAACCTGCGAACGCTGTTCTCGCACAACCCGACTGTCTACAAGGCACGTGCACCGGGCGACCTGCTTGCTAACGAGCAGCCGTTCCCCGCGGCGGGCCGTACCAGTGGTAGGTCAGCGATCTCGGATGGGCGGGTGTGGCGGCGCGCACGGAACCGCCTCTGCGCTCGGACTCCGTGGATCACCGAAATCGACCGCGGTTTCGACTGAGCCGATAGGTCGGATGGCCCACCGGGGAGTTATAGCCAGCCGTCCAGCGCGGCGTAGAACGCGTTCGGGTCGTCGTTGTGCACGTTATGGCCCGCACCCTCCACGACGCGCACCTGGTAGCCCTCGAAGCGCAGTTGTGCGGCCAGCCTGTCGTCGATCATCGGCTGGAGGTCACCGATGACCACGAGTGAGGGGACTGCGGGAGGTACGGCACGGGAGCCGGGATAGTCGCGCACCATGCCCGTGGTCGCTGGATCCCAGAGCGAGAGCGCCCGCTGCTTCTCCCGAACGGAGTCCGCGGACCAGCGCGGATGGAAGGCGGCGAACTGCTCGACGGTCCAATTTCGCTGGCCGACAATGAATGCCGTGACCGCTGGGCCGGGGGACGTGCCCCACGGGCGGGTCCTCGTAGACGGCGTAGCCGGGCTTCATCCGGACAACTGCGGCCGCCAGCACCAACCCGCCGAGGGAGTGGCCGATAGCCACGGCGGGCGCATGCGGCACGGCCTCGATCAAAGCGTCGGCCATATTGCTGAGGGTGTATTCGCCGCGGCCACTGCGCCCGTGGCCCGGGAGATCAGGGGCGACAACCCGGTATCCCTGTTCGGCCAGTTCGGGGCCGGTGTGGCACCACGATCCGGAATCCGTTGTCATCCCGTGCACCAGCACCGCGAACCGCTCACCGGTTCCCCAGCTCCGTACATGCAGTCCGGTCATTTCCGCTCCTGGGAGTTCCACCACATCGCCGTGGCGTCGTCGTCGTTCCGCCGATCTTGGTTAGGCGCCTCCGCTCCGCAGGCCATTGCGCCACTTGAACTACCAACAAGCCGCGCCACCGTGAACTTCCCAAGTTTTCGCTGTGTCGCGCCCGTCCACACTCAACCTCAGCCGCGCCGCAATGACCGCGCAGTCGGTCGACGGTCGGTTGGGCCGGCTGCCAGAGACGGCTCGTGAGATCACCGAGCGGTGCCCTTCGAGAAAGCTTGCGTTGGTTGGCTATTCGTAGGATGCCAGCGCGGTAGTCAATCTTCGCGCAGGACGTGGACGGGACGACTTCGCTATGCACGCCAGTACGTGTGGATCGTCGCCTGATCTACTCTCGTTCGGCACCTGCTGTGCCGTCCCGGACGGAGGATCGTGGACGACGAGTCGATGCTCGCCGAGACCAATAGTGCCCCAACTGAATTTGCCAAGGGGATCAACCGCTTGTTCGAGTTGATGCGCGATCCTGCTATGCCGCTGCTGTCCAATGCTCTTGTGGTGGAGGCAATCTCGAAGTCTTCGAAAACATCGTTCAGTCCGGTTGATCTCTGGCAGCTGCGGAACGCTGCGAAGTCGGACCCGCAGTGTGTACACGCGATTGCTCAGTTCTGTGCCGTCCCAGCCCGATATCTGCTCGACGGCGGGGTGGACAAGGCAATCGACTCGCAGTTGAGTTTGTCAGAGGCCATGAATGATGCCGATATGCGAAACCTGGCGACGCGCGCGCCGGCTGTGACTCCCGAGGTACCCGAGAGTGTCGACCGTGCGCGCGAGTCGGAGGAGTTGCCTGCGGTGGATCCGAAGAAGCAGCAGCGCAGCCCCCGGGACAGCGAACCGTCGCGGGACGAATCATGACGCAGACCTCTGTCAGACGGATCAAGAAGGCGATTGCTGAGCTTCCGGTTCCGGACCCGTGGGACCGCAGGCGATTTGTGGAGGGTGTGGCTGAGCTGCGTGGCCGTCCGATCACCTTGTTGCCGGTGGGTATGCGCGGTGGGCTCGCGAGTCCGTGTGGCCTATGGCTTGTCCGTGAGCACGATGATGTGATCATTTACGAGGATGCGACCTCGGAGTATCACATGGACCAAATAGTGTGCCACGAGATCGGCCATATGGTGCTCGGACATGATCGCGCGCACTCATCCGATACCGGAGTCACGTCCGATCCGATGTTCCGGTCGGTGTTTCCCGATATCGATCCGTTGACGGTACGGACCGTGCTCGGCCGCTCGGATTATGGGAACGCGTTGGAACGCGAGGCGGAGACGTTCGCCACGATGGTCATGGTCTCCGGAGGACGCGGGCAGCGCGACCAGAACTTCCGCAACGTTCTGTTCAAGCGGCAGTGACGTCCTCGATATCCGCGGTTATCGCGTGGCCGCTCATCGGCGCGATGCTGCTGGTGGTGGCGGCGCGGTGGCGATGGTTCAACGGCACCTCGGCCGAGCGCTACCTCAATGCCACGCTCACCGTCATCGTCACCACTCAACTGTTGCGGGAGCACATAGTTGAGCGTTTCATCGCTGACTGGTCGCCTCTGACCGAAACGGCCGTCCAGCAGGTGTCGCTGTGCACCATCGTTGCTTCGATCGCACCGTTCCTTTGCGTGATCAGTCTGCTGTCTGGAAGAGATCCGAAAGTCGTTCGGCGGCAGCAGTTCTTGTTCTACTTTGTCGCTGGTGTGCTCGCGCTCGGGATACTCGCCGCGGGGACGCGGGCGCGACGTGGTGAACAGTCACTGGAGATCTCCGGTGGCTGGGATGGTGTGCTGGCTTGGGTAGCGTTCTCGGTTCTGCCGCTGTTCTTGGCATTCGAGATGGTCCGCCGATGTGCGGCGGAGTACCGACAGTCCGGGGTGACCGCCGGTGAAAAGCTGGTTCTGGTCGGGATTGCTGTCGCGGGCGCGACCATTGGAGTGACGACGATGATCGCGGCTGTCCTTGCCGTGCTGCAGGAACTGCGTCTTGTCGACTCGGTCGAGTATCGGTTGGCCACGCACTCGCGCAACTTCTTCTGGATCGCCACGACGATCGGTGCCGTATCCGCCGCTCCGTTGGTGAAAGAAGTAGCCGGGTATCTCGGCTACGACTCGACGAGCAAGCGGTGGCGGCGACTGCAACCGATGTGGCAGGCGATGGTGTCGATGTTTCCGGACAGCCGACTTCCGCTCGACTCGAGTGAATCCGGACGCCGGGTCAGCAAGGTGCAGTTGCATCGCACGACTGTCGAGATCCGTGACGCCATTTTGCGGCTGCGCCCATACTGTCGTGCGGTCGACCCGTCCCAGTTAGCCGGCTTCGTTGCCAGCGAACGTGTGCCAGGTCGAGAGCGGGAATCGGCCGAGTTGGCGCTGCAACTCGCCGCTGCGGCACAAGACAGGTCGGGTATGGGGACCCCGCCCGGTGATGCCGCCGGGATGACGGCCCCGTCGCCGTCTGCCAGTCTGGACGACGAGGTCGCCGAACTTCTCCCGCTGGCCAAGTGGTGGGTGGTGGCCTGTCGGTTCGTCGCGACCCGGCACAGTCCAGACTTCGAATCAGTTCCGAATCAACACGATGAGCAGGGAGACGGCATGACCGAGGCGTCGACGATGGAGGTAGGAGCCGACTCCGGCATGCTTCCGCATCCACCTTTTCGGCTGCCGTTGCTCGGTGATGTGTTGACTACCGATTTCGCCAAACCTTGCCAGCGGTTGGCCGAGCAGGCGCGTGAACTCGGTCCGGTATTCGAACAGAAGCTCTTCGGTTATCCGGCTGTCATCGTGACCGGCACTCGGGCGGTCGATGAGGTGAACGACGAGTCGGTGTGGGAGAAGCATGTCGGGCACTCGCTGATGAAGCTTCGGCCGCTCGCGGGCGACGGGCTGTTCACCGCATTCAGCCGGGAACCGAACTGGGAGAAGGCGCATAACGTCCTGATGCCCGCCTTCACCAAGGCGGCGATGGCCAACTACCACGCAACGATCATCGCCACGGTGCGCGAGTTGACCGATGCTTGGTCGGCGCAAGCCACGAACACTTGGATCGATGTCCCCGAGCACTCGAATGCGTTGACCTTCGAGATCATCGCGCGGGCCGGGTTCTCGCATTCGTTCCGTTCGATGGCCGAGCAGCGTTCGGATCCGTTCGTGGAGGCGATGGTTCGTGAGCTCACTTACGCCAACCGGCGCACCGACGTCTTACCCGTATTCGAGCGGATCTTTCGCCGCGGCCGAGCCCGTCAGCACCAGGAGGACCTGACGCATGCACACAGCGTCGTCGACAGCATCATCGCCGCTCGCCGAACCCAGTCCGGCACAGAGCATCACGACATCCTCGACCTCATGCTCAGCAGTACCGATCCCGAATCCGGAGAATCGCTGGACCCCACCAACATTCGCAACCAGATCCTGACCTTCCTCGTCGCGGGCAGCGAGACATCAGCGAACACCATCGCCTTCGCCCTGCACTATCTGTCCATTCACCCCGAGATCGCCGACGGTGTCCGGGCCGAGCTCGACGAGCGCTGGCCGACAAGAGATTTCCCCGATATCCGTTTCGAGGACGTGGCCAAACTACGGGGCTTGCGAAGGGTCGTCGATGAGACGCTGCGGCTGTGGCCGACCGGACCGGGCTACTTTCGGCGTGCACGACAGGACACGACGCTGTGCGACGGCAGATACCGCTTCCGTCAGAAGGATTGGGTGCTGGTCCTGCTCCTGGCCGCCCACCGCGACCCGGCCTGGGGTCCCGACGCCGACGAATTCAACCCCGACCGGTTCCTTCCCGACAACATCCGGAACCTGCCACCGCACATCTTCAAACCGTTCGGCACGGGCCCACGCGCCTGCATCGGTCGGCAGTTCGCCCAGCACGAGATCACCGTCGCGTTGGCCGCGATCCTGCACCAGTTCGACCTCGAACCCGACCCGCACTACCGACTCGACGTCCGCGAAACCCTCACCCTTAAACCCACGGGCCTACGACTGCGGTTTCACCAGCGAACCAGCCACAGGATGTGAGCCAGATGTAACACCGCGTGCGTGGTTATGGCGCGCTGTCGTCTATCAGCAGCTGGGGACGAGCTGAGCTCACCCAGGACGTTATCTCGGTCTGACGATATTGGTGCTCAACGATTCCGGGTGGCGCAACTGCGCAATGATCCGCGCGTCAGCGGGGTGTGAGAGATCGCTCATGAACGCGACCGTCTCAGTTGTGACGACGACCGCGTGTTAGAGGAGCGAGGAACATTCACTCGAACGCCACGCGGTGTCATCGGTGACACAAACGCGTGCGGCTGGCGGCGTTGTTGTCTTATCTGTGCCACGCCGCGGAGGCCCGAGTGAGTCGGAACGTCGTCTCAGAGGGTGTTCGAACACGGATTTGTGTCACGCATGACACAAATCCGTGTTCAAGTAATGCGCGAGAGGGGACTTGAACCCCTACGTCCGTGGACACCAGAACCTAAATCTGGCGCGTCTGCCAATTTCGCCACTCGCGCTTGATGGTACGACCGTCCAAACTCTACCGGGCTTGACCGCCATCGCGAAGCGCGGCCCGGGCGTGTCGTACTCACCGGTAACCCCACCTGGGATTATAACGATTTTATAACGTCCAACATGAGGAGTACTCATGTTTCGTACGCGTTGGTAACCCAGTGGACCAGCGGCTTTGAACATGAGGGAGAGTCATGTTTCTGGGAATTCTGGTACGTAAGTACTGGAATACTCGGCGGTAAGGCGGGCGCGAGGGGGCAAACGTGAGGATTTCCTCATGATTTTCTGGAATCCTGACAATCATCAGGGCTCATTGGTGAGGAACACCTGCGCACCGAGGGAGCGGCGTGTCTCGACGGCATGTCGCCAGGAGAAGGAAGTCGAAGCGTCTTGACGATCAATGAGAGCACTGCGGCCGGAACCGGACAGAGCCCGAAAGTGGTTGGGGCGCCACAGCAGGGGGGATCTAGGGCCCCGCTGCTGGATCGGCTGTTGGGCGCAACGCCCTATGCGCTTGCCTTCGGCGGGCAGGGTGCCCGCTGGCTCGGTGAGCTGGAGGAAATCGGGCGTGATGCCGCGCTGGAGCCCGAGCTGACCGCATTGGTCAATGAGGCGGCCGCGCTGCTGGAACCCGTTGCGGCACAACTGCTCGTGGTGCGTCCGATGGGCTTCGATCCGATCGGCTGGATGCTCGAGAACGAGCTCGCCGAGGGGGATGAGGCCGAGGTTTCGGGTGCGCCATCGGAGCAGGTGCTGCGGTCGGCCGCGGTATCGATGCCGGGCGTATTCCTGACACAGGTGGCCGCCGTGCGCGCGCTGCGACTGCAAGGTCTGGATGCGAACGAGCACGCGCCGGTCGCCATCATCGGGCATTCCCAGGGGCGGCTGGCCGCGACCTCGGTGGAGGCCGGGGGGCAGCGCGATGCCGAACTCCTCGCAATTGCCCAAATGATCGGTGCGGCAGCGGGTTTGGTGGCGCGTCGGCGCGGTCTGATGCCGGTGGGCGAGCGCTCGTCGATGGTCGCGGTATCGAATGTCGATCCCGAACACCTGAGCACGGTGGTGGCCGAGGTATCCGCGGGTGTGGATCCGGCCGCGGCCGCGGTGGTTTCGATTCGCAACGGTCGTCGGCGCGTTGTGCTGTCAGGTACGCCGACCCAGCTGGAGCGCGTGCGTCAGCGGTGCGCTCAGATCCATGACGAGCAGACCCGTGAGCGGGATGCGAAGACGCGCGGTGGCGCGGTGTTCGCACCGGTCTTCGAGGATCTGGCTGTCGATGTGGCATTCCATCACCCCGCGCTCGCCGACACCGTCGAGATCGTGAGCGGCTGGGCGGACAAGTGCGGTGTGGACGCCGCCCTGGCGGCCACACTGGCCCGGGAGATCCTGGTCGATCCGATCGACTGGGTCGAGACGGTCGACGGCGTCGTCGCCGCGGGCGCGCAGTGGATTCTCGATCTGGGTCCCGGCGATCTGCTCAGCAGGCTCACCAGCGGCTCGCTGAAGGGGACCGGTGTTGGAATTGTCGCGGCCGCGACCCGCGCGGGCCAGCGCAGCCTGCTGACCCCCGGCGCCGCGCCCCAGGTGGCCCAGCCGTGGTCGGCCTTCGCGCCGCGCCCGGTGCGCCTGCCCAATGGACGCGTCGTGGTGGAGACCGCGTTCACCAAGCTGACGGGTCGCTCGCCGATCCTGCTCGCGGGCATGACCCCGACCACCGTCGATGCGAAAATCGTTGCGGCGGCGGCGAATGCGGGCCACTGGGCGGAGCTGGCCGGTGGCGGCCAGGTGACCGAGCAGATTTTCGCCGACCGGGTGGCGGAGCTGAAGACGCTGCTGCACCCGGGTCGCGCGGTGCAGTTCAACTCGCTGTTCCTCGACCCATACCTGTGGAAGCTGCAGCTGGGCGGCAAGCGCCTGGTGCAGAAGGCCCGCGCGGCGGGTGCGCCGTTCGATGGCGTCATCGTCACCGCGGGCATTCCGGAACTGGAAGAGGCCGTCGCGCTGATCGAGGAGCTGACCGAGGTCGGCATTCCCCACGTGGCATTCAAGCCGGGCACCGTGGCCCAGATTCGCGCGGTGCTGCGCATCGCCGACCAGCTGCCGGACTACCCGGTGATCATGCACATCGAGGGCGGCCGGGCCGGTGGCCACCACTCCTGGGAGGACCTCGACGACCTGCTGCTGGAGACCTACGCCGAACTGCGCAACCGCGCCAATGTGGTGGTCTGCGTCGGCGGCGGCATCGGCACCCCGGAACGTGCCACCGAATACCTGACCGGTGAATGGGCAGTGCCGCACGGCTATCCGGTGATGCCGCTGGACGGCGTGCTGGTCGGCACCGCCGCCATGGCCACGCTGGAGGCCACCACCGCACCCGAGGTCAAGCAACTGCTCGTCGCTACCCCCGGCACCCAGGACTGGGTCGGCGCGGGCACCGCGACCGGCGGAATGGCTTCCGGCCGTAGCCAATTGGGTGCCGATATCCACGAGATCGACAATGCCGCCTCGCGCACCGGCCGCCTGCTCGACGAGGTCGCCGGTGACGCCGACGCGGTCGCCGAGCGTCGCGCGGAGATCATCGCCGCGCTGAACGTCACGGCAAAGCCGTATTTCGGCGATCTGGCCAGCATGACCTACCTCGAGTGGCTGGAGCGCTACGTCGAGCTGGCCGTCGGCCTGGATCGCCGCAAGGACTTCGACTGCGGCAGTGATCTCGGTGACGCCTTCCTCGAGGCCACCCGCTCGGTGTGGCTCGACATCACCTGGCGCGACCGGTTCGCGGAAATGATGCGCCGCACCGAATCCCGGCTGCATCCGGCCGACCGCGGCGAGATCCCCACGCTGTTCGAATCCGACCAGGCCTTCGAGAATCCGGTCGACGCGCTGTGCACGCTGAAGCAGCAGTACCCGGCCGCGGAGCAGACGCTGCTGCATCCGGCGGATGTGCCGTTCTTCGTCAGCCTGTGCAAGACCCCGGGTAAGCCGGTCAATTTTGTCCCTGTCGTCGACGGCGATGTGCGCCGCTGGTGGCGCTCGGATTCGCTGTGGCAGGCCCATGATCCGCGCTACACGGCGGATCAGGTGTGCATCATCCCCGGCACGGTGTCGGTCGCCGGCATCACCCGCGTGGACGAGCCGGTTGGCGAACTGCTGGACCGCTTCGAGCAGGACACGGCGTTCTCGCTGGTCCGCGCGGGTGTGACGCCGGTCGCGGTCGACGCGCGGCGCAGCGCGGGCGTTATCTCCGGTCCGATCGACACGGTGCTGGCCGCGCCGGATGTCGAATGGTCCGGCCGCACCACCATCAACCCGATCCACCGCCTCGGCGATCTGGCCGAGTGGAAGGTCGACGGCGAGGGCGCGATCCATCCGCCGACCGGTGCGACGCTCACCGAAACCACCGGGCCCGACGTCGACCACTCCTATGTCGAGTTCACCGTTCCGCTGTCCGGCCGCGACGCCGTGCGCATCCGAATTCGCATCACCGTTCCGTCCTCGCTCTACAACGGCGGCGCTCCGGTCATTACCGAAGCCGATGCCGACACCGCGATGTCCGCGCTGCTCGCCGTCGCCGCGGGCCAGTCGCTGCCGGAGGTGAAGGGCAGGGTCGCGCACATCAATCTGGCGTGGACCCCCGATCTCATCGCCGATCATGCGGGCGTCACCAGTTCGGGCCTGCCTGCATCGCTGAGCACGCTCGGCCGTACCGCGCCCGATGTCCTGGTCGGCGCATGCTGGCCCACCGTCTTCGCGGTGCTCGGTGCCTCGCGCACCGAGAGCGCGGATTCGGTGATCGAGGGCATGCTGGATCTGGTGCATCTCGATCACCAGATCGAGCTGCTGCGCGAATTGCCGAGCAGCACAAGCATTCTCGTTGTCCGTGCGGAGTCGAAGTCGGTGCTCGACACCGATCTGGGCCGCGTGGTCGAGGTCGAGGTCACCGTTGGCGAGATGCGCGATCAGGGCTTGGACGTGGTGCCGCTGGCCCGCCTCACCGAACGCTTCGCCATCCGCGGCCGCAATGGTGCGGGCGAGCTGACCGATCCGCCGCGCGCGGCCGGTGTGGTTTCCGATGCGGCCACCGATACCCCGCGGCGGCGGCGCCGTGACGTCACCATGGTCGCGCCGCGTGCCATGAACGCCTTCGCCGAGGTCTCCGGTGACCACAACCCGATCCACACCAGCGATTCCGCCGCCAAACTGGCCGGGCTCGGCAGCCCGATCGTGCACGGCATGTGGCTCTCGGCCGCCGCGCAGCACGCGGTCTGCGCCGTCGATCCCGAAAGCTCCACTCCGGCACGGACGCTGACCGCGTGGACCACCCGATTCCTGGGAATGGTCCGCCCCGGCGCCGAGATCGACGTGCGGGTCGAGCGGATCGCGGTCGACGCCGGCAGCGAAATCGTCGAGGTCTCCTGCCGGACCGACGGCGAGCTGGTGATGACCGCGACCGGTCGCACCGCCGCTCCGAAGACGGTCTACGCCTTCCCCGGTCAGGGCATTCAGCGCAAGGGCATGGGTCTGGACGCGCGCGCCCGCTCGAAGGCCGCCAAGGAGATCTGGGAGCGCGCCGATAAGCACACCCGCGCCGCACTCGGCTTCTCCATCCTGGCCGTGGTCCGGGACAACCCGACCTACCTCAAGGCACGCGGTGTCGAGCACCGGCACCCGGACGGCGTACTGCACCTGACCCAGTTCACCCAGGTCGCCATGGCGGTGCTCGGTGTCGCCCAGGTCGCCGAACTGCGCGAGGCCGGCGCCTTCGTCGAGGGCGCCATGCTGGCCGGCCATTCCGTCGGTGAGTACAACGCGCTCGCCGCCGTCGCCGGTGTGCTGCCGCTGGAGGCGGTGCTGGAGGTCGTATTCCAGCGCGGTTCGGCCATGCACGAGCTGGTGCCCCGGGATGCGCAGGGCCGCAGCGACTATCGGATGGCCGCCATCCGGCCGTCGCAGATCGGGCTGCCCGATGACGAGGTCGTCGGCTTCGTCGCCGGTGTCGGCACGAGCGTCGGGGAATTCCTCCAGGTCGTCAACCTGAACCTGCGCGGTTCGCAGTACGCGATCGCGGGCACGGTCAAGGGTCTCGACGCACTGGAGGCCGAAATCGACCGCCGCCGTGCCGAATTCGGCGGCAAGCGGGCGTTCATCCTGGTCCCCGGCATCGATGTGCCGTTCCACTCCACCGTGCTGCGCGAGGGTGTTCCGGAGTTCCGGCAGAAGCTCGAACAGCTGCTGCCCGCGGACCTGCACCCGGAAATCCTGGTCGGACGCTACATCCCGAACCTGGTGCCCAAGCCCTTCTCGCTGGAGCGCGCCTTCATCCAGGAGATCGCCGATCTGGTGCCCTCGGAGCCGCTGGCCGCCGTGCTCGCCGACTTCGACAGCTGGGCCGCGCGTCCGACCGACCTGTGCCGGGTGGTGCTGGTCGAACTGCTCGCCTGGCAGTTCGCCAGCCCGGTCCGCTGGATCGAGACCCAGGACCTGCTGTTCACCGCTGCCGCGCATGGTGGACTCGGGGTGGAGCGGTTCGTCGAAATCGGTTTGGGCGCAACCCCGACCGTGGCGAACCTGGCCAGCCAGACACTGAAGCTGCCCGCCTTCGGCACGGTCACCGTCGAGGTGCTGAATATCGAGCGCGAGGCCGCGGTTGTCTACTCGACCGATACCGATCCCGCGCCGGTCGACGAGCTCGTCGACGCGCCGGTCGAAACCGCCGCGGCCGCAGCGCCGGTCGCCGCGGCGCCGGTTGCCGCCCCGGTGGCGAGCTCGGGTGGTCCGCGCCCGGACGACATCGCGTTCACCGCCGCCGACGCCACCCGCGTGCTCATCGCGCTGTGGACCAAGCTGAGGCTGGATCAGATCGGCCCGGTCGACACCATCGAGGGGCTCTGCGACGGCGTTTCGTCCCGGCGCAACCAGCTGCTCGTCGACCTCGGCTCCGAGCTGTCGCTCGGCGCCATCGACGGTGCGGCCGACGCCGATATGGGCGCGCTCTCCGCCACGGTCGAGCGACTCGCCCGTACCTACAAGCCCTTCGGTTCGGTGCTCTCCGATGCCATCGGTGACCACCTGCGCAAGATCTTCGGCCCGTCCGGCAAGCGGCCCGCCGCGATCGCCGAGCGCGTCACAAAGGTCTGGGAGCTCGGCGACGGCTGGGCCAACCATGTCACCGCCGAGGTATCCCTCGGCACCCGCGAGGGTGTCAGCGTGCGCGGCGGTGATCTCGGCGGACTTGTCGCGGGTGTGAGCGACGCTGCCTCGGTCGACGCGGCCATCGACGCCGCGGTACAGGCGGTCGCGGCCCGGCGCGGTATCGCGGTATCGATGCCGAGCGCGGGCGGCGGTGGCGGTGCCACCGTGGACGCGGCGGCACTCGGCGAGTTCACCGAGCAGATCACCGGTCGCGACGGGGTACTCGCCACGGCCGCCCGTGTCGTGCTCGAACAGCTCGGCCTGGCCGAGCAGGCATCCGCGCCGGAGGCCACCGAGGACACCCTGGTCGATCTGGTCTCGGCCGAGTTGGGTTCGGACTGGCCGCGTTTGGTCGCGCCCGCCTTCGACGCCCGCAAGGCGGTGCTGATCGACGACCGCTGGGCGACCGCACGCGAAGATCTGGCCAAGCTGTGGCTGCTCGACGACATCGGCTCCGGCGAAGATTCGGTGGACGGTTTCCTCGGTGCGGGCGAAGCCGTTGCGGCGCAGGCCAACTGGTGGCGCGAGAAGGCCAAGCACGAGGCCCGCTCAGTGCTCGCCGGACTGTACGAGCGCATTGCCGAGGCCGCGCTCAGCACCGAAGAACCCGGCATGTGGTCCTCGGATATCGCCGTGATCACCGGTGCCAGCAAGGGTTCCATCGCGGCGGCGGCCGCCGGTCGACTGCTCGGTGGCGGTGCCACGGTCGTGGTCACCACCTCGAGCCTGAATGATGAGCGGCTCGGCTTCTACCGCAAGCTCTACCGCGAGAACGCGCGCCACGGTGCGGCGCTCTGGGTCGTCCGCGCAAATATGGCCTCCTATCAGGATGTCGACGCGCTGATCGACTGGGTCGGCACTGAGCAGGTCGACAATGCGGGCGGCGCGAAGGTCAAGACCAAGGACGCGATGACCCCGACCCTGCTGCTGCCGTTCGCGGCGCCGCGGGTCGCGGGTGATCTCGCCGATGCGGGCGCCCGCGCCGAAATGGAGATGCGGGTTCTGCTCTGGTCGGTCGAGCGGCTCATCGGTGGGCTGTCCAAGATCGGCGCCGACCATGACGTCGACGCCAAACTGCATGTGGTGCTTCCGGGTTCGCCCAACCGCGGCATGTTCGGCGGTGACGGCGCCTACGGTGAGTCCAAGGCCGCGCTCGATGCCGTGGTCGCCAAGTGGCGGGCCGAGAAGTCGTGGTCGACTCGAGTCACCCTGGTACACGCCCTGATCGGCTGGGTGCGCGGCACCGGGCTGATGGGCCACAACGATCCGATGGTGGACGCGGTCGAAAAGGCCGGTGTGCACACCTGGTCCACCGCCGAGATGGCCGATGAGCTGCTCAAGTGGTGCACCTCGCGGGCCCGCCAGGTCACCGTGGCCGGACCGCAGCAGATCGACCTCACCGGCGGACTGGCCCGGGTCAAGCTCGACCTGCCCGCGCTGGCCAAGCAGGCCCAGGAGGAGGCCGCGGCCGAGACCGAGGAAGGCGCTGCGGCGGTGACGATTTCGGCGCTGCCCGCACCGCCGACCATGAGCTCGGTGCTGCCGGTGCCCGAATGGGGAACGGTCACCGCCGATCTCGCCGATATGGTCGTGATCGTCGGTGCCGGTGAGCTCGGCCCGTACGGATCGGCGCGCACCCGGTTCGAGATGGAGGTCGAAGACCGGCTCTCGGCCGCGGGCGTACTGGAACTCGCCTGGAGCACCGGCCTGGTGACCTGGGAGAACGACCCCAAGCCCGGTTGGTATGACGCCGAATCCGGTGACTTCGTTCCCGAACACGAGCTGGCCGAGAAGTACCACGACGCGGTGGTCGCCCGCTGCGGTGTGCGCCGCTACGAGGACGACGGCGCCATGATCGACAATGCCGCGCCGCTGATGACCTCGGTCTTCCTCGACCAGGATCTGACCTTCACGGTCGGCGGCGAGGCCGAGGCGCGCGCCTTCTACGCCTCGGATCCGGAGCACACGGTGATCACCCCGGTCGCGGATTCGAGTGACTGGCAGGTGATCCGCAAGGCGGGCACCGAGATTCGGGTACCGCGCAAAGCCAAGCTGTCGCGCACCGTCGGCGGTCAGATCCCGACCGGCTGGGATCCCACCATCTGGGGCATCTCCGCCGATATGGCCGCCTCGGTGGACCGGGTGGCGCTGTGGAACATCGTCTGCACCGTGGACGCGTTCATCAGCTCCGGCTTCAGTCCGGCCGAGCTGATGAGCTGGGTGCACCCGAGCCTGGTCGCCAACACCCAGGGCACCGGTATGGGCGGCATGTCCTCGATGCGCTCGCTCTACATCGACAACCTGCTCGGTGAGTCGCGTCCGAACGACATCCTGCAGGAGGCACTGCCGAACGTCGCGCTCGCGCATGTGGTGCAGTCCTACGTCGGCAGCTACGGTGCGATGGTGCATCCGGTGGCGGCCTGCGCGACGGCCGCGGTATCGGTGGAAGAGGGCGTCGACAAGATCCGTTTGGGCAAGGCCGATTTGGTGGTCGCCGGTGGTTTCGACGATCTCGGTATCGAGGGCATCGTCGGCTTCGGCGACATGTCCGCCACGGCGGATTCGGCGGTCATGAGTGCCAAGGGCATCAGCGACCGCTACTTCTCCCGCGCCAACGACCGCCGCCGCGGCGGATTCGTGGAATCGCAGGGTGGTGGCACCGTGCTGCTCGCCCGTGGCGATGTGGCGGTGGAGATGGGCCTGCCGGTGCTCGGTGTGGTCGCCTTCGCGCAGTCGTTCGCCGACGGCGTGCACACCTCCATCCCGGCGCCCGGACTCGGCGCGCTCGGTGCGGGGCGGGGCGGCCGTGAATCCAAGTTCGCCGCCGAACTGCGCAAACTCGGTGTGGCACCGGACGATATCGCGGTCATCTCCAAGCACGACACCTCGACCGCGGCCAACGATCCGAACGAATCCGAACTGCACGAGCGGTTGGCCACGGCCGTCGGACGTTCGGAAGGCGCACCGCTGTTCGTGGTTTCGCAGAAGAGCCTGACCGGACACGCCAAGGGCGGTGCGGCCGCGTTCCAGCTGATCGGCCTGTGCCAGGTGCTGGAAAACGGTGTCGTACCACCGAATCGGAGCCTGGACTGCGTCGATGACAAGATGCGTGGCTACCCGCATCTGGTGTGGGCGCGTGAACCGCTGCGCTTCGGTGAGCGGTTCCCGCTCAAGGCCGGTCTGCTCACCTCGCTCGGCTTCGGGCACGTCTCGGGTCTGCTCGCGGTGGTGCATCCGGAGGCGTTCATCCAGGCCATCGAGCCGGGGCGGCGCGAGGAGTACCAGCGCCGTGCGCAGGAGCGTCAGCTCGCCGGACGGCAGCGGTTCACCGAGGCCATGTGCGGCGGCGCCCCGCTGTACGAGCGGCCGGCCGATCGCCGCCTCGGTGGTGATGGCGCGCCGTCCGCGCAGAAGCGGCAGCTGGAGGCCGACGTGTTGCTCTCGCCCGAGGCACGGCTGTCCGGCAACGGCATCTACCGGGCCGACGGCGCCGGTTGCGGCACCGGGGCAGTGATTCTGGGGCAACTGGACGCCGGTGGGTCTATGGGATAGCGGCTGCGGCCACTACCGTGCAGAGTGCGGTCGCTTCGGCGGCCGCACTCTGACTTTGATCGAGCTAGCGGGCTGAGGAGCGGCGACGCATTGACCATCCTGGGGATCGGCTTGGACTTGGTGACCATCTCCGAGTTCGCCGAACAGTTGCAAAGATCCGGAACCACCATGCTCCGGGAGAGTTTCACGGCCGGTGAGCGGCGCTACTGTCAGAGCAAGGGCACTGATCCGGCACGCAGTTATGCCGCGCGCTGGGCGGCGAAGGAAGCGGTGCTGAAAGCTTGGGCGTCATCGCGTTTCGCGCGCCGCCCGCAGATCGGCGACAACCCGTACCCGCTGATCGAGGTCGTCAATGACGCCTGGGGTCGGCCGAGCATCAAACTACACGGCCTTGCCGCCGAATTCCTGCCGCGCGCAAGGGTTCATCTGTCCCTGACCCATGACGGCGACACAGCTGCCGCCATGGTCGTATTGGAAGACCCAGGCGAACTCGCCGATCTCATCGAGGGCCGCGAAGCGAGCGGCTGATCCTGGACCGATATCGGTGACTCTCTGCCGTCTCGGCGAAGGCCGGGACGGCAGAGACTAGAACGCCATTTCGGACCAAGGGATATTGATCAAGAACGGATGGGCGGTCTAGATCGCCTCGTGTGTCTCTGGCCTCCACTCATTGGCGATGATGTAGTGGCGGCGCGGAGTGGGGTGACGCCTTCGGGCAAGTTACCTCGCTGGTGGTGAGGCCGTACGCGCGCACGGCAGAAATTCTGGCAGGCTCAGCAGGTCCACGGGGTCCACGGGTGAGGGCACCTGTCGTGTCCTTAGTTGCTGATCGAGCTGCGCGTGCCATCCGTGCGCCGGTACCCTGCACCTGTGGTTGTCGTATCCCGTCAAGCTCTCGAACATGCTGTTCAGGCGGTCTGGTCTGCGGTGACAAGCAGTGCGTCGGATTGGACTGAGCGCAATCCGGCCAAGGGACAGTGCGCCGTGACCGCTTGCGTCGTTCAGGACTATTTCGGCGGGAACATCCTCAATTCCATCGCCACTCTGCCGAGCGGAGAAACCGTTTCTCACTATTTCAACATCATCGACAGCGAAACGGTCGATCTCACTCGAGCGCAGTTTCCTCCAGGAACATCCTTTTCCGCCCCAGAGCCGAAGACGAAGGGCTTCCCTTCGACACGAGATTACTGCCTGTCATATGACAGGACTCGGCAGCGCTACGACGTGTTGAGCAGTCGCGTTTTCGCATACCTTCAGGCGAAGGAATAGCAGGGTTATCGCTCCGCCCACAGTCCGAAGAATTCCCGCACCTCGGCCATCGACACATATCGCCGCAACTCCTCGGCGATGTCAGTCAGCGCAGTCCGCAGCCTGGTTGACGCAACGGTATGCCGGATCACGGCCCTGGGTTGACTCGTAGGCGCGGTGCGCTCGGTTGATCGCCGCAACCGTCGCGGACCGATCGCCGATGACGCTGTAAGCCTCGGCTTCACGGATAGCGGCCAAAGCCCGCAGCTTCGGGCCGCCAGCTCGCCGGGCCGCGAGCTGCGCGGCTTCGGCCAGTTGAACCCCCTCCCGCGGCCGCGAACCTTCCCGGTACGACAGCAAGCAGGCATTGATCCAAGCATGAGCTGCGGCAACACCATCTCCGCAAATCGTGGCAGCCTGGGCCGCGTCCGCGTAGTAGCGTCGTGCCTCCTTCCACTGTCCGGCGTCGTAGTGGACCCAACCTGCCGCCGTCATCATCTCGGCTGCGGCGCCGGTCAGGGCGTTGCCTACCTTGTCGGTGTAGCTGCCGTGGTCCAGCAAGTGCTCGACATACCGTGCTTCGTTGGCTGCCACTTCGCAAAGTCGATCGCCGCCAGCAACCAGCCGCAATTGATGAATCTGGTTGACACTGTGGACAATTCGGTCGACGTCCGTCCGGCCCACATTGACGCGAGCAGATGCTGCCGCGTTGGAGGGGGGTTGCCTTCCAGGCAGGACGGCCGCACCAACGCCAACCGCGCCTGCTCTGAAGAATTGGCGACGTTGCACGTCTGCCTCCTCGTCCGACTCCACCACCAGCACAGCAAGCGGCACTTGCAGCGCCTTCGCCACGCGGCGTAGAACGCGGACATCGCAAACAGCCGGGCCGTCGTGCTCCAGTTGTGATACCGCTGGCTGGGTGAGATGGAGGAGCGCACCCAATTCCGCCTGAGTCATGCCGATGGACTTGCGAATCCGCCGGATGGTCTGGCCGGTCGTCATATGCACCTCGGATGCCACCGCCACATCGCTGAGCCGTCATAGGTACTGCCGGATAGTCCGATGCCTGACAGCAGCCTCGCACTCAACCGCACCTTATACCGATTTCCATATCTTTCAGAAGGATTGGCGTATCCGCGGGCGAAACAGAGTGCTTTACGAGCCTACTGTCGCCGCAGCCCCGCCGCCGGGTCGATGCTGTGCCCCTCATCGGCTCCCCGGCGGCGGGTGCCCACCAACCGAAGGGAAGGGGACCGGCGATGGATCTGCCCGCGCGAATCGATGATGAGAACGAACGAGGCGTGGATGATACTGCCGACGACGAGGGCTATCGCTACCTCCAGCGCACAGACGGATCGTGGTCGCTGGTCGGCGAAGACGGCTGGGAGATCGAGTTCGCCGACCTCGACGCCGATGTGATGGCCACGATCGTCGGCGCGTTGGCGCTCATGTCGATCGATGTGGACCCGATCTCGGTCGTGGACAACGAGATCGGGTGAGGGTCGTGTCGGGGTGGATGGTCGGAATGGTTGCCGCGCTGGCGGTGCCGACAGCGGTGTTCGCGGCGGCGTGGATGTGGCCGATCCGGGTGCCGGAAGGCAGGAGTGTGGCCGAGATTCAGCGGCGGGTACGACAGGAGTGCAGCGAGATGGATGCGAAGGTTTGGCCGGACGGGTACCCGCATGAGGCACCGGACCGGCCGATGGCGGTGCTCGAGGCGCAGCTGACGATGCAGCGGCATCGGGGATGCCGGGTCGGTGAGTGCCCGCCCAAGACGGCCGCCTGGCGCGTGTTGGTGGAGGCCGGGAAGATCACTCCGGATGCGGGTCGCCAGTACTGAAATGGATACTGCCAGTGTCGAATTCGAGACTAGGAGCGCCCGTTTGTGCCCACATTTTGCGCACAATCACTCATGATCCGCTGTCATCGCAGTGAACTGAATGCGGCCCCAAACCCGGTATGGTGCAAAGTGACCGCCTCATGCATGCTCTCGGCGGCTGCACGAGGATCCGCGTCAGCGCTGGCTGGCGGTGCGGGATTCCTTCTCGGCGACCATTAGGTAGGCCACCATGAGGCGCTTGAGCTCGGAGACGGCCTCGGTATTGGTCTGATCGTCCTGGACGGAGAAGTTCAGCATCGAATAGACGACGTGGACCAGGACCTCGGCCATCATGGTGCGGCGTGCGCGGGGGGTGCGCGGGGTCAGCGGACGCAGCATCTGCGAGACGACCTCGGCGAACTCCTTTTCGTGGATCGCGCCGGTGGCCCGGGTGGACGGGGTCGACTGCATCGCCAGCCAGACTTCGCGCCGGGACGGGTCGGTCATCCACAGATTCGCCAGATGGTCGACGAACTGATTCATATGCCGCAACCAGTCCAATGACGGGATCTCACCGTGGAAATCGGCGAGCTCCTGCGAAACGGCAACGAGGTCTTGGCGATTCAGCTCACAGACAATGACGTACTTATTGGCGAAGAACTGGTACAGCGTGCCGATCGGCACCTCGGCCCTGGCCGCGACCTCTTCACAGGTGAACGATTCGAACCCGACCTCGACGAGCAATTCCCGGGATGCCTGCAACAGGGCATCGAACTTGCGTTTGCTGCGTTCCTGAGTGGGCCTGCGCCGGGGCATGAGCTCCTGGGGGTCGTCCTGCAGGTCCAACGCAGGGTCCAGACGTCGCTGCTTCGACCTGGCCTCCGTGCGTACATCCACGTATCAAGGCTAGCGGTATCGACACGCGTGCGACACGCGCACAGTATCTGCGTGTTAAGAACTGTCACATTTCAACACCCATCCAAGTCGGATACGGCCCCGAACACATAACCGAGCGTGCGTGCATCACAAAGCGCGTTCAGGCCGGGGAATCCAAGGGGCTCAGGGGTTTCGGCAAGCTCGTGGGCTCGCAAAATGCACTGGGAAGGCGTGATCAGTGGGAGCTCGATCTGTGGTAACACTTGGCGTTTCCACCGAACGCGGCGCCGTTCACGCGGTAGCCCTCGCCGACGGCGGCGAGCAGCTACCCGAGCGTGTGCTGCATCAACGGGTGGTGAAGACTCGGAGCGAATCCAAGGCGGACCTGGCGGTCGCGGTCGAGACGGCGATGAACTCCCTCGCCGCCGAGTTCGGGCCGGATCAGGCGATCAGCGGCACGGCGGTCGCTTACCGCGATGCCGCCGAACGCCGCGCGATCGTCACCAGGTTGGCGTCCGGGCCGTGGCATGCCGCCTCGCTGGTTTCGGCGAAGGCCGCACATCTGAGCGTGGCCGGAGTCATGACCTGGCTCGATGAATTCAACGACCTACTCATCTGCGAAGTCGTCCCGGGGTATCAGGCCTTCACTCTGGTCGACCGTCGGCGCAGCCGGGTGCTGGCCGCGACGAGCCAGTCGGGCCGCACCACCGCCACGGCGCTCGACGCCGCGGTGGCAGTGGCGTGGGATGAGTTCGAGGCGGCCGCTGTTCGTCCGTCCGCGGTCGTGCTGATCGGCTCGGGTGCGGGTGTGGCGATGGTGGCGACGGCGATGGACGGATTCGGTGCGCCGGTTATTCCGTGCAAGATCGCGACATCCGCCACCGCGGTCGGTGCGGCGCTGTTCGCCATGTCCGATGTGGAAGGTCCGGTCGAACCGGTCGAGCCGGTCAGGAGTACGCGAGGCACCGGTGTGCTGGTCGCCGCGGCCGGTGTACTGGCGGGCGGTATGGTCGCGGGCGGGCTGTACGTGGCGAACACCTCGTCGCACGGCGCCGCATCGGCCACCGCGCAAGCACGGGTCGCCGCGGACGCGCGCGTGGTCGACGGCACCGGATCGGCCAGCGGCTCCACTGCGGGCTCGTCGGTTCAGCCGAACCCTTACCCCTTCGACCGACCGGATGCCCGGCAGCCCGCTGCGGCCGGACCCACCTCCGATGCGACGGCGGCCCAATACGACCTGGGCGGATCCCCGCTGTACTCCGCGCAGCACTGGGGCGGACAATCGCCGCTCGCCCTGGCCCCCTTCGATGTGCACGAGCACGAAAACGAGGCGGCGGTATTGCCGCAGCAGGTCCCCGGGGCGGGCATACCCGGACCGACCATCAAGGTCGGCGCCCCCAACGGTGCCATGCTGTTCCCCGGTGAATCCCCGCCTCCGCCGGACTTCACCCCCGAGTCCTACCGCTGGTGGGACAACCACCTCCGCTTGGTCCTGCAATGGGCGGCCCAGCAGATAATGCCCACCTAACGGATAACGCAAAAAGGTCCGGTGCCCAAGCGGCACCGGACTTTTCGCTATTCGGGCTCAATTCGCCGCCCAACGCCGGAACAGCGCGCCCGCGGCGATACCCGAGCACCTGCGGCCAGCAGCGCGCTGTCGCCGATCGGTGTGCCCATCAGCAACCGGCGCATGGTCTTGGTCACCGGGGTGACCGGCTGATTCTCGGCGAACCAGTGCAGCCAACTCGGCATGGACTGCAGTGGAACGAACGCACTGCTCACATACGGCAGGAACATGAAGACGAAGGTAAAAATCCAAGGTCTTCGCATTGATGTGGGGCCTAGATCCGAGCTGGCGGGTTCGCATCAAGGCCTGGGCGTGGGCGGAGCTCCGGATGATCGGACAGCATCCGTGGTGGGTCGACCGTTGGCGCCGCCGATGGGACCGCGGAATATGGCCTGGCTGGACGTCGGGCTGTCCGCCTTCGCCGGTACCGCGGTGCCCGAACCGGTGAAACTACAACTGGTGCTGAATGTTTCGCTCCGCAGCGCTACTCCGGCATTGGCCCTTCCATCTTGCTGCAGGCCTTCGACCTGGACGAAACGAACTGGGCCGAGGGCGATCTGCGGTTCGGTTCGGATCGGCTGCTGGATGGCTACGAGCAGTTCGCGCGCTCGTTCGAGACGTAGGTCTACACCGACAGGTCGCGGCGGAGTTTGGCGACGTGGCCGGTGGCGCGGACGTTGTATTGGGCGACCTCGATCTTGCCCTCGTCGTCGACCAGGAAGGTGGAGCGGATCACGCCGGTGATGGTTTTGCCGTACATGGTCTTCTCGCCGAATGCGCCCCATGCGGTGAGTACGGACTTATCCGGATCCGACAGCAGTGGGAAGGTGAGCTTCTCGGTATCGCGGAATTTGGCCAGCTTGGCGGGCTTATCCGGGGAGATGCCGATGACCTCGATGCCCGCGCCCTCGAGGTCGGCGAGGTTGTCGCGGAAATCGCAGGCCTGCTTGGTGCAGCCGGGGGTACTCGCGGCCGGGTAGAAGTAGACGATCACCTTGCGGCCGCGGTAATCGGACAGCGACACGTTCTTGCCGTCGGCGTCGGGCAGGGTGAAATCGGGGGCGGGATCGCCGGGGGAGAGTCGTTGGTTGTCGGTCACGCCTTGCACGGTAATCGAACGTCCCGACAATGGAGCCCGCACCGACTCGGTGCGGCTGGCTAGACTCGTCGGCGAGCGCGTTCGCGGCACATCTGACACAGGAGGACACACGTGGCTAGGGATACCGAGCGGATCGAGCAGGATATCGAGGCCGCGCGGACACGACTCGCGAGCACGCTCGACGAAATTGCCGTGCGGGCCGATCCGCAGCGCATTGCCGATGACACCAAGCACATGGTGATGGCGAAGCTGAACGAGCCGAAGGTGAAGTACAGCCTGATCGGTGCGGCCGCGGTGGTCGTCGGGTTGGTGCTGCTCAAGATTTTCCGCTGAGCCGAAAACGACAACACCCGGTGTGGCAAGCCACACCGGGTGTTCTGCGTTTCTGGGCTATCAGACCGTCGGGCAGGCGAAGCCGTCGCCGTCCGGATCCAAATGCGGGCCATAGCCCGGTTCCCCGCGGAACAGCGGCGCCCGACCCGCCGCGCGGGCCTCATCGCAGTTGGCGAATGCGCCACCGGCCGAGCCGGTCTGAGACATGCCTGCCGAGCCGGTCGCGGCCGAACCGGTATCGATTGCGGATGAACCCGTTCCTGCGGAACCGGAGGGGACGTCGGCCAGGGCTGCGGGCGCCGCTAAAAAGGTCAGTCCCGCGGCGGCAACGCTGACGGTGAGCCGGCGAACGTTCATATATTCCTCTGTTTGTTTGCTGCGGTGGATGTGCGTCCAGGGGGAGACGCCGCATCCACTGTTGTGACGGGCCGCTCCGTTGTCAACCGCGCAGCTTGACAATAGGGGGATTAGGGGAAGATCACCGCTACCGCCGTCACTCGCCCATACGCTTGCCCGCCGAGTGTTCGGCCGGAATATTTCCCATTCGCCCGGCCTGGTAGTCCGCCATTGCCTGGATGATTTCGGCGCGGGTGTTCATGACGAACGGACCGTATTGCACGACAGGCTCTTTGATCGGCTGGCCGCCGAGCAGTAGCACCTCCAGGTCGCCGGTTCGGTTGTGCTGCACCGCATCCGCGGTAAGGGTGAGCGAGTCGCCCGGGCCGAAGACGGCGAGTTGTCCTTCGCTGACCGGTCGGCGTTCGGCGCCCACCGTTCCGCTGCCGGACAACACATATGCCATCGCGGTAAACCGTTGCGGCCATGGGGTTTCCAGTTGTCCGCCCGGTGTGATGGAGGCGTGCGCGTAGGCGATGGGGGTGTAGGTCGAGCCGGGGCCTTCGAAACCGCCGATCTCGCCCGCGATGATGCGCACCAGTGCGCCACCATCGTGCGAGCTGACCATCGTCAGTTCGGAGCCGCGCAGATCCTGATAGCGCGGCGTAGCCATCTTCTGCGCGCGCGGCAGATTGACCCACAGCTGGATGCCGTGGAACCAGCCACCCGCGACGACCAGATCCTCGGCGGGCAGTTCGTCGTGCAGGATGCCGGATCCGGCCGTCATCCACTGAGTGTCGCCCTCGCTGATGACGCCACCGCCGCCGTTCGAGTCGTGGTGCACCATGGTGCCGTCCATGACATAGGTGACGGTCTCGAATCCGCGGTGTGGATGCCACGGCGCGCCCTTGGCCTCGTACGGCTCGTAGGCGACCGGGCCCATCTGGTCGAGCAGGATGAATGGATCGGCCGAGCGTAGATCCATGCTCGGGAATGGGCGGCGCACTTCGAAGCCCGCACCTTCGCGCTGCTTATGGGCGGTGGTGATAGTGCCGACCTTGCGCTCGCGCGTGGCATCGATCGGGCGAGGCAGTCGCGGCAGCACCATGATGTCGGGGACGGTAATGGCTGGCATGGGCACCTCCTGATCGGGTTAGTGTCCATGTCAACCAAAGGCTGGCTAGGATCATTCCCGTGGTCCGATGGCTGAACGATGACGAGCAGGAGACCTGGCAGGCCTTTATCCGGCTGCGCCAGCGGCTGGACGCGGCGCTTTCGGCCGGGCTGGCCCAGGACGGCCTGTCCACTGCCGACTATGAACTCCTAGTGCCGCTGTCGGCCGCCCCCAGCGGCTGCCTGCGCGCCAAGGAGTTGGCCGCCGAGGTCTGCTGGGAGAAGAGCAGGCTCTCGAAACACCTGGCGCGCATGGCTTCTCGCGGACTCGTCAACCGCCGCCCGGCCGCCGACGACGCCAGGGGGATTCTGGTCGAACTCACACCGGCCGGACGCAAGGTGCTCGAAAAGGCGGCGCCGAACCATGTCGAACTGGTGCGCCGGATCTTCGTCGACCCCATGACGCCCGCGGAGGCGCGGGCATTGCGGTCGCTGGCCGATAAGGTGGTCGCCGAGGCGCAGAGCGGTACCGAACTCGGTTACTGAATCACCACGGTGTGATCGGCGGTTTCACCCACAGCAGCTTCTCATCGGTGTGATTGCGTTGTGCCGCAGGATGATCCGGATAACGAGCGGCCCAGGTGTCCTTCTCGTCGAGCAGGTCGGCCACATTCGTCCAGGTTTCGCCGGTGCTCGGCGGATTCGTCTCGGCGGCGCGCGCCAGTTTTCGCAGGATCGCCGCGGGCATGTCCAGCAGTTCGGCCCCGGTGATGCCACGATCCCAGATATAGGCCGCGAGGCGGCGCGCCTTCTCGGCGCGGCTTTTCGACGCGTGGTCGGAATGGGCGTAATCGGTCATGGCGCAGTCCACATCGATGGTGGTTGGTCTGCGTCGACCCTACGACAACGCCTCCCCGCCGTCGGGCGGGGAGGCGTTGTCGAGGCAGTCGCGGATCAGTACGCCGAGTTGACGTTGTCCATCGAGCCGTAGCGGTGCGCCGCGTAGTTGCAGGCGGCGGTGATGTTGGCCACCGGATCCCAGATGTCCCAGGCGGTGCCCTCGACGTGGTAGGCGTTGAAGGTGGGGTCGATCACCTGGAGCAGGCCCTTGGAGGGGATGCCGGCGGCGGCGTTGGAGTCCCAGAGGTTGATGGCCTGGGGGTTGCCACCGGATTCACGCATGATGTTGCGGTAGATGCCGTTGTAGCTGCCCGGGATGCCCTGTGCGGCCATGATGTCGAGGGCGTGGTGGATCCAGCCGTCGAGGTTGTCCTCGTAGACCGGGGCCGGGGGCGGCGGCGGGGTCAGGCCGGGGACCGGCGGCAGCTCGGGCAGCGCCGGCAGCTCGGGCAATGCGGGCAGGCCGGCAACGGCCTGGGCGTCGACCGGCTCGGCCGCGGGAGTCACCGCGGGGGCGGCGGGCTGCTGCTCGGCGACCATAGCGATGCGCGACGGAACGCTGTCGTCGGCCAGCGCGACTACGGAGGAGGTGCCGACGGCGATGATGCCGGCTGCGGCGACAGCGAGGGTGACACTGTCACGGAGCGACATGCGGCGGAAAGCAGAGAGGCGTTTGTCGAGCATTTCGAAATCAGTTCCTTGTCGTGTCCAGAGAGGCGATCCGGCCCGGTGGAGGCAGCGCGGATCTCCGACGGGGCACCCGGTTGGAAGGCCCGCCTGAATCGGTTCGTATGCTGTTTTCGGGTTTTGTTGTGAAGGCCAGGCGAAGCCCTGGCGCCCGACGCGGTAAGAGCCACCCGGGGTCGGTTCCCGGCGGGTGCCGCTGTCGTGCGGGGAGAATGCGATCAGTGCCGCTGATTCTCCGGCGACCGCGGCGGGGAAAACCCATCTGCCGTTGCGGTCGTTTTCCGACTGTGTGTGGATTGCTCCACGGTGTAACCAAACTGTTGGCCTGTTCGTGACCTGATCTCAGCTTGGTCACGATGGGTTAATGCAGGGTGAACGAGCGGTGAACGAACGGGTTTGCCGATCTTGGAAAGCCCTGGTCGGGCTTCTAAAAACCCTGCCTATGCGGGGAGTTTGCTCCTAAACGCGCTGTGGCGCAGGTCACATTTTTTTCTCTGTAACGCGGGCCACTTTGTCTCAATTTGGTCACCATGAGGCCGGACGGACCCGTCCGGGGGGCACCACGCGGGTCAAATTGTTACGCAATTCGGCGACTGCGGAATCGCCCAAAATGGACGCCCACTGGTCGGCGAAGTTCGCCGCCGCGGCATCTGCCGCGCGTGTGCAGGCCCATCCCTTATCGGTGAGGGTGATCAGTCGCGCGCGGGCGTCGTCGGGATGTGCGTTGCGTTCGGCGTAGCCCTTGCGCACGAGTTCGTCCACCAACTGACTGGCGGCCTGTTTGGTCACCCCCAGATGCTCGGCCAACTCGCCGACCGTCGCACCGCTCGGGGCCAGTCGGACGAAGGCGAACCCGTGTGTCGGCCGTATATCGGCGAATCCGGCGGCGACCACTCCCGCATGAATGGCGTCGGTCGCGGCCGCTCCTGCGGCCAGCAGGAGCAGGGCGAGATCCTGTCCGGGGCGCAGCGTCGAGACGGGTTTCAGATCCGACATGACTGACATCTTGACACAGATGGGCAAGTTGCTTGACTATATAGTCAAGTTGCTTGACCAAATGAAGGAGTAAGACATGCCTGTGACCCGTGCCGCCGAGGCCGAAACCCACGAAATGCACGGCACCCGATTCACCTCCTATATCCGCCCCGGCATGGGCAGTGCCGAACTGTGCGTCTGGCAGACCCAGGTGCCCGCGGGCTTGAAGGGCGTGCCGCACAAGGTTTTGCGAGAGGAGGCATTCGTCATCATCGCGGGTGTGGTGACCCTGACCATCGACGGTCAGCCGGAGGAATTGCGAGTGGGCGATGCCGCCCTCGCCCCGGCGGGCTCGACCATCAACCTGGAAAACAACGGAACCGAAACCGCCACCCTCGTGGTGACCGTTCCAGTCGGCTTCCAAGGTGAGCTGCTCGACGGAACGGTCATCAATCCGCCATGGGCCAGCTGATCGGGGCCGACCGGCCACGTGTCCAACGACGCATCCGGCGTTATCGCTCCGATGGCGGTGCGTTATCGCGTTGATCGAACAAAAATCCCCCCGTCGGCATGCGGCCGACGGGGGGATTTTGCTGATGCCGGTTACGTATCCATTTGGTTGAGAAGGCCGTTGGCGATGAGCGTGAGGACCTGGTCGACGGCGAAGGCGACGGCCGGCGGGGTATCGGAAAGCGGTCCATCGACGAGTAGGACGGCGAGTCCGTGCACGGCGGACCAGGCGGCGATCTCCGCGCCGGGGCGGCGCTGCGACCTCATAAGACCCGCGTGCACCGCCTCGTCCAGGACTTGGCCGAGAATCGTGAACGGCTCCGACGCGGCGTCGTTGGTCGAGGGTTCTGCGGGTGGATCGCCGGCAGTCACGGGGTGCGAGATGAACGCGCAACGGAACAGGCCGGGTTCTGACAATGCGAAGTCGATGTAGGCGGCGCCGACCGCGCCCAGACGCAGGAGCACGTCGTCGGTCTGGTCGATGCGGCGTCGCATCTCGGCCCCGAGCTGTGCTCTCGCGTACCGGGACACCTCGGCCAGCAGCGCCTCGCGGTCGGCGAAGTGACGATAGGCGGCCGAATGGGACACGCCCGCCGCCCGGGCGGCCTCCCGCAGGACGACCCGGTCCGGCCCGCCCGCGCGGGCGAGCGCGACGCTCGCCTCGACCAGCGTGGACCGCAGCGCACCGTGGTGGTACGACTTGCGCCGGTCCGGCCGGGTGTCACTAGCAGTCATATCCCCAGGATGGTACGCCGAGCCTGATGTTGACAACGGTCACATAGAGGCGCACGCTCATATCTGGAAGTGACCGTTGGTCACATTGGTCGATCTCACGGAAGGACATGTGATGAAGCAAACGCGAGTGCTGGTAACCGGAGCGACGGGCAAGGTCGGCTCCGCAGTGGCCACCCAGCTGCTGGAACGCGGGGTACCGACCAGGGTTCTGGTGCATCGCGAGGATGCTCGCAGCGCGCGGCTGCGGACCCTGGGCGCGGAGATCGTGGTCGCAGACATGCTCGACATACCGCAGGTGCAGGCCGCACTGGAGGGTGTTGATCGGCTCTACTTCAATCCGCCCTACCATCCGCACGTGCTCTACAGTGCGGTCGCGTTCGCCGTGGCCGCGCGGCGGGCGGGGGTGGAGGCGGTGGTGGTGCTGGGCCAATGGCTGGCCAGCCCCGAGCATCCGTCGCTGATGACCCGCCACGCCTGGTTGACGGACAAGCTGTTCGAAATGCTGCCCGACACCGCCCACGTGGCCGTCGACCCGGGGTTCTTCGCCGATAACTACTTCAACCTGCTACCGACGGCCGCGCAGATGGGAATAATGCCGTTCCCGACCGGGGCGGGGCTGAACGCGCCGCCGTCCAATGAGGACATCGCGAGGGTCGCGGTGGGCGCGCTGCTCGACCCCCATCGGCACGACGGCCGGTCCTATCGCCCGACCGGTCCGACACTGATGTCCGGGGCAGACCTCGCGAATGCGATGGGTGAGGCGCTGGGCCGGCGGGTGCGTCACGTCGACGTCCCTCCGCGCATGTTCATGAAAGCGGTGCGGGTGGGTGCCAAGCGGATGGGCTTCGACGTGTTCCTCGAGTCGAGCCTGCACCACTACATGCCCGAATACGCGCTGGGAACATGGCAGTTCGGCGGACCGACGACGCACGTGCGTGACGTCGCGGGCGTGGAACCTGAGGACTTCGTGACCATCGCCCGCCGATACGCGACCGCGCCGGAATGTCGCCGTACCACCGGGAACTTCCTGCGCGAGACCTGGAACTCATTGCTGATGGCTGTCACACCGATGCGCGATGTGGATCGGTTCGAACGCGCACAGCAGCAACCCAGACCCGCAATTCCGCGCTTCTCTGGAGAGTCCGACATCTGGCGGAGCGAACACACCCTCACCACTGACGTCGCCGTCCCAGTCAACGTTGTATCCAACTGACTGCATTCACCTCTGGAAAGGAAATTTGTGGTCTATTGGTGAGCCGCACATCGGCCAGCACCACCGAGGACAACACCGACTTGCCCGCGAATTCCCGGCGGGTAGCGGCGGTCCCAGCGGACCCATCACCCGCAGTTCCGCGGGTATTGCAGTGTTGACATACGCTGCCGAACTGCAATGGGACCGGCGGCTTTTGCCGGTAGCAGGAATACCGGTCCGGGGGAGACAATAGATGCTTGATGTTATGTGCACCATCAGTATCGGGGCATGTCCCTGACATGCGCCGTATCCGTTCAGCGGGGTGCCCGAAGCGGGCAGTGCCGTTGTGAACGAACCTTTTGCGCCCTTTTTGTTGGAATAACGGGCAGCCTCCCAAAAACTCTGCCTCGATTTCCGATTCGTGACCAGGCGGACTCGATGAAACCCACGGTAACGACCAGCCCGGAATCTGTGGAGCGAGCCGACCTCGGGCCGCCGTCACGTACTGGAGTGTCCATGACCGATTCCACCCCTTCGGTCACCGAAAAGCCGAGCCAGGCTGAGCCGCATCGCTGGGGCTTCGGCATCGACGTGGGCGGTACCGGCGTGAAGGGCGGCGTCGTCGATCTCGGCACCGGGCAGCTGATCGGCGACCGCTTCAGACTCCCGACTCCGCGGCCAGCTACTCCGGAGGCTCTCGCCGACACGATCCGCGAGGTGGTGCAGCACTTCCAGTGGGACGCGCCGCTCGGCGTCACCTATCCGGGTGTGGTCAGTGGCGGCGTAGCCCGTACCGCCGCGCACCTCGACAAGTCTTGGATCGGAGTGAACGCCCAGGAGGTGATCAGCGCCGAACTCGGCGGACAGCCGGTGACCCTGCTCAATGACGCCGACGCGGCGGGACTGGCCGAAGTCGAGTTCGGCGCCGGCAAGGACAACGACGGCGTCATTGTGCTGCTGACGTTCGGCACCGGCATCGGTTCCGCGGTGATCCATAACGGGGTTTTGTTGCCCAACACTGAATTCGGTCACATCGAGGTCGGTGGAATGGAGGCCGAGCGTCGGGGCGCCGCGTCGGTCAAGGAAAGGCACGCCTGGAGCTACAAGCGTTGGGCACCGGAGGTGACGAAGGTGCTGGTCGCCATCGAAAACGCGATCTCGCCCGACCTGTTCATCGCCGGTGGCGGGGTCAGCCGCAAAGGCGACAAATGGATTCCGTTGCTGAAGAATCGCACGCCGGTGGTGGCCGCCGTCTTGCAGAACACCGCGGGGATCGTCGGGGCAGCGGTGGCTGCGCGTGCCGATCCAACGCGCGCAACCAGCCCGCCCGGCGGTAGCGGTCGTCTTCACTGGGTTTGATCAGCCGTGGTCCCGGCGGATGTTGAACCCGAGAAAGTCACATCCCTGATTCCGAACGGTGGAGAACCCGATCTACTGACGGAAGAGGTCGCCGGTGGTATCGCCGATTCGGCGCTTGCGGTGGAAGTAGTCGTTGATGATGACCCGGTAGAGGTCTGCGTCGGAGCGGGCCCAGTTGCGCATCAGTTCGCAGCCGAGGGCCAACGAGGTGATGGGGTGGGCGCCGGCCTGGACCATGCGGGTGATTGCGGTCTGGTGCGTGACGGGGGAGACCCCTCCGACGGCGTCGACAACGGGGTAAACCTCGTAGCCTTCATTCAGCATGTCAAGGGTGGGGAATGCCAAGCAGACCTCGGTCCAGAGGCCGGCCATGATCATCTTCTTACGGCCGGTGGCTTCGATGGCGGCGCGGAAGTCGGCGTCCTCCCAGGAATTCACGCCGGTCCGATCGATTTCGATTACGCCCGGCAGCTCGTTCATCAACTCGGGCACAGTGGGCTGGTTGACACCCATCCCGACCGCCACCGTGGATACCACAGTCGGTACCCGGTAGGCGTGGGCCAGCTTGGCCAGTGTGATGGCGCCGAGGTCGATCTCGGCACGGGTAGCGGACCCCACGGTGGCGTATTGGCCGGGCTGGAAATCTATCAACACGATGGCACAGTTCTGCGGTGTCAGAAGGTGATCGGTTTGCGGGTCACGGATCGGCTCAGGATTGAGCTTGGCCATCGTCTTCTCTCTTGAGATCGCCAGGCGGACGATGCCGAGGCGCCCTGGAGTGGGCACTGGTCGGCTGAGTCTGACTGGTTCGGGAGTGCTGTGTCTCGGTGTGGTGGTGTGCGTACTCGGGCTGCGTTGCGGTGGCGGCCAGGCAGGATGCGGTACCGACGAATGCCTTGCGGGTTACCTGCCATGGTCGTTCCTGCCGTTCGTCGCGTCGGCGTGCGAGCAGCGGCGAGCACGCATTCCAGTCTGTACGGCGCGGGCAGGTGATCACCCCGCTTCACGGGCCGTGAATCCCTGAAAACGGGACACCGTGAATTGGTCAGCGGAAGGCTATCTTTCGGGTATGGGTGGTGGCGTCGGGGCGGGCCGCCCAGGCTCAGGGCAGAGTAGCGAGGGAGATCTCGGCGATCTCGTGCAGACGATGGACGGAAACGCCCAGCCGATGGCCTTGGCGTGGAGCGGATTTGTCGCTGCCCGGGTCCTGCCGAGAGGACCACAGCCCGCTATGCCACCGTGGCCGAGCACCTGCTCGGCGACGGACTCGAACAGCCGCCGCCCGACCGCCGGACACCTGGCCGAGACTGCGCCACTTCGACATGACCTGACGTCGCGGTGCGTGTGCAGCATCACGTGTTTCGAGGTAGATCGGGGTCACGACTTGGCGGTCCAGCTTCGGGCGGAGCGGGCGGCGAAGCGTCCGAAGACGACGATCGCGGCCAGCAGGAACACCGCGACTGCGAGCGCGGCCGGACCGTGGCCGTGGACGACAAGTGCGGAGCCGATCGCCGCGCCGGCGAACATGGCGCCGATCGGAATCAGACGTCGGCCGAGCTTGCTATTGGTGCTGCCCACAGCGACGCTGTCGGCCGCGATGCCGGTGAGCGTGAGCGTGAGGACCGTGGTGGTCAGGTCGGGGACGGCCAGGGCGCGGGCGGTCGCATTCTGCAGACCCAAACCCGCGCCCAGGAATGCGATCAGTACAGCCAGCGACCAGCCGCTGTAGGGCTGACCGACATGCGCGGACGGCGGAGCGAGCAGAGCCAGAGCGGACTGAATGACGCTGCAGACGAATCGGGCGGGGCCTCGCCCAAATGGATTCCCCGCAACCCGGCTGCCGGTCGATATGGTTGCACGGGTCATAGGTCACACATCGTGGGCGCGCGTCGGCGAGCCGGCTCGCTGCCGGATTCCACGGGAGGCGCGGCATGACGTCGACATATATGGGGAAGCCGTACTATCCAGCGTGGCTGGACAACCTGGCCGACGATGTAACCGGGGAGGGCGCGGCGTGGGACGGCGCCATCCAGGGCGCGCAGGCCGTCCATGAAGTCGTGGTCGCTGCCCGCGAAATATACGAGTACCAAGACTTCCACTACGTAGGCCCCTGCGGCGAGAACAGCTTCCTCGAGGACTACACCTCATCAGTCCGCGGCGTGCCGATTCACGTCATCGTCCTGGTTACCTTCAACGCCGCCGGAAAGGCTCAGCGCCTCGTGGTGAACCACCGGCCACGCAGCTCCCTGCTGCTGTTCTCCCGCTTGATGCTCGAGCGGTTCGCCGGCACACCCCTTGCCAAGCATTGGGAAAGCACACCTTGAGGAGCGCGCATGAGTGCGCCCTCGTACCTGATCGTTGGGGCGGGTGGTGGCACTGGACTGCGGCTGTTCGACCCAGGGTTCCGCTCACAACGGAGATTCGCGCACGGATTTCACCGAAACTGCTGGGCCTGTGAACCACCGTTCTCGGCCCGGAGAAACGTTTCGTCGGCCTGGCCCCCGTGCAACGAGCAGTTGCCCCGAGACAACGAACGTGCCGCCAGTTTCGCGCGGTGTCACGCAGATCGGCGGGGTCGGCGCGGTCGAGGAGGACCGGTCGCGCTGGACTCGCATGGCCGGGACGGTGTGGATGCATCGTCCCGGCGTGCGGGCGTCAGATGCGCGGTAGCGAACTGTCGCGGTCGAGGGCCGCAACCCCGTCGATCTCGACGCGCACTCCCTCGCGTACCAGCTGCGCGACGACCGTCGTCCGGGCCGGCATCGCGGAGCAGTCGGCGAAGAACTCTCGATACACGCGGTTGAAGGTCGCGAAATCCTGCTTGTCAGCGAGATAGCAGGTGCACTTGATAATCAGGTCTTTTCTGCTGCCCGAAGCGACAGCGACTGCGACGAGATTGTGCAGAACGTGCCGCACCTGGGCGCCGAAGTCGTCAGGTATCTCGTAGGTGACCGGGTCGAGCGGACCTTGGCCGGAGGTGAAGACCAGATCGCCGACTCTGATGGCCTGCGACAGCGGTGGCTCCGTGCCGTCGGGGAATCGCACGAACGGGGCGTCGTCGGTATGGATGCTCTCGATCATGTCAGGCATTGTTCTACGCTGCCGTGGCGCTGGTCACGCCACCGAATCATGTTGGCGCCGAACCTTCCTAATCCAAGCGCGCCATCAGGGAGTTGGTAGCTTGCGGTCGGCTGCGCCCACCCATTGGCTGAGTGCGGCGGTCAGAGTGTGGTGGTCGATGGGTTGGGTGGCGGGGTTGACCCAGGCGACGTAACCGTCGGGGCGGACGAGGGCCGCGTCGATGGCGGGGACGTCGCCGAAGACGGGCAGGTGCCACGGGCTGCTGGACCGGGTGGGCGCGAGCCGTGCGTCGACACGGTCCACGTGGTCGGTCCACGGGGTGGGAATGCTCGTCGATCCGTTGGCACGGAGATCGATCAGCACCGGACGGGCTCGGTGGAGCAGGCTGAACACGTCTGTGCGGCCCTGGTCGGTGGTCAGAGGCAGATTTGGCATGCGCCGCCCGAGCAGGGGGTGGGTGTCGCCGAGTGGGTAGCGCAGATCCAGTCCGCTGAGGATTCCGCTCAGACGCAGGCACACCTCGGGCACGGTGAGGATGTCGGCGACGACCTCGCGCAGAGCGTCGTTCTGCCGTCCGGGTTTGATCAACGCGGTTTGGGCCTTGGTCAGCTGCAGCACGGTGGCCGCGATCGGGTGCCGCTCCTGGTGGTAGGTGTCCAGCAGGGCGTCGGCCGCAGTGCCGTCGAGTACGGCGGCGAGTTTCCAGCCCAGGTTCACCGCGTCCTGAATGCCGAGGTTCAATCCCTGTCCGCCGATGGGCGAGTGGGTGTGGGCTGCATCCCCGGCGAGGAAGACCCGGCCCCTGCGATAGTGGGTGACGTGGCGGAAGCCGTCGGAGAAGCGCGACATCCAGCGCGCGTCCCGTAGACCGTAATCGGTGCCCAGGCCGTCGCGCATGACCTCGCGCAATTCGTCAAGGGTGACCGGTGCGGTGCGGTCGGCCGGGGGCGTGGCCCGCATCAGGCTCAGGCGGAACAGCCCCGATTCGGCCCGGGAGATCTGGTAGGTGCCGATGCGTTCGTTGCGGCCGAAAACACCGTTGCCGTCGGGCGGGGAGTCCAGGTACACGTCGCCGACCACCCAGAACGCGACCGGCTCGTCGCCAGGGAAGGGAAAGCCGCTGATCTTCCGCACGGAGCTGTGGCCGCCGTCGCAGCCGATGAGATAGTCGGCGCGGATCGAGGCCGGGCCTTGCGGCCTTTCGAGAAACACCTCGATGCCGGTGTCGTCCTGGTGCAGGTTCACCACGGCCGTGGACCACAGGAAACGGACGCCGAGGTCGGCGGCGCGGGCGGCCAGGATCCGCTCGGTTTCGTGCTGCGGCAGGATCAGCGCGCAGGGCCAGGCCGGATCGAGTCGGTGCGGGGCCATCGGTATACCGGAGAACAGGACCCCGGGCAGGACCTTGCCGCTGCTGAGGAACTTCTCGGCCAATCCGCGCTGGGTGAATATCTCCATGCTGCGGGCATTGATGCCCGGTGCGCGCGACTCGCCGACCGTGCCGACCGGGCGGCGCTCCAGCACGACGACGTCGATGCCGCCGAGCCGCAGCTCGCAAGCCAGCATGAGGCCGGTCGGGCCCGCGCCCGCGATGACTACTTGGGCTGTTGGTGCAGAAACGCTATTGTTCATAGGATCCTATGTAACTCTAAATAGGATCCTATGTAAAGGAGGGATGTGGAAACCACATCGATGCCAAGCCTGGCCCAGCTGATCAATCGCGCCGCACGCGCGCTGGCGCGCGACGGAGACGCCGCGCTCAAACCGCTCGGGCTGCGTTACGCCCAGGTCCCCGTGCTCGCGCTGCTGCGCGACGGCACCGAGCTGACGCAGAAGGAGCTGGCCGACGCCACCGGTATCGAGCAGCCCTCCATGGCCCAGCTGCTCACCCGGATGGAACGCGACGGGCTGATCCGCCGCACGCCCAACCCCCGCGATGCGCGCAGTCAGACGATCACGCTGGCCACCGAGACCGCCCCGCACCTGAACGCCGCGCGCCGGCAGCTGGCCGACCTCAACGCGCGGGCCGTCGCCGGATTCACGTCCGCGGAGATCCGAACCCTCGAGGAGCTGCTGATCCGGCTCAACGACAACCTCGACAGGGGCAGTGCTGAATCGGCCTGAGGCGGTGCGAAGGAATTCGAGCTTCTCCGACGGGTTTCCGTCGGATCGCCCGCCGCGGTGGTAGCCACAGCGCCTGGCATGCCAGCTTTCGGTGTGGCGTCCGTTTCGTTTCTCGCACCAGCTCGATTCAGGCGCGAGAGTTCAATTCACCCAGCAGCCGCAGGGTTCGGTGTTCGTCTATGGAATTCCCCTCCGGAACAGGCATATTCGGGCTGTCGCCGCGCGGACCATCCTCAGCGGTCCAGCCGGTGGATCACGGGGCGGGGAGTTCGATGAGCTGGATCAGGGATCTGGCGTCGGTCGTGCTGTGCTGGGCGAGTTCGGTGAAGAAATGGGCGACGTGCGCGGTGGTCAGGTGGGTGCGGAAGGCGGCGGTGTCGGTGTAGATCTCGTAGAGGTAGAACATGCTGGGGTCGGAAGCTGTACGGAAGGAACGGAATTCGAGGCAACCCGGTTCCTTTCGCACGGCGGCGGTGAGGGTCGCGATGGCCGCCGCCAGCGGCTGCTCATGGCCGGGCGCGGCCCGGACCATCGCGACCATGGGGCGCTCGCCCGTCGGGAGGTCGTCGGGGATTTCGGGCGTGTACTGCGGGTAGGCGGCGCTCATGCGACTCGCACCGCCGTTCCGGGCAGGACCATGCGGACCTCGACATCGGGGGCGAGCCGGGCGACCGCGTCGGCGTAGTGCCGCGGGTCGCGATCGCCCTTGGTGATCATGCGGTCACCGAGTCGGCCGCTATGGAAGGCGTAATGGTGCGGGATCGCCAGGGTTGGGCGCAGGGCCGCGGTCAGGGCGGCGGCTTCCTCGGCGTCCATGACGACCTGGCGCATGTTCGCCGGGCGGACGCACAGGCCGTTGGTCGGCAGGATCGCCAGGTCGATCTTCCCGAAACGTGCTGGGATCGCGTCGAGTTCGGGCACTCGCAGCGTGTCGCCGCCGAAGAAGACGGTGCGCCCGCCGGATTGGAGCACGAAGGTGACCTCGTGGACACCGTGTTGGCCGGGCGTCGCCGTCACCCGCAGGTTGCCGACAATCGTCGACTCCCACGCCTCGATGGTGCGCAGTTCGCGGAAGCCTTTCCGGGCCGCGATGGCCGTCACCGTGGCCGGGCCGATCAGCGGGATGTCGAGGTCGAAGCCGCCGGCGACCAGGGCATCCAGGTCGCAGTGGTCGTAGTGCTCATGGCTGACCAGGACGGCGTCGATGCCGCCGAGTTCGGCGACGGTCGCGGTGACCGGCTCGCCCTGATGGTAGGTCGCGGTCTCGGTGAACCAGGGATCGGTCAGGACCCGGATGCCGCCGATCTCGATCAGCTGGCAGGCGTGCCCGATCCGGGTCACGGTGAGAGAGGTGCTCATGGTCGTGGTCCTCACTTCGGGAGGTCGAGGTCGAGGATGGCGCCGAGGAGTTCCTCGGGCGTCTCGACCTGGGGCATATGACCGGTGCGGGGCAGCAGCGTGAAGGCCGCGCCGGGGATCGCGGCGGCGTACGCCTTGCCGTATTCGGGGTCGACCATGCGGTCGCTCTCACCCCACAGCACATGGACCGGCAGATCGATGGCGGCCAAGCGCGTGGCCAGTGTCGGGTCGGTCATGGTCGGGCCGGTGTAGCCGATCAGCGCCTGCACATCCGGGCTCGGACCAGTGCCGGCACCGGGCGCGGTCGGCGCCTTGCTCGGGTCATGCCAGGAAAACGAGCGGATCTCCGCGATCGACTTGCCGCGCACATCGGTTATCGGGTGGCCTTCGACCTCGATGCCGATCGCGTCGATGATCACCGCGCCGCTGACCCGCGGGCTGGCCTGCATGGCGATCTCGGCGGCCAGCCAGCCGCCGAAGGAGTTGCCGATCACGGTCACATCGCCGAGGTCGAGTTGGTCGAGCAGCGCGACGTACGCCCGGGCCAACGCGGTGACATCGGTCAGCCCGTCGGCCTTCGGCGTGCCGGAGAAGCCGGGGTGGGTGGGCAGCAGCACCCGCGAGTGCGTGCGCTCGGCCAGTAGGTCGGCAAAGTCGACCATGGTCTGCACCCCACCGCCGCCGTGCAGGAGCAGGAATGGCCGCGTGCGGTCACGCTCGTCGACGGCGATCTCGACGGTGTCGACCGAATCGGTTGCGAGAGTGTGGATGTCGGTGCGGGTGGGTCGCAGGCTGCCGGCCGGAACGGAAGTGCTCATTGTCGTGATCCTTTGCGCTATCGGTTATATAAGGAACCTTATATCAGCAACCTTATGTAAGCAACCTTCATTTGAGCAGTTAGGATGAGTGCCATGAGCTATCGCCCGGCCGAGGTGGGTCTGTCCGTCAAACGGCTGCAGTACCGCCACCACCGCGCGCTGAACCGCGCCCTGACGCCGCTGGGAGTCTCCCTCGTGCAGTGGGACACGCTCCGTCACCTGCACCGCAATCCGGACGCCTCACTGCACGATCTGGCCGTGCTGACTTTTCAGACCGACCAATCGTTCGGCTCACTGGCCACCCGAATGGCGGACCGCGGACTGATCGAACGCATCTCCGGCCCCGGACGCGCGGTCCGCCATCGACTCACCGAGCAGGGCGAACGCGTACGCGCCGAGGGCCAGGCGATCATGGACTCGATCCTGGAAGAGTCCTTCCACGGCTTGTCGCAGACCGAACTCGACGCGCTCGGAGCGCTTCTGGACAAAGCTCTCGCCTCCGAACCGGCCTAGCAGGACGCCGACTCGCCGACGGGCAGGCCGAAGATAGACGATCCGGCTGTGATCCGACGATGGATCGACGAAGAGCCGAGCCTGCTCCGGCACGGCAACCACTCCCGGCTCGCCGATCGCTATCGCAGTGCGGAATCCGCTGAGTAGGTGTTCAACTCAGTTCTCGAGGCCGCAGTGTGCTGTCGGGGCGCAGGTGGCCCGCGACGTCGAGGTCGGCGAGCACGGCCGGTAGGCCGGTCGGCAGCATGGTGCGGCGGACCCTGCCCAGCAAGGTCGACAGCAGGAATCCGCCGATGCCGGTGTACCCGGTGTGGTCGTAGGTGAAGCGAGTGCGGCAGACGTGCGATTCGAGCCGATAGGTCACCGTAGTGAGCTGACCGCCTCCGCTGGTCCACGTCGGCGACGCGGTCATCGCCGACATCCACCGCGCGGCCCGGTTACTCGAGGAAGGTTTCGGCACCTGGAATTCACCACGCTGACACGCGAATTCGGATGCGGCGGTTGACCGCGGGACCTGATCGAGTGCTGTCCGCGCTGGTCGGCGACTACATCGTGGTGGGCATTGGGTCCTGGCCGACGAGGTGATGGCCGCGGGCCGTCGATTCGCGGACCGCATCGAAGGCGTAATCGAACATGTCCCGCTCATAGGCATGGAGGGCTTGCAGCAGCGGCCGTCCGTCGCGGGTCACCCGGGTCAGGTGATCGGTGAGCACCTGTGCGTCGCGCAATGCGGTGTTCGCGCCGATTGCGGGGCTCATGACGTGGACGACATCGCCCATCAGGGTGATCGCGGTGGTGTCTCACGCGATAGGCGGCGAGCGACACCAGTCGGCGGGCCTTGGACCGGCGCAACCCGCCGCCAGGTCGAGCTCACCCTCGTCGCGAGATCGCTGAGGCGTCGGATTCGAAAACGGCCGCGAAGCAGCTGGGGCATTCTCGTGAGGGCGTCACGGGGCATCTCGCCGGAGCAGGCACCGGACTCATCGCCCGCCCTGGAGCCGGGGTTAGGCACGGCCAGCAGAGGAACCAATGGTGGTGACTTTTTGGTGTTCTTTTGGTGACGGTCCGGTAGAGCAAAACAAGCCCAACCGTAGTATCGGGCCTGACCTG
The DNA here is from genome assembly GCF_053602975.1 of Nocardia sp. NPDC004278. Lineage (NCBI taxonomy): Bacteria > Bacillati > Actinomycetota > Actinomycetes > Mycobacteriales > Nocardiaceae > Nocardia > Nocardia sp. NPDC004278. Next base: position 63,311 of record NZ_JBSGEQ010000019.1, read on the forward strand.
CTAATTTAAGTGCGCCATCAGGGACTCGAACCCCGAACCCGCTGATTAAGAGTCAGCTGCTCTGCCAATTGAGCTAATGGCGCGGATCTTGCTGTGCTCCGTGTTCCGGTGCGGGACAAAGATTAACAGGCGGAGTGCCCATAAGTGAAATCGGTTTCTGACCGGGGCAGATGGGGAGCCTGCGGCCGGTGTTAACACGGCGCGGGATGGAAGTGATCTAACCGGTGAACCTGCCAGCGGCGGAGTGGTTTCACGTTGGATCATGCCTTCCGACCTGACAGAATGGCGGGGGCGTGATCTTGACCGGACTCCAACGGCGTTGCGGGAGGAGCTGTGTCGGTTGGATCCGACGCCATCGGTGCGCTGACGCGGCATCGAGACTTGAAACGGGGTTGAAGTTGAATATGAGCGTTGGTCGGGGTCGGCATCGGTTGATGCGAAAGATCACCGGACCTGCAGTCGTTTTCGCGGTGTTCGCGCTGGCCTTGACGGCATGCTCGTCATCCAACGCCGCGGACACCGCATCGGTCGCCATCGACCGCAATCCGATCACCGAACTGATGAAGCCCAAGCTGTTGTCCCCGGTCAAGGACGGTGAGGTTGGGGTTTCTCCCGGCATGCCGATGACGTTCAAGGTCGATGACGGCAAGTTCACCACGGTGACATTGATCAATCCGCAGGGGGCTCCGGTCGGCGGCAAGCTGGCCGCCGACGGGCGGAGCTGGGAGACCACCGAGGTGCTCGGCTACGGCAAGACCTACAAGCTCAAGGCCGACGCGATCGGTCTCGGTGGCGCGAACTCCACTGTGCTGAGTTTCACCACCAGCTCGCCGAACAGTCAGACCAAGCCGTTTCTGCTGCCCGGCGAGGGCGAGGTGGTCGGCATCGGCCAGCCGGTCGCCGTGCAGTTCGACGAGAACATCCCGGACCGCAAGGCCGCGCAGAATGCGATCAAGGTCACCACTGAGCCACCGGTAGAGGGCGCCTTCTACTGGGTGAACAATCGTGAGGTCCGGTGGCGGCCGGAGCATTTCTGGGCGCCGGGTACCAAGGTCACCATCGATGTGAACGTCTACGGCCGCAATCTCGGCAATGGGCTGTTCGGCCAGGACAACATCCACTCCTTCTTTACCATCGGCGATCCGACGGTCTTCACCGCCGACGACAACACCAAGCAGGTGACGGTGGAGATGAACGGTCAGGTGGTGCGGACCATGCCGACCTCGATGGGCAAAGACAGCACGCCCACCGATAACGGCATCTACATCGTCGGCGACCGTTTCGATCGGATCATCATGGACTCCTCGACCTACGGCGTCGCGGTGAGTTCGCCGAACGGCTACAAGACGCCGGTCGACTATGCGACCCGGCTGTCCTACTCGGGCATCTTCTTCCACTCCGCGCCGTGGTCGGTTGGCGCGCAGGGCTATTCGAACACCAGCCATGGCTGCCTGAACCTCAGTCCGGCGAATGCGCAGTGGGTGCTGCAGAACGCCAAGCGTGGTGACATCACCATCGTCAAGAACACGGTGGGCGGCACTTTGTCGGGCGTGGACGGTCTCGGTGACTGGAACATTCCGTGGCCGGAATGGAAAGCGGGTAACGCCGACAATCGCTGACCTCCTCGGATAGTGAAAAGGCCCCCGGCGACAGCTTGGGTTCACGCTGTCGCCGGGGCCTATTCACAGATCGGATCAGGGAATGACCGGGCCCGCTGTGCCCGCGCAACTGAGCGTCCCGCCGACCGCGCTGCCGAGGGCGGCGCACAATAGCGGCCCGCCGAAGAGCAGGCTCTCGAAGCCTTTCATGGCGGCCCCGGCCGATCCGGTCCCCGAGGAGCCGGTGGTGGTGGCTCCGCCCGCCGATCCGGTGGTGAGTGTGCCCGAGCCGGAACTGGATCCGGTGCCCGGCTCGACCGCGATATCCGCGGTTGCGGTACCGGTGGCGCCTGCGAGCAGGGTTGCGCCGACGAAAGCTGCGATTACCGCGGAACGCATCACGAACTTGGTGTCTTTCTGATCAACCGGAGTGGCGTCCTTGCGACACCTCCCTCGTGCCCGCAGTCTACGGAGTGAAAAGGAGATCTGTCACATAATCCGCCGAGTTGGTCGGAGCCCGGGATGCAGGGGCTTGACACCCGTGAAATCGGCTGCGCGGCACTCGTTTCCGGTCAGGCAACCTTGACGTTGGCGGTTGCGCGGAATTCTTCGCCTTCGACGATCTCCGAGGTGTATCCGGTGGGGCCGACCGGCCGGTCACCGATCAGGGTCACCCGGTGCAGCACTCGCTCGACGTCGAGGTGGCCGAGGTCCTGCGGACCCAGGTGGGCGGTGGCACGGTTGTCCCAGAACGCCACACTGCCCGGCTCCCACTTGAATCGGACGGTGTACTCCGGACGGGTGAGGTGCTCGTACAGCAGTTCCAGCAGTTTGCGGCTCTCGACCGCGGACAGATCGAGGATCCGGATCGTGAAACCGGGATTGACGAACAGCGCCCTCTCGCCCGTTTCGGGATGCACCCGCACGACCGGGTGGTGGGAGACGAGCAGGTTCGCCTTGATTCATCGAACGGCGCGCCCAATGCGCCGAAGCTCTGGGCACCCCCAACGCCTGAAGCTCAGCCGGAAGGTGTCCGGGCGCTTCGTTCGGTCGGGGGTTCTGCTCAGCCGTCGAGTTCCAGCAGTTCCCACTGCAGCAGGTCTTTCAGCGCGGGGTCTTCGGCTCGCCAGGCGCGAAATACCTTGTGTACGAGATCCATTCCGGTGAAGCCGTACATTCCGGTGATCCTGGCGCGGTAGTGCTTGTCCGGGCCGCCGTCGCGGAACTCGACGTCGTAATCGACGTCGACTTCCGCGTCGGCGTCGGGATCCTGATCACCGACGTAGTCGAGGTGGATCTGGAAGTAGAACTGGTTCGTCGGCTCGCGATCGAGCCTTTCGACGATCGCGAACATCCAGCGTGCGTTGAGGCTCGCGAATAGATCGTGCACCTCGGTATCGGTTGGATCGTCCAGCGTGCGTCCGCTCGCATCCATTGCTCGAAGTTTCGGTGCAGTCACGCCGACGATCGTAGCCTCACCGCCAATTCGGTTGCGTCACAGACGGACATGCCATGACAGGTCGTAGAGCGATGCCCAATATGGAGTAGCACAAGGCGGGCGCCCCCGTTATCCGGTGATGATCGGCACCAGATATTTTCGCGCGAAGGTCTCGAGGTCCGCCTCGGATTCGAGTGTGATCGTTCCGTGTGGCTGCAGGATGAACGAGTGCACGATGCGGCAGGCGATTTCGGCGCGGGTATCCAGGTCGGCGGCATCGGGTAGGAGCCCGTTTTCGACAGCGCTGCGAAGTGTGGTGGCCGTTGCCGCCACCGACATCGTGAATATGGGTCCGCCATCGGTGGTGAGTTGAGGTAGGACGCGTTCCGGTTCCAGTGCCAGCATCCGGTTGACGAGCGGATGCGTGCGCCACCGGGTGATCACCGTGACGAAGATGTCGGCGACGAGGGTATCGACATTGTCGTTGCGCGCGGATATTGCGTCGAGTTCGGCGAGCAACGACTCCACTTCGCGGGTCATCACCGCCCGCACCACATCGTCGCGGGAGCCGATCCGCCGATAGACGGTGACCCGATCGACGTCGGCCTGTCGTGCGATGTCCTCGATCGTCGTCTTCTTGACGCCCACCTTTTCGAACTGGATGAGGGCGGCATCCAAGATGCGAGCCGCCACCGAATCGTCGATCTCGGGCTTGTTCGTCGAGGTCGCAGTCGGGGGGCTCACGTCAATGAGGGTAGCAACAAATAGACGTTGTGCAACATTCTCAAACTATTTGTTGCTGCTACATTGCCATAGAAAATGTTGCAATGTACTGTCGATGCATGGTCGAGACCGTCGGTGTAGCGAAGCACCACTACCGCGATGAAGCGCACGCGATCAATGCTCGGGACGTCCACTTCGACTTCGAATCCGTTCCGATGCACTACATCCCGGGCGAGGTGCTGGCCACGCACATCGTCAATGTCATGCACCTTGTGCTGCCCGAGGGTGAGCGTGCGATGGCCAACTGTCTGGCCGAGGCATTGCCGCTGATCCAGGACGAGCGGCTGCGGGAAGAGGTTGCCGGGTTCATCGGCCAGGAGTCGATGCACGCCAGCAGTCATGAAGGTGCCCGCCGCCATCTGCAATCGATCGGACTCGACGTCGAGTCGTATGTGCGAAAGATCGCGTGGCTGGTCGACCGGATCCTCGGCGATCACGGTTTGACCGGACGCGCGAAGCGGGAGTGGCTCGAGGAGCGTCTCGGCCTGTTCGCCGGTATGGAGCACTACACCGCCGTCCTCGGTGAATGGCTGCTCGAGGCCGAGGTCCTCGAGCAGAAGGGCATGCATCCGACGATGTTGGATCTGGTCCGCTGGCATGGCGCCGAAGAGGTCGAGCACCGCAGCGTCGTCTATGACGCCTACATGTATGTGGACGGTGGCTATGCCCGGAAGGCGCGCACCGCGATCCTCGCCAGTGCGACGCTGTTGCCGCTGTTCATCATTTCGACGGCGTATCTGTACCGGAAGGACCCCGAGCCGAACAAGGGGCGGCTGTGGCCGCTGCAGTTCGTGAATGCCACGGTCCGCGGTGTCATCCCGAGCTTCACGGTGTTCTTCACCGAACTGCCGCGCTATCTGCGCCCGGGCTTCCATCCGTCGCAGCTCGGCCCGATGGACACCGCGCTGCGCTACCTCGCACAATCTCCCGCGGCGCGCGCCGCGGGCCACTGATGGGAACCGATACGGTGGCAACGGAATTCACGCCGCCCGCGAGCCTGCGTGTCCTCGGCGCGATGATGGATGCCTATCTGCGGGTCTTCGTCGCCGGTTCCGCCGCATCCGTGTTTGTCGCGTCCGAATCCCGTGCGCCGCAGCGGATTCGAACTGGATCTCGTCGTCGAACGGGTGCACATCGAGGCCGAGGATGTCGTGAGTCTGACGTTCACGGCAGCGGATGGCGGGCCATTGCCTGCTTGGAAGCCGGGATCGCACCTCGATGTGTTCCTGCCCTCGGGCCGTCAGCGGCAGTACTCGCTCTGCGGCAACCCGAGCGATCGCTTCCGCTATCGGATTGCCGTCCGGCGCATTGCCGACGGTGGCGGCGGATCCCGCGAGGTGCATGATGTGTTGCGTCCTGGCCTCGCGGTGCGGGTGCGCGGACCGCGAAATGCATTCACGTTCATCGACGCGCCGTCCTATTTCTTTGTGGCGGGCGGTATCGGGATCACGCCGATCCTGCCGATGGTCAAGGCGGCCGATGCCGCCGGAGCCCACTGGAAGATGGTGTACCTCGGTCGATCGCAGGCGACGATGCCATTCCTCGGCGAGTTGGCGCGGCTGCAGGGCGGCGAGCTCGACATCAGGCCCGACAGCGAATTCGGCATCCCCGATGTCGCCGAACTGATCACTCGGGCGCAGGCCGGTGCGGCGGTGTACGTGTGCGGTCCGCCGCCGGTGCTGGCCGCCGCACAGCAGACGATGTTCACCGTCAATCCGACGGGTTCGCTGCACACGGAACGTTTCTCGGCGCTACCGGTCGTGGACGGCAGAGAATTCGATATCGAGTTGGCACGCACCGGTGCGACCGTTCGGGTGCGAGCCGAGGAGACCGCACTCGCCGCGATCAGGCGCGAGATTCCCGGAGTCGTCTACTCCTGCCAGCAGGGGTTCTGCGGCACCTGCAAGGTCGCGGTGCTCGCGGGCGAGGTGGACCACCGCGACCGAACGCTGACCGAGGGTGAGCGCGACACCCACATGCTCAGCTGCGTATCGCGCGCGGTGGGCGATCGACTCGTCCTCGACCTCTGATCATGGCGTGGAAAGGACAACGAAGTCCCATGACGACAACCGTCAAAACGATTGCGGGCCGGGAGTTTTCCACCTTGGAGGTCCATGACCCCGCCACCGGGCGTGCGATGGGCAGCTACCGGGCGCAGTCCTGGTACCCGTCGCCGCTCGCGCTCACAACGTTCGCTCGCAGCGCGACCATCGACACCGTCGTCGACCGACTCGCTGCGGTATTGCATGGAAGGACCGGCTGACCATGGCCACCGACACTGAACGCCGGCACATCGTGATCGTCGGGGCCGGTTTCGCCGGAATCGGTCTGGCGATAAAGCTGCGCGAAGCCGGATTCGACGATTTCATAATTCTGGAACGTGCCGATGACCTCGGCGGCACCTGGCGCGCGAACACCTATCCGGGCTGTGCGTGCGACGTGCCATCGCACTTGTACAGCTACTCCTTCGCCCCGAATCCGAACTGGTCGCGCACCTATGGTCGACAGGAAGAGATCCTGGCGTACCTCCGTTCGGTCGCGCAACGACACGATGTGGTGCGCCACATCCGCTACAACGCGGAGATGCTCGATGCCCGGTGGGACGATGCCGAATCGCTGTGGCAGGTCAGCACCGTAAGCGGAGACTTCACCGCGGACTTCGTGATCTCCGCGACCGGGGTTTTCAGTGAGGCGAAATACCCGTCACTGCCGGGGTTGGAGACGTTCCAGGGCAAGGCATTTCATTCGTTGCACTGGGATCATGAGCACGATCTGACGGGGGAGCGGGTCGCGGTGATCGGTACGGGTGCCTCGGCCGTGCAATTCGTGCCGGAGATCCAGCCCAAGGTCGGCGCGCTCACCCTGTTCCAGCGCTCGGCGCCGTGGATCGTGCCGCGCATGGACCGTAGGACGCTCGGCTTGGAACGGCAGCTGCTGCGACGACTGCCCCTGGCGGGCAAGGCGATTAGAGGCGGTTTTTATACGTTGATCGAGGGCTTCGGGCTGATCGGGTTCGTGGACAATCGATTCCGGCACCCGTACGAACTACTCGGCAAGTGGCAGCTGCGCCGTCAGGTCCGCGATCCGCGGCTGCGCAAGGTGCTGACCCCGGACTACATGATCGGCTGTAAGCGGGCGATCTTCTCCGACGCGTACCTGCCCGCACTCGATCGCGACAATGTCGAGGTCGTCACCGACGGCATTGCTGAAGTGCGCGCGCACTCGATCGTGACGCGGGGCGGTGTCGAGATTCCGGTCGACACCATCATCTATGGCACCGGATTCGAGCCTGTCTCCGCGGCTTTCGGACGATTCACCGGACGCGATGGCCTTACCATCGCCGAACTGTACGAGAAGCGTCCGCAAAGCTATCTCGGCAGTGCCCTGTCGGGCTTCCCGAACTTCTTCTTCACGCTCGGGCCCTTCGGAGCGGCCGGGAACCAATCGGCGATCTACATGATCGAGTCGCAGATCGCCTACATCGTGGACGCTTTGCAGACGATGCGGGCCGCAGGTGCTCGCCGCGTCGAGGTGCGGCCGCAGGCGCAGGAGGCGTTCCTCGACGAGATGGCGGAACGAAGCCGCTCGACGGTGTGGCTCACCGGCGGATGTCGCAGCTACTACCAGACACCAGACGGCCGCAATGCGGGCCTCTACCCGAACTGGAGTTTCGAATACCGCAGCCGCACAAGCCGATTCGACGCTGATGCCTATGAGGTGAGTGCCTGATGGATATCGGACAGCTCAACCCGCTGCGCTGGATCGGCGGCCCGGCATATGACGTGCGCGGCAAGGCGGTGCTGATCACGGGTGCCGGACAGGGCATCGGCCTGGAACTGGCGAAGATCCTGTACGCCCGTGGGGCCTCGGTCGCGTTGGTGGACATCGATGCGGGGGCCGCCCGCGCCGCGGCGCAAGCACTCGGTGCTCGGGCATATGCGATCGCCGCCGATGTCGCGAATCGCGTGTCGATGGACGAGGCCATCGCGGCGACGGTGGCCAGTTTCGGCCGCCTCGACGTGGTGGTCGCGAATGCGGGTGTGGTCCCGCGTCCGGCGACATTGCGGACCATCGACGGCGGCGATTTCGACCGTGTCATCGGCATCAATCTCACCGGTGTGTTCAATACGGTGCATCCGGCTCTCGACCATGTCATCGCCGCGAAAGGTCATGTGGTGGTGGTTTCGTCGGCGGCCGCCTTCGCGCCCGGTATGGGCGGTGCGCCGTACATGATCAGCAAGGCGGGCGTCGAGCAACTCGGGCGTGCACTGCGGGTCGAACTGGCCGCGGTCGGTGCCACGGCGGGTGTGGCCTACTTCGGCGTTGTGCAGACGGCCATGACGCATGACACCCTCGACGAAGACGAGTTGGGGCGCGCACTCGGGGACATGCTGCCGTGGCCGCTCAATGTGCGGATCACCGCTGCCGAGGCCGCCGAGACCATTGCCGACGGCATCGGTCGGCGGGCCGCGCGGACCATCGCCCCCACCGGCTGGGAGCCGTACGCCCTGCTGCGCGGCGCGGTGAATGTGGTGCTGGACAACCGACTTGCCCGCGATGCCGGGGTGCAGGCGCTGGTCCGGGCGGTCGAAGCGCGCAACGGTCGGGCTGTATGACCGTGTCCACTGACATGAAGGCCCCTCACCCACCCGGGTGAGGGGCGTTCATTGTTGCTGGATCAGGTGAATGTGGGGTGAGCCGACCACAGGATGACGAACGCGAGCATGCAGGTCGCGCTGGTGATGTGGTCGCGAAGGATGAGGCGGGCCAGGCGGGACTGTTCGGGGAGTGGGTCTGTGCGAGAGCCGAGTCGGACCGCGTTGGGGACGGTACGGAGGGCAGCCGGGGCAATTGCCGCGAGGGCCAGTACGAGTGCGAGAAGGGGGAGCCAGAGGGGATGGTGGCCGCGGAGCAGTTCGAATACCAAGCCTGCCAAGAGGATCAGCATGACCAGGGCGATCAGGGTGCTCATCGGGCGGGATGTGGTGGTGGCCCGATGGTAGTAGGCGGTGATGGAATCCAGTACTTCGGTGGGTAATTCGGGCTCCGCGCGGTGGCGCAGGACTTGGGTGTCGAAGATCAAATCCATCCAGAGGATGGCCAGGAGGAATCCTCCGCACGTGGTGAGCATGGGGGGATGCTAGTGGCGGTAGGTTGTGGCCCGCTGGTGTCCAATACCGACGAGCTGGTTGTCCTCGTCGGCACCGGCGAGATCGTCTACGCCTGACCCCAAGAAACGAATCGAATTGCCCGCCGCTGGGAGAACAGTGCCCGACGATCCCGGTACCGCAAGGCGAGCATATCGACCAGGTCCTGGTACATGTCCGGTGTGACCAGGGTGCCGTGTAGAACCACGAGTGGCGGCCCGTACCCCTGCAGGTGAAAGACGATGCGGGTGCCGTGCGTCGACAACTTGGTGGAATCGGTCGGTCAAGCCATGGTCTTTACCCGCCGAATGCCTATCGGCACGATCCGTATTGCTGGCCCTTCGACCGTCCAAGTGTTCGAGTTGTGAAGCGTTAGGCCCACTTAGATATACAGGTCAGGCCCGGTGGATCACCGGGCCTGACCTGTTCTGTTCGAACCGACCCCACGGTTCCCCCTTTTTTTCGCTGAAGCGGGGCTGTGGCATGTGTTTTGGCCGGGCCGGTTCGGCGGCCGCCCGGCCGCCCATTTCGGGGACGAACCGGCCGGGCCCGCGTCAGGTTCGCGCGGCTGACACTGCGAGCTGCGCCGCCAGTGCGGCGGCGGTTGCGGGGAACCGGTCGAGCAAGCCGGTTGCCTCGCTGTTTCCGGCCGGTCCGGTCTCCTGCCAGCCGCCCTCGACGCCGAGCAGTCCGGCGAGCGCGTCGCAGGCGGCGGGGTGGGCGGCCAGTAGTTCGGTGACCGGCCCGCGCGGTGCCGCCGCCACCGGCTTTGCGGCCGTGGTGGATTCGACCGACCAGGGCGGAACGAAGGCGTCCACGGCGGGCAGTGCGCCGGGGAAGGTGCGGCCCGCTTCGCGGACCAGTCCCGGGATCAGGCCGCCCGCCTGATCCTTCAGGGTGGTGATGAGCTTCGGCAGCCACGGCAGCAGCACCGTGTCCGGCAGCGTGCCGAAGGCCTTCGACAATAGCTCCACTACAAAGGGTTTCAATGCCGGAGCCGGGTCGATGGCCTGCACGAAACCGCTCACGTACTGCGGAACCGTCGGCAGTACCAGGGGATTGGCCAGCATCCCGTCGCACCGCTCGCGCAGCTCGGCCATGGTCAGCAGGCCGAGTTGGAACCGCGCCGCCCACAGCAGGGCCACCTTGGCCGGCGCCTCCGGATGCGATTGCAACACCGCCAATTCCAGCTGGGTGTGATCGCAGCCCAGCGATAGCGCCAGGTTCTCCATCCCGAACAGGAAGCCCAGCATGGCCGCCACCTGCGCCGGTCCGGTCTCCTCGGCGGCGAAGGCGGTGGGCAGCAGGGTGCAGTAGTGCGCGTACCCGGCCGTCACGAACCGTTCGCACCACGCCGGCAGGCCGGCTTCGGTGGAGCGGAAGTAGTTGAGCAGCAACCGGATACGCCGAAGCACGACGGGCGCATCGTCGACCGTTCGCTCGGCGGCGAGGAGGTCGACCGCGCGATTGCCCAGCTCGTCGGCGAGCCGGACCGATCCCAGATACACCAGCGCGTCCTCGACCGCGCCCAGCGCCACCGCCGCTGTCGCGTCCGGTGCGGCGACCGCACGCCGCAGGCGCTGCTCCAGCACCTGCTCCACCGACACGCCCTCGTAGCCGAGTTCCACCAGCGAGCGCTGGTATTTGCCGAGCCCGATATCCCAGCTCTCCTGGATCGAGGTCGCACCCAGTCCGCGTGAACCCATGATGGGCCGCAGCGCGTCCTGTGGCAGCAATCTGCGCAGCAGCCACAGCAGATCCGAGCACGGCCGCAGGTCCGGATTCGCCTTCAGGTCCAGCAGCGCGCGTTGCAGTGTCCGCTTGGACAGATCCAGTCCCAGTGGTTCCAGCCGGTCGAGCACATCGCGGGCCAGCGGTGGCAACGCGGCGTATCCGACCTGGCCGATGCGGTCGCCGCCGAGCAGGATTTCGCACAGCCGCCGCACATCACGCCGTCCCGGCACCCGGTCCTTCTCGACGCAGGTGACGGCCGCGTCCTGGAAGTCGTACGGCGTCGGACGGGCGCGATTGCGCAAGCCCGCCAGCAGGATCGAGGTCTCGAAGATGGCGATGGCGTCGGCGGTGCTGGCCAGGTACCCGTTGCGCCGGGCCAGCCGGACGATATCCACCGACCATTCCAGCAGTTCGGCCTCATCGAGTGGGTCCAGCACCGGCGGCCGGGACAGAAAACCCGAAAGCTGGTCCGTCACTTCGGCTTCCGGTTCCGCCGGCAGCAGCGACGGTTTCTTGGCGCGCTTCTTCGTGCCCTGTTGGCCCTCCAGCTGGAACGACTGCAATCTGCCGCGCCGCAATCCCTTTGCCCAGGTGGCCGCCGCGATCGACACCGCGCCGCCGGCCAGCCCGAACTGCGCCTCGATGGCGGAATGGCTGGACGGGATCAGCCCGTAGTGCCACTTGGTGGCCGAGCGCGACGAGATCTCGAACGCCGCGTCCGACTCCAGCCCGAACTGTTCGACCGGGCTGGCCGCATGGGCCGCGCCGCACACATATAACACCTGTGCCGGATCGATGTCGGTGGCGGCCAAGTGTTCCCGCATACGGGTCCACATGTACCTCTCACGGTCCTCGTCCTCGACGGTGCTGCCGCGCCGCAGCCGCCGGAACAGGCTGCCGATCATCACCATGACCTGGCGGTAGGTGTCGTAATCGGCGTCCACGAGGGGCTGTTCCACGTACTGGTCCCACCATTCCGACCAGTGCCGGACCTTGCCGTGGTGCAGCAGGTGTTCTTCCAATTCGGCGAAACGCGGCCGCAGATCACCGATTTCGATGCCGACCGCGGCGCCGTGCAGGCCCTCGTCCTCGGGCGGCTCGTCGTCGGCAGGTGTTTCCGACTCCGCCTTTTGGGGAGCCCACTGGAAGACGTGATCGGTGGACCGATCCACCAGCACCAGTTCGACACCCGGCGTATCGAGCGCATAGGCGATGGCCTGGTACTCGGCCGACGATTCGGTGATCGGCGCGACCACCGACAGCGGTGCCCATTCCGCCGGGAAACCCTCGACATCGGTGGCGAAGGCCTGCAAGGCGACTGGCAACCGGCAGTTGCGCAGTTCGTCCAGCAGCGGCCGCATGTCTTCGCACAGTTCCAGGTAGATGACGCTCGGCTGCTTTTCGCGCAGCCGCCGCACCATCGCCAGACCGGAGGCGGGTGAGTGGTGACAGACCGGGAAGATCTCCAGCCGCTCCGATAGCGCCCGGTCGACATCGTCGACCATGCCCGTCAGGATGTCGCCCGCCGCCCCCATTCCGGCGAACGCGACGGCGGCGTCCGCCAACTGATCCCGCAGCGCGGCAAAGGTATTCGGCGTGGACCGGGTATCGGAGACGATCACGACAGCCTCGCGATGGCCGCCCGGCCGCCCTCCAGGAATTCACCCCAGACGGCATTGCCCTTCTTGTCCTTGGTGCGTGGCTCGACCACGCCGTGCAGGTACTTGTTGAGAATGGCCAGGTCCTCGGGCGTGCGCCGGGCCAGGGACCCGACCAGCGAACCGGCGAGGGTCTCGGCGCGCAATTCCTTCGCACCGAAGAACTGGCTGTGCAGGATGGCGTCCTCGAGCACACCGATCTGCTCGGCGGTGGACAGCGCCGACTCCAGCTTGTCGTCGTCGCTGGTGGCGGCGGCCGCGGCGGCGCGCAGATCGGCGAAGCTCTCCAGCAGGATGTCCAGCAGCGTGGGTGGCAGTTCCAGTTCGAGGGAATGGCGGCGCAGCAGTTCCGCGGTGCGGAAACGCACGATCTCCGCCTCGCTCTTCTTGTTGGACACCACCGGAATGCGCACGAAGTTGAAGCGCCGCTTGAGCGCCGAGGACAGGTCGTTCACACCCCGGTCGCGGCTGTTGGCGGTGGCGATGATGGAGAAGCCCGGCTGCGCGAACACCACATTGTCGTCGTCGAGCTCGGGGATGGAGACGTACTTCTCCGACAGGATGGAGATCAGCGCATCCTGCACGTCGCTGGTGGAGCGGGTGAGCTCCTCGAAGCGGCCGATCACGCCCTGCTCCATGGCGGTCATGATCGGGGACGGGATCATCGACTCCCTCGACTGCCCCTTGGCGATGACCATGGAGATGTTCCACGAGTACTTGATGTGGTCCTCGGTAGTGCCGGCGGTGCCCTGCACCACCAGTGTGGAATTGCGGCTGATGGCCGCGGCAAGCAGCTCGGCCAGCCAGCTCTTGCCGGTACCCGGATCACCGATGAGCAGCAGACCCCGGTCCGAGGCCAGGGTGACAATGCTGCGCTCGACGAAGCTGCGGTCGCCGAACCACTTCTGTTCCACCTCGCGGTCCAGTCCGTCGGCGCGTTCGGAGCCGAGAATGAACAGCCGCACCATCTTCGGGCTCAGCCGCCACGCGAACGGCTTGGGGCCGTCGTCGATGGACTCCAGCCAATCCAGTTCTTCGGCGTACTTGACCTCGGCGGGGGCGCGCAAAACGTCGTTCATAATGGCTGGTCTCCTAGTCGAGAAAGTTCTTGAGTTCGTGCACGAGCTTCTGGATGCGTCCGGAAATCACCGGGGTGCCAAGGTTTTTGAATCGTTCACGGAACCAGGGGTTGACGCTCTGGTGGCCGGAGCTGTTCACCGAGCCGACCGGGATGAGCTTCACCCCGGAGCGGTGCACCGCCTCCATGGCCTCGAACAGCGGCTGGGAGCGGTCGAACTCGTAGAAGTCTGAAATCCACACCAGCACAGTGTTTTTCGGGTCGGTTATCTTGGGCTGGGCCATGGCCATGGCGACCGGGCCGTCGTTGCCGCCGCCGAGATTGGTGCGCAACAGCACCTCGAACGGGTCGTGCACCCACGGGGTGAGATCCAGGGCGCGGGTGTCGTAGGCGATGAGATGTACATCCACCTTGGGCAGGCCCGCGAAGATCGACGCCAGAATGGTGCAGTTCACCATGGAGTCGACCATGGAACCGGACTGGTCCACCACCACGATCATGCGGGCGGGGACGGTGCGCTTGGCGGTCTGGCGGTAGTAGAGCCGGTCGACGTAGAGGCGCTCGTCCTGGGGGTTCCAGTTGGGCAGGTTCTTCCAGATGGTCCGGTCCACGTCCAGGTTGCGCAGGATCCGCTTGGGCGGGACCGAGCGGTCGACGGTGCCGACGCTGGTCTGCTGCACCTGGGTGCGCAGGACTTCGGCGACCTCGTCGATGTAGCGGCGGATGAGGCGTTTGGCATTGACCAGGGCCACGCCGGACAGATTGTGTTTGTCGCGCAGCAGTTGTTCGATGAGCGACATGCTCGGGGTGAGCTGGGCGGCCAGGTGCGGATCGGCCAGCACTTCGCGCAGCCGCATGCGGGACACCAGTTCGCCTTCCAGACCGGTGAGCACGCCTTGTACGGCGCCGGCCTGCTCCTCACCCAGGCAGCGGCGCAGCCAAGTGGCATCGGACTGCCAGCCCGCCAGTTGGGTGGCGCTGACCTGACCGGAGCCGGTGGCGAAGACGTTCAGCAGCAGCTTGGAAACCAGTGCGGCGGTGCGGATATCGGCCGCGCCGACGGGCCGGGGCGAAGCGGCTTCGGCCTCGTTACCGGCGTCCTCGGCTGCGGAGTCCACGGTCTCGGCTGTGGAGTCCACGGTCTCGGCTGTGGAGTCAACTGTCTCGGAGAAGTCGAGGCTTTCGAACTCCGCCTTCATCTCCGGATAGCGTTGCACCACATTGTCGATGGAAATGCCCGGATCGAGCACGGCCAGCGGCAACCCCAGATCATCGACGATGCCCGCGCTCGCCTGTTCCAGCGTCGGTTGCTGATCCGCATTGAAGACGCCGGCCAGTAGACGCCAGTACAGGATCTGGCGTCGCGTCTCATGATTCGGCCCACCCGTCACCCGACCGCCACCTCCCATGGAATCGCTTCGCGATGCTGTAGTCATTTGCGCAGCAACCGTCCCGCGCGTTCACGCAACACCGCCACGGCGTCGCCCGACTTGGCCTGTGCCTTGGCGACTTTCGGATCGGTCGGGCCGAGCGCCCAATCACCGTTGTGGAAGGCGGTGAGTGCGCTCTTGACCTTGCGCCGCACCGCCAGCGGTCGCACCGACCAGCCGCCGGCATCCCAGCGCAGCAATCCGATCATGGCGCTGGAGCCGGTCACCCCGGCCGGAGTGAGCGGACCGGCGGACGGCAGCGCGTCCAGTTCCACCCGAATCCGCTGCTCACCCAACTCCAGCGCACCGTCGCGGAACCGATACCCCTCGAGCAGAACCGGTTCGGCGATGTGCACCGGATCGCGATTCAGCGGCGCGACGGCCGGGGCCTGCGCCTGCGGCAGCTGCACGGTGGCGGTGACGAACGGATCGGCGGCATCCCCGGCCTTGGCCTGATCGTCAGCCCACAGCAGGTCACCGGTCGCCGTCAGCGGCATCTCGGTGAGCTCCAGCGCGCGCTGCTCGGCCAACGCGGTGAGCAATTGCCGATGCGCGCCCAGCAACTGCCAAACCGCTGGTCCCACAATGGTGTCCACCTTGGCCGCCGCCACCGACACCAACACCCGGCGGGCCGGTGTGCCCGCGACTTCCAGCACGCCGTGCACCTGTGCCTGCACCGCGGTCCCGTGCTCGTGTAGGTCCACGCCCAGTAGCAGCAGCCGACCCGAAACCGACTCGGTCACGGCGGATTCCGCGCCGCGCCAGGACAGCAGCAGGGCGCGCGTCCAGAGATCGGCCCAGCGTCGCGCGGGCACCCGGTCCATGGTGGCGATCGGCGCGCAAGCGCCCAGTTCGGCGGTGAAGCCGTCCAGCAGCATCGCCAGCCGTCGCAGCGCGGGTTCGGCCAGCAGCGACTCTACGGTTTGATCCGCGGCCGCCACCAGGTCGTGGTCCACGCCGCGCCATCCGGCTATGGCCAGTTCGCCCAGCCAGGCGCGGGAACCCGTCGCGAGTGGGCTCGGGGTGGCTTGATCCAGTTCAATTGACCACTCGGATCGATTGCGGCCCATGGCCGTATCGGCTTGGTCGACCAGTGCGTCGTGCACCGCGCCCAGCAGGGCGGCACGGGCGGCGGCCAGCGCTGACAGCTCGTCCGTGCCGATTGCCCCCGTGCTCACCTTCGACACCGCCGCCGTAACTGCCTCGGCCAGTGGCGAACCCGCCACGGCCGCGGCCAGCGCCGCCAGTGCCGCGCTCTGCGGTTCGGAAACCCGGGCGAAGCCGTTGACCAACGCGGTATCGAAGCCGCTCACCGCGTCCAGGGCCGCCGCGACGCCGTCGGGTGTAGCCGCCAGCGCGGCCAGTTGTACAGCCTGCATCAGCGACCCACCCCCGCCGGGAACCAGTGCAGTTCCGGGATCGGCGTCGCGCTACCCGGCAGTTCCAGGTAGGTCAGATGCCGCAGGAACCGGCTGAACACCGCGGCGGCGGGAGCCGGGTCGCGAGTTCCGTTGAGGCAGTGCGCGAGTCGGGTGCCCTCGGGGACCTCGACACGCAGGAACCGCGCCACCCGGTCCTGCCCGTACTGGAGCACCGCTTCTTCGATGAGTGCGTCCAGATGCTTGCAGACCCACCCCTGGTTCAACCCGCCGCACGGCCGGTTGTTATTGGTGCTACAGCTCAGCCCATGCGTCCCCGCGGTCACCGACGCCACGTACACGCGTGAAATATCGGAGCCACTCGACACCACGCCCTGGACGCGTCCGTCGGCTAGTTCCACGAACGGCACCTTGTTCAGTTTGCGCGGTGCGACGGCGGGCAAAACCCGTACGACAGAAGCACTTTCCCAGGCCGGTTCATCCGGCGTGGCACTCGGATTCGAGGCCATCGTTCTCCCTCCCGGTCGATCACGATGCGCCCAAGATAGGTGACGGCACCGACAAGTGCCGTCCCATCCCCGAATCGGCTGGTGAAGAACACTTCCGCGCCGGCTTCCAGGCCCACCCGGCGGCGATGGCGACCGCCATGAACTGAGCGCGCGCCGCATACGATGCGGTCATATTCCGGTTCCCCGCAACGCAATTGCGATGCGAGTGCATCAGCGACCGCGTCGACCGGCTAGTCCACTGGCGGCGGGGACGGCAGAGGCAGGATCACAGTCGGGAAGAGCCGAGACAGCGACGAGTCGCGGCAAGCTGATGATCGCCACGAAACAATTCCTCGAGCGTAACCGCACACCACCGTTCGGGCTCGCTGCCAGTTGGGTCATTACCGTCCTTGGATTCACGATCAGTGTCGTTCGAACCAGCCGCCGATGCCGCGGTCGATACCGCATGCTGCCTGCTGTGGCTTCCGACCGTGCGCAAGCGGGGCTTTTTGCTGACGCAGGCTGATCGTTTTGTCGATTGCCGGGGGGTGCAGCGGACAGGTCGTCCGACGGTTGACCCTGACGCAGGGGCAACCTCTCAGCATGGTTGGCATGACTACGGAAACCATTGCGATGCGGCACTTCACGGTTCACCACGACGGTGTCACGATCCCGGTGTCGCGCGGCGGCGAGGGACGACCGCTGGTCCTGTGCCCTGGGCTGACTTCGACACAGGTCGAATTGCACGAACTCATCGAGCTGCTACGGCACGATCACGACGTTTTGACCTTCGATCTCCGCGGCCATGGTCTTTCCTCGGCCGCCGACCGGTACTCCTTCCAGGCGTTCCTCGGTGATCTCGCCGCCGTGATGGCGGAGATTCGACGCCTCGACCTGCCCTCGGCGCCCGTGCTCGTGGGCCACTCGCTGGGCGCGGATCTGATCGTGCACTACGCCGCCGAATGTCCTGACATGGTCGCCGAGCTCGTTCTCATCGACGGGGCGAACCCGGTGCCCGAACCCTTCATCACCCAGGCCGACCTGCCGGAGTTCCGCGCAATGCGGGAGAATTTGGCGACGCAACTCGAGGCCGAGCGGGGCACCGCGCGTCAGGTGTTGCTCACCGCACAGGCATTCCTCGACCTCGATCTCGAGATCGAAGTGGTTCGGTCCGGAATCCTCGACCAGTACCGGCGGATCGACTGTCCGGTCACCATGATCATGTCGAGCTCGATGGCCGGCGACAGCGGCGAGGGGCGGGCACCGTGGCGCAACCAGAACTGGCGCGCCGGCATCGAGCGCCTCGTCCGCGAGCGGCCGCATATCTCCACCTGCTGGCTCGACGCCGGTCACGGGCTCGTCATTACCCACGCCCCGGAAATCGCCCAGATCATCCGGAGCACACAAGGCCCGGCGGGCCAAGCGGCCTCGTAAACAGCTCTCAGGTCCAGGAGACTGATCCGATGCTGACGATCGGCGAGCTGGCGTCCTATGCCGGAGTGACAGTGCGGGCGGTGCGGCACTATCACGCCAAGGGGCTGCTGCCGGAGCCGGAGCGGGACCACTCCGGTTATCGGCGGTACGACGCCGGCGCCGTGGTCGAATTGATCAAGATTCGGATCCTCGCCCAGGCCGGAGTCCCGCTGGCGCGCGTGCGGGAGCTGCTGCAGGCTGACCCGGAGGGGTTCGCGGCGGCGGTCGCAGACATCGACGACCGGCTACGGGCGGAGATCCGAGAGCGGCAGCGGCACCGCGAGCGGATCGCCCGTCTCGCCGCCGGCGACAGCCTGGCGCTGCCACCAGAAGTCGTCGAGTTTCTCGATCGACTGCGGGCACTCGGGGTCGACGAGCGGATCGTCCAGGTCGAACGCGACGGCTGGATCCCGCTGGCCGCACACTCACCCGAACAAGTCCCGGAGCTGATGGCACGCAAGCGCAAGCAGATCGCCGACCCGCGGTTCATCGACTTCTATCTCACCCTGGGCCAGGCTCTCGACCGGACCGACGACGACCCGAGGCTGGTCGAGCTGGCCGACAGGACGGTCGCCTACATCACGCAGACGGCCGACGAGCAGGGCGAAGACTATGTCGGCGGCGGCATCGACCCACCGCTCGCCAAGCTGCTGGACACACTGGCGCTCGATACCACGCCGCAGGTGGGTCGGCTGATCGAACTGCTGACGAAGCGAGGCTGGACCGGCTGGACCAAGCTCGAGCGCGTGGACCCAACATAAGCCGCGGCCCAACCCAACGCTCTGCCACTAGGTGATATGGCCCTGCTCGCTACCCACGACCTGGGTCACCTGGCGCCCTCACTTCACGACCGGCTTTGTTGTCACCGCGAGCGGTGTCCCAGTGGAATTTACGTCGGCTGCGGAATCCGACGATATGGGCTGCCGGTTTGTCCCCAACGGGTTCCTACGCCTCGTTCGAGGGTGCTCGTGTCCCGCTGTGCGAACCGGGCGGTCCTACCGTTCTACCTGCGGAAATGAAGAAGGTGTGAACCGCCTCCCTTGGGATTCGGTTCACACCTTCATACAGGGGTGAGTGACGGGACTCGAACCCGCGACAGCCAGGATCACAACCTGGTGCTCTACCAACTGAACTACACTCACCATCGCCGGTGAATTACCAGCGCGGTCGATATTAGCGTGTCAACCCCTCGAGTCCCTAATCGGTTTCTGACGTGCCGTTTTGTCCGGCCGCATCGGCGCTCTTCACGGTTCCGCTCAGTTCGTTCGCGATGGCGGCGATCTCCGCGGTCGACGGGCCGGGGGTGGGGACGAAGGCGGTGCGTCGGTAGTACTCCAACTCGCGGATGGACTCCTTGATATCGGTGAGGGCGCGGTGGGTGAGGCCCTTCTCCGGCTGGCCGAAGTAGATGCGCGGGTACCAGCGGCGGCACAGCTCTTTGATCGAGCTCACGTCGATCATCCGGTAGTGCAGATGCGAATCGAGCGCGGGCATATCGCGGGCGATGAAGCCGCGGTCGGTCGCGATCGAATTGCCCGCCAGCGGGACCGTGCCCGCCGTCGGGGCGTATTCGCGGATGTAGTCGAGCACCTGCTTCTCGGCGTCGGCGAGGGTCACGGTGGAGCGGCGCACCTCGTCGGTGAGGCCGGAGCGCGCATGCATATCGGCGACCACCTGCGGCATGGCGGCCAGCGCCTCGTCATCGGCGTGGATGACGATATCCACGCCCTCACCGAGAATATTGAGGTCGCTGTCGGTCACGAGCGCGGCCACCTCGATCAGCTTGTCGCTGTCCAGGCGCAGGCCGGTCATCTCGCAATCCATCCACACCACGTATTTATCGGACACCAGAGCAACCTTAGCTGTGTTTATCGGCGATGCCTTCGGCATCGGCGGATGCCCGCTCTCGCATTGCTCGAAACCGGCGGCTATACCGGTGCTTTCTGCGTAATAAGTGCACGTCACCAGCGGGTTGAGCCGGCTCGACCGCAGGGGCGGCGATAGAGTTTGGATGAGATCGGCGTAGGCGTTTTCGACATGACAGCTAACACTGCGGAAGCAGTGCGAAGTCAGACCAGACGGAGGACGCGCGATGAATACAGGATCGCGGAGCGATTCGATCGGGGGTGGTCGGGAGCCGGGTGGGCCGACCCCTCAGGAGAGGGCGGCCGCGGCCAGGAAGGCAGCCGAGGAGGCGGCGCGCGTCGCAGCGGAGGCGGCCGCGGCGGCCGAAGCCGCCGAGCGCGAGTTGGCAGAGCAGGAGGCGGCGGCCGCGACCGCCGATCCGAATGCGGCGCATGCGGTGGTGCAGGCCGGTGCCGCGCAGTCGAGGGCCGCCGCGACGGCCGAGACGGCGGCCGCCAGTGCCGCGGCGGCCGAAACCGCGAAGGCGGCGGCAGACGAAACCGAAAGGGCCGCAGAGCAATCCGTGGCGCAGGAGATCGCCGCCGGGTACGCGTTCGACGGAGTCGCGCTGGAGCTTGGCGCCATTGTCGTCGACGGCGCGGTCGATTCGACTGCGCGCGTACGGATTCCGATGCGCACCATGAACCGGCACGGTCTGGTTGCCGGTGCGACGGGTACCGGTAAGACGAAGACGTTGCAGGGCATTGCCGAACAGCTCTCCCGGGCCGGTGTGCCCGTGGTGCTCGCCGATATCAAGGGTGACCTTTCGGGGCTCGCGCAGCCGGGTGAGGCGAATGACAAGCTCAGCGCCAGAGCGGCCGAAACCGGCGCGGCGGGTTGGGCGCCGTCCGCATTTCCGACCGAATTCGTCTCGCTCGGGACCGGCGGAGTCGGGGTGCCGATCCGCGCGACCATCACCGCATTCGGGCCGGTGTTGCTCAGTAAGGTGCTCGGCCTCAACGAGACCCAGGAGTCCACGCTCGGGCTGATCTTCCACTGGGCGGACAAAGCGGGGCTCGGCCTGCTGGATCTGAAGGATCTGCGTGCGGTCATCACCCATCTCACCAGTCCGGAGGGCAAGGAAGATCTCAAGGGCATTGGCGGCGTTTCGGCGGCGACCGCGGGTGTCATCCTGCGTGCGCTGGTGAATCTGGAGGCCGACGGCGGCGATACATTCTTCGGTGAGCCCGAACTGGATCCGACGGATCTGCTGCGCACCGCGGGCGGCCAGGGTGTGATCACGCTGTTCGAACTCGGCGCCCAAGCGGCCCGGCCGGTAATGTTCTCCACCTTCCTGATGTGGGTGCTCGCCGATCTGTTCCAGACCCTGCCGGAGGTCGGCGATGTCGAAAAGCCCAAGCTGGTCTTCATTTTCGATGAGGCACACCTGTTATTCGCCGATGCCTCGAAGGCATTCCTGGAGCAGGTGGAGCAGACGGTCAAGCTGATCCGATCCAAGGGCGTGGGCGTTTTCTTCTGCACCCAACTGCCCACCGATATCCCGAATCCGGTGCTCTCCCAATTGGGCGCGCGCATTCAGCACGCACTGCGCGCCTTCACCCCGGACGATCAGAAGGCGCTGTCCAAGACGGTGCGCACGTATCCGAAGACCGGGGCCTACGACCTGGAGAAGGCGCTCACCTCGCTGGGCACCGGTGAGGCGATCGTGACGGTGCTCTCGGAGCAGGGCGCCCCGACTCCGGTGGCGTGGACCAGGATTGCGCCGCCGCGCTCGCTGATGGACACCATCGGCGATGAGCAGATCAAGTCGCGAGCGCTGTCCAGTGTGCTGTCCGCCAAGTACGGCCAGACCATCGATCGAGAGTCGGCCTACGAGATACTCGCCGCGAAAGTCGCTGCGGCGCAACAGGAAACGGAGCCAGCTCCGGCACCCGGCCGTGCCCCTGAGGCGGAGGAGTCGGCGGCCGAGCGAATCATGCGGAATCCGGCGGTGAAGAGCTTCCTGCGTTCGGCGGCCACCGCCGCCGGGCGCGAGATCAGCCGCAGCATTTTCGGCACCCGTAAGCGCTGAGGGGCGCCACCCGGGTGGAAATCCGGACCCGTTGTTTGCCGTCGGCGGGTCCAGTCATTTTCGAGTAGCCGGTACTCGATACATCGTCGCTGGTCAGCGCTATTTTCGCGGTGGTGTTCGGGGCGGAGACAGTTAAGGAGTCGTCATGCCTACCGTAAACTTCGGGACCAAAAACGATCCCGGTTTCCCATTGCAACAAAGTCCGGACCTGATCGCGGTCCGAACCCAGAACAAGCGTCCGATTCCCCGCTCCATCGGATCGGTCCGCACACCGCTGAGCGGTGAACTCGATGACGCGGCACTGGTGGTGTCCTATCCCGAGGCCGGCGTGCAGGTCTATCGGGTGCCGCCCGATTCGCGGTCGGTCGCCGCGCGCAAGTCGGTGCTGGCCGCCGCGCCGGAGGTGCGTTTCGCCGGTCACGTGCTCGTGGATCCGGTGAGCGAGGAGCCGGTGCTCTACACCGAGAACATCTTCGTGAAGTTCACCGACGACGCGAAGCCCGAGCAGTGTCGCAGGGTGCTCGACGAGGCGGGTCTGCGGATCAAGGAAACGGTGACATATGCGACCAACGCGTATTTCACCAGCGCGGCCGAGGGGACCGGGCAGCAGGTGTTCGATATCGCGAATGGGCTGCTGAGCCGTGACGATGTCGTCTATTGCCATCCTGAGCTGATCCGGCGTCGCTCCCGCAAGACGATCTTCCCGCAGCAGTGGCATCTGAAGCCGACCACCATCGGCGGCGTCGCGGTGAACGCGCACGCGAATGTGGAAGCGGCCCATGCGATTACGCGCGGCAATGGCGTCACGATCGCGCTGATCGATGACGGTGTCGATATCGACCACCCGGAATTCGGCGGGGCGGGCAAGGTGGTCGCACCGCGCGACGCGACCCTGCAGACCAGCAATCCGCGCCCGCGCGATTCGAACGGGACCGGACCCCGGGACGGCGATAATCACGGCACCGCCTGCGCGGGTGTCGCCTGCGCCGATGGCACGCTCGGTGCCTCCGGCGTGGCACCCGCCGCCCGGCTGATGCCGATTCGGCTCGCCTCCGAACTCGGGTCCCAAGCGGAGGCGCGCGCCTTCGTGTGGGCGGCCGACCACGGCGCCGATGTCATCTCGTGCAGTTGGGGCCCCGCCGACGGCGTCTGGTTCCGACCGAACGACCCGGCCCACAATCAGGTGGTGCCGCTACCGGCCAGCACGCGATTGGCGATCGAGCATGCGGTGACCAATGGTCGCAATGGCAAGGGATGCGTCGTGCTGTTCGCCGCGGGCAATGGCAACGAGTCCGTCGACAATGACGGTTACGCGAGTTTCCCGAAGGTGATCGCCGTCGCGGCCTGCAACGACACCGGAAAACGCAGTGTCTATAGCGATTTCGGCAAGGCGGTCTGGTGCGCGTTCCCGAGCAGCGACTTCGGGCATCCGCCGTTCCATCATCCCGACGCTTTGACACCCGGTATCTGGACCGTCGACCGGCACGGTGCCGCCGGGTACAACGTCGGCACCACCGATGACGGCGATGCCGCCGGAAACTTCACTAATAGCTTCGGTGGTACGTCGAGCGCATGCCCCGGGGCGGCCGGTGTCGTGGCCTTGGTGCTGTCGGTGCACCCGGATCTCGCGTCACACGAGGTCAAGGACCTGTTGAAGCAGTCATGCGACATGATCGATCCGCAGCACGGCGGATACGGCGCGGACGGGCACAGCGCCAAGTACGGCTTCGGCCGTCTCAATGCGCTCACCGCGGTGCAGACGGCGAAGAAGCTGCGTGGGCCGAACTGAGCGTCAGGTCACGCTGCGCGGGGAGCGTTCCACCATGTCGAAACCGTAGTCGAGCATTTCGCTCTCGTAGGCATGGACCGCGTCCCGCGCTGCGGGTCGAGGAACCGCACGCCCGTGCCGGGTTTTCCCGCGGTGGCGACGATTCGTTCGTAGCGGGGGTTGGCGGAGCGACGCAAGGATCAGCGGGACCGCCGCAGCTATGCCGTGCACATCACGGCGAGCGGCCGGGAACGGCTCGACGCCGCCAACCGCACCGCTGATGCGGTGGTGATCGAGTTGCTGGCGCCATTCTCGGATGCCGAGCGGCGACAGTTGCACGAACTGCTGGGCCGGTTCATCGAACACGCCGCCGGACAAAGCTGAGTTGCCGCCAGCGCGCTCGGCGAACAGTCCGGTCCGAGGCGCCGGATGATCGAGATGGGCTCGTGAACTCGTGGCGCGGTCCAGCTCGCGCGCCGCATCGCCGGGCCGCGCTGCCGCGGTGCGCGAGGCCGGATTGCGTCGCCGTCCCGCTGACCGCCGCGTCCCCGCCTGGCGCGGTTCGTTTTCTGATTGGACCGGCGGCGCGGTCAGTTGCCGATATCGCGGAGGAGTAGATCGGCAATGGTTTCGCGGCGGACCAGTTGGCGGGCGCGCCCATTGTGCACCGCGATGATCGGTGGACGGCCGACGCTGTTGTAGGACGAGGCGAGGCTGTGGTGGTATGCGCCGGTACACGGCACTGCCAGCACCTCGCCGGGACGTAGGTCGGCGGGCAGACGGATATCGGTGGCCAGCACATCGCCTGCCTCGCAATAGCGACCGGCCACCGTCGCGGTCATCTGTGGACCGCATATATGCCGATTGGCAACGACCACTTCGTAATTCGCGCCATAAAGCGCCACGCGGGCGTTATCGCCCATGCCGCCGTCGACGGTGACGTAGGTCCGTCCGCCATCGATGTGCTTGACCGACAGCACCCGATACAGCGTGACCCCGGCGCGCGCCACGATGGCGCGGCCCGGTTCCATGGCGATATTCGGGCGCGGGAAGTGGTGTCGCGCGCAGCCTGCGTCGAGGGCGTCGTCGATGATGTCGGCGAGTTCGGCCAGATTCATCTCGGCGTCGCAGCTGCGGTAGGCGACCGCATGTCCGCCGCCCAGGTCGAGGTCGGTGAGGATGCGACCGTAATCCTGGCGGACCCTTGCCATTTCGCCGATCATCCGCCGCACCGCCTCGCCGTAGTGGTCCGGATCGTCGATCTGGGAGCCGAGGTGGCAGTGGAAACCGATCAGCTCGAGGTTCGGCATGCGCAGAACGCGTTCGATCGCTTCAGTAGCCATCTCGCTGCCGATCGGGAAACCGAATTTCTGATCCAGCACACCGGTTTTCACCGCCGGATGCCCGTGCACATCGATGCCTGGAGATAGTCGGAGCAGTACCTGCTGTGGCCGGGTGGCCAGCGCGGAGAGCAGGGTGATCTCGGTCAGCGAGTCGACCACGATCCGGCCGACGCCGCTGCGAACGGCGGCATCCAGCTCGTCGTAGGATTTTCCATTGCCGTGCAGGACGATCCGCTTCGGATCGACACCGGCAGCGAGTGCGATGGCCAGCTCGCCCGCCGAGCATACGTCCACCGAAAGTCCTTCTTGGGTAACCCATTCCGCGACCGCGCGAATCATCAGCGCCTTGCCCGCATAGATGATCTCGGCCTCCGGGAAGGCCTTCTTGTAGGCGCGGCAGCGGGCGCGCACCTCCTGCTCGTCGAGTACGTAGGTGGCGGTGCCGTACTGGTCGGCGATGTCGGCGAGGGCGACCCCGCCGAGGGTGATTCTGCCGTCGCCGTCGTAGTGGGTATCCCGCGGCCAGACCGCGGAGTCGAGGCGCGAAGGCATTCCCGACCGTAGCGACGGGAAGATTTCGAGCAGCGTCACGTGGATTCTCTCCTCGGTGTGCCCCCGCTTTCTCTCCATGCGGGGCCGACTTCAGGACTACGCCGCTTCCTATTGACCATGGGAAATGCTGACAGTTCCTTGACGCGCCCGAGCTGGTTCCTGACGGGTTGCTGACCGATGTGCAGTGCGCTGTGACCTGGCCCGCGCTCGCGCTGAGCCGGGCCCGATCCGACGTTCCCGCCGGTGCATGGCTCGGCTTCCTGCCGCCCGACAGTGCTGCTGGACATCCTGCGCGCGGAACTGATCGCGGAACCGGCCACAGTGGACCTGACCTCGTGGTGGCTCGGCGCGAGGGTGTCAACCGGCGGCGTCTGTCACCACTTCGGGTCGAAAGTGAGTTTGCTGGCTGCCGCCTCCAGCGCGTTCTACGGGGCGCGGCGCAGATCTGGCATCTCGTCGCAACGACGCTGGAACTCGGACCGCGGGGCGTGCGGTCCGGGTCGGGAGTGGTTCTGGTCGGTCAGGGCACGCGGTTACGTCCGCTGACCCTGTCGGCACCCAAGCCGATGCTGCCCACGGCCGGGCTGCCGTTCCCGTCACGGTTGACGCGTGCGGTCGGCGGGTCAGGACAACCAAGACGCACCGGCTGTGGTCGGCGCAGCAAAGGAACAGTGGGTGCGCGACGTCTCCGCCGACCGGATCTTCGAACTTGGGCCGTGTGCGAGGTCATGCCTGCGGCCTCATCGGGTGGTGACCGCCGAGCGTTCGCAGCGGCCCGGGGTCTTCAGCCGCCGAGCTTCTTGTAGAACGCACCGGCGATCGGGGCGGTGAGGGAGCGGGGGCCGTATTGGCCTGCGACGCTCATGCCCTTGCTGATCAGGCCCGGGACCACACGCATCTTGTTGCGGACCAGGGCGTCAATGGAAATCTTGGCGGTGTATTCGGAGGTGACCCACATGAAGTCGGGGACCATTTTGTCGACGATGGAGGCCTCGGCCGGATCCGGGGTTTCGGTGCGGACCGGGCCGGGGGCGAGCAGGGTGACGTGTACGCCCGAGCCCTTCAATTCGCCACGCAGCGATTCGGAGAAGGTATTGGCGAAGGCCTTGCTTGCCGCATAGGTCGCATTGTTCGGAATCGGCATATTGCCCGCCGCCGACCCACTGATCAGGATCCCGCCACCACCCCTGGCGATCATCCCGGGCAGCACGGCCAAGGTGAGATCGTGCACCGCGACGGCGTTGAGCTCCATCTGGTCGCGCTCATAGGCCGGATCGAGTTCGGCAACCGCGCCGAATGTGGCAATACCGGCGTTATTGCACAGGATCGAGATATTGCGAGCGGCCAACTCCTCGACCAGCGGCGCCCGTGCGCTGCGGTCGGACAAATCAACTGCGCGCACCTCAGCGGTAATGCCGTGCGCCAGCGTCAGCCGCTGCGCCAGCTCGTTCAGTACCTCCCCACGCCGCGCAACCAGGATCAACGAATACCCGCGAGCAGCAAGTTCAGCGGCCAGTGCGGTACCGATGCCGGACGAGGCGCCGGTAACGACCGCGCGATTCTCAGAGGTAGGAGAGGGCAAGCTCACGAGTGGAGCCTAGGGGATAGGACCAGAAGATGATCTCAGCGCCCATCCCTGCCCCGAATCGGCAAGGTCCCACAGGATCCGGACAAGAACGCGTGCACTCACCCACAGCCGAACTCAACTGGTGATCGCCGACCGCACAATGGTCTCGAACACACAGACCACGCCACCCCATCGACACCATCGAGGATGCAACGAACTGGCACCCGGTTTGCTCCAGACCGAGGACTACTCTCGCGCCCTGATACGCAGCTATCTGCTGGAGGAAACTGACCAAGGCAGCGATCGGCACCTTGCCCGGCTGCCCGGACCGGGTCGGCCCTGAAATCGCGTCGCCCGTGCTCGCCTCGTCCGGTACGATCGCGGGATTGTTTTCACCGCTGGGAGCCCATGAGGTTTGCCTGTGGTCTCCCGGCAGTTCCCCAGGCTGAGAGCAGGTTTCGCTAATGGCATGTCGTATCAGTGAGCTCGTGCTCGGTTGCCGCGACCCTGAGGTGCTGGCGCGGTTCTGGTGCGAGGTACTGGACTTCGTCGTGCTCGATCGGGAGGACGACGGCACGCTGGAGATCGGGCCGCGCGAAGGGTTCGGCGGTCCGCAGCCGACGATCATCCTCAGTCGCAGGGATGAGCCGGAGCCGGGGAAGTCCCGGCTGCACATCGACGTCAACGCCACCGACCGCGATCAGGACGCCGAGCTCGAACGCCTGCTGAAGCTCGGTGCGCGCCCGGCCGACATCGGCCAGACCGGGCAGGAGCAGTGGCATGTCCTGGCTGACCCGGAAGGTAATGAGTTCTGCCTGCTCAAGGCCCGCCTCAACCCACTCTGATAGGTCGCGCCTCGACACCGGGTACCCGGCCGGTGCGCTGCTAGAGCCGGGCGGCCAGGCGCGTGCCCTGGTCGATTGCGCGCTTGGCGTCGAGTTCGGCTGCCAGGTCGGCGCCGCCGATGAGGTGGATGGTGGCTCCGGCTGCGCGCAGGGGTTCTTCGAGTTCGCGTACGGATTCCTGGCCTGCGCAGATGATGACGTTGTCGACCGGGATCAGTTGGGGGCGTTGGCGTTTTTCGCCGAAGCTGATGTGTAGGCCGCTGTCATCGATGCGCTCGTAGTTGACGCCGCCGACGTGTTCGACGCCCTTGGCTTTGAGTGCGGCGCGGTGCACCCAGCCGGAGGTTTTGCCGAGGTCCTTGCCGAAGGGGGTCGATTTGCGTTGCAGCAGTACGACTTCGCGCGCGGCGGGCGCGGGTTTGGGCTTGGTGAGCTGGCCGGGGACCTGCTCGTCGGTGGAGTCGACGCCCCATTCTTCCTTCCACTCGTCCAGCTTGAGCGCGGGATGTCCTTCGACAGTGAGGAATTCGCTCACGTCGTAGCCGATACCGCCCGCGCCGATGACCGCGACGCGCTTGCCAACTTGCCGCTCCGCACGCACCAGTTCGGCATAGGACAGCACCATCGGGTGGTCGATGCCCGGAATATTCGGAATGCGCGGGCGCACACCGGTGGCCAGCACGATTTCGTCGTAGCGCGCCTCGATCAGCTCCGCCGCGGTGATCCGCTTGTTCAGGTGCACGTTCACGCCGGTGATCTCGAGCATCCTGGTGTAGTAGCGGATCGATTCGTTGAACTCTTCCTTGCCCGGAATGCGGCGCGCGATATCGAATTGGCCGCCGATCTTGTCGTCGGCCTCGAAAAGGTCTACGCGGTGTCCACGTTCGGCGAGATTGACCGCGGCCGAAAGTCCGGCCGGGCCGGCGCCGACGACCGCGACGCGCTTGCTGCGCCGGGTCGGCAGCAGCTTCAGTTCGGTCTCATGGCCTGCGCGCGGGTTCAGCAGGCAGGACACGGTTTTGTGCTGGAAGGCGTGGTCCAGGCAGGCCTGGTTGCAGGCGATACAGGTGTTGATCTCGTCGACCCGGTCGGCGGCGGCCTTATTGACCCACTCCGGATCGGTGAGGAACGGACGCGCCAGCGAAACCAGTTGCGCATCACCGCGAGTGAGGATTTCCTCGGCGATCTCTGGCATATTGATCCGGTTCGACGCGCAGACCGGAATATTCACCTGCTCGGTGATCTTCGCGGTGAATTCGACAAAGGCCGCGCGCGGCACCGAGGTAACGATGGTCGGGACGCGCGCCTCGTGCCAGCCGATATCGGTATTCAGAATGCTCGCACCCGCGGCTTCGAGTTCCTTTGCCAGCGCGACGATTTCATCGAAGGTCTGGCCCTTCTCGACCAACTCGGCCATGGACAGCCGGAATACGATGATGAAGTCGGTCCCCACCGCGGCCCGGGTGCGGCGCACGATCTCCACCGCGATCCGGCGCCGGTTCTCCGGCGATCCGCCCCATTTGTCGGTGCGCTTATTGGTGCGCGGCGCGAGGAACTGGTTGATGAAGTAACCTTCACCGCCCATGATTTCGCAGCCGTCATAGCCGGCGAACTGGGCCAGCTTCGCACAGCGGACGTAGTCATCGATGGTCTGCTCGACGCCGCGCGCGGAGAGCTTGCGCGGGCGGAACGGGTTGATCGGGGCCTTGATCGAGGATGCCGAAACACTGCCCGGCATATAGGAATAGCGGCCCGCGTGCAGGATCTGGATGGCGATCTTGCCGCCCTCCTTGTGCACGGCCTTGGTGATCACCCGGTGCCGGTACGCCTCGGTCTTGTTGGTGAGCTTGGCGCCGAACGGCAGCAGCCAGCCGGTGCGGTTCGGTGCGTAGCCGCCGGTAATGATGAGACCGACACCGCCGCGGGCACGTTCGGCGAAATAGGCGGCGAGCCGATTGGTATCCCAGGCGCGATCCTCCAGGCCGGTGTGCATCGATCCCATGATTACGCGATTGCGCAGGGTGGTGAAGCCGAGATCGAGGGGCTCGAAAAGATGGGGGAACGAACTCATCGCTGAGTCTCACCTTTCTTCGGGTCCGCGTGCGGGGCTGTTGCACGAGGTTGCAGGGCTTGCAGTACTTCGTCGCACCATTCGACGAATCCGGACTCCACGCGAATGCCCGCGCGCAGCACCAGGTACTGGTGCAGTGGGGTACCGGAGAGCTGATCCGGTGCCGGGAAGTCGCGCTTTTCGATGAGCCGGAAGAGCTCCAGCCGCTGGTGGTGCTGATCGCGGTGCCGGGCGACCTCGACGCAGAGCGCGTCGATATCGCCATATTCGGCGGCGCGGATCTTCACGCCGAGTTCGTTGCGCGGGATAGCGGTATCGGTCGGCGCGGCGATCCAGCGCGCCAATTCGGCGCGGCCCGCCTCGTTCACCGAGTAGACCTTCTTATCGGGGCGCCCCTCCTGGGCCACCGCCTCGCTGCTCAGCCACCCGGATTCCTCCATGCGCTTGAGCACCCGATAGATCTGCTGATGGGTCGCGTTCCAGAAGAAGCCGATGGACTTGTCGAAGCGGCGCGCCAGTTCATAACCCGAACCGGCGCGCTCGGTCAGCGATACCAGCAGCGCATGTTCGAGGGCCATAGCCCAAGGTTATCGTTACAGGCAGTACTATGCAACTGAGTGCATAGAGGACGGTATCGAGCGTTGACCCGCCTGTCGACGAAATCCGCATTAGGCTGCGCCCATGAGGGCGGCATTGCGCGGCGATTCGAATGGGTTGGTGGTCGCGTGACGGGCGAGCCCGAGGTGGACCCGCGAGCGGTAGTCGGGCAAGCCGCCGGGCGCGGGCACGTGGTGGCGTGGGGATTGTGGGATTGGGGGTCCTCGGCGTTCAACGCCGTGATCCTGACCTTCGTCTTCTCGGTGTATCTGACCGATAAGGTCGGCGACGATCTGCCGGGCGGGGTGTCACCGAGCGCCTGGCTCGGTTGGGCGCTGGGCCTTGCGGGTTTCGCGGTCGCGCTCACCGCGCCGATCAGTGGGCAGCGCTTCGACGCGAGCGCGAAACGCAAAGGCTCCCTTGGGGCCTTGACCACGCTGACCATCCTGTCGATGGTGCTGATGTTCTTCGTGCACGACGACTACCGGTACTTTTGGCTCGGTCTGGTCCTGCTCGGCTTCGGCTCGGCATTTTTCGAATTGGCGGGTGTGCCCTACAACGCGATGCTGCGCCAGGTCTCCACTCCCGACGATGTCGGACGGGTCTCCGGATTCGGCTGGGCCATGGGCTATTTCGGTGGCATCTTCATTCTGCTGATCAGCTATTTCGGCTTCATATCCGGCCATGGCGACAACCGCGGCTTGCTGGGCGTGCCCGTGGATGACGGGACGAATATCCGTTTGGTGGCGATGCTGGCCGCCGTCTGGTTCGCGGCCTTCGCGCTGCCGGTATTGCTGGTCGTGCCCGAACTACCGCGCACCAATGCCGATCCGGGCGCGGCGAGGGCCGGATTCTTCGGCTCCTACCGGGTGCTGTGGCGGGATCTGCGCGAACTCTGGGCTGTCGATCGGCGCACCGTCGGCTTCCTGGTCGCCAGTGCGATCTTCCGGGACGGCCTGGCCGGGGTGTTCACCTTCGGTGCCATCCTGGCCGTGCGGGTCTATGGCATCGCCGATTCCGATGTGCTGCTCTTCGGCATCGCAGCGAATGTCGTCGCGGCGCTCGGTGCGGTCACCGCGGGGCGTTTCGATGACCGGGTCGGCCCGAAGATCGTGATCGTCATCTCGCTGGTCGCCATGGTGATCTGCGGCATCGCGCTGTTGATCGTGTCCGGTCCGACCATGTTCTGGGTCTTCGGCCTGCTGCTCACGATCTTTGTCGGCCCCGCCCAATCCGCCGCCCGTTCCTTCCTCACCCGGCTGGCCCCACCCGGCCGCGAAGGCCAGATGTTCGGCCTCTACACCACCACCGGCCGCGCCGTATCATTCCTTGCCCCAGCTCTTTTCGGCTTCTTCGTCTGGGCCTTCGATGCCGATCGCGCGGGCATTGTCGGCATCCTGGCGGTCCTCGCCCTCGGTTTGGCGGCGCTGCTGCCGGTGCGCGGGCCGGAGCGGAACGCGGCCTAACGGTTCTTCGCGGGCCGCCAGGCGGCCATGCCGAGGGCGATGAGGCGGACCTGGCGGATGGTGCGGTCGATGATGGCGGGTTGGTCGCGGGGTGCGGCGGCCACGTAGTCGGCGATGCAGTCGGCGACCGTCGAGACGATCAGGTCGGCGGCCAGCTCGAGGTCTTCCGGGGACCAGGAGTCCAGGTCCGGAATGCGGGAGAGGTCGACGACCAACTCGCGGACGATCAATTGCAGTTCGAGTGCGATGGCGTGCTGCAGGGCGGCCGAACCGCCACGGCGTTCCCGGGTGATGAAGCCGAAGAGTTCGCGCTTGGTGGCGACCTGTTCGAAGACGAACCGCACGGTCTCCGAAAGCCGGGCGTCGGGCGTGCGGCGCAATTGGCGCAGGGCCAGCCGCAGCGCGCGGATGCCTTCGTCGACCAGGGCCGCGCCGAGATCGTCGAGTGAGGCGAAATGGCGGTAGAAGGCGGTCGGCACAATGCCCGCGGAACGGGCGATCTCGCGCAGGCTCAGGGCACCGAAGCCGCGCTCGGCGGCCAGCGCGAGCGTGCCGTCGAGCAGGGCCTGCCTGGTGCGCTCCTTGCGTTCTATTCGGCTACCTGCGGGCTCGCTCATCACAGTGAGCATACATCCGTTCACCATTCGTCCATTCCGAGGATGTAGTTCGGGTCACATCAATTGCTGGTTGACACCGGACCCGGTTCATCAGTCACACTTGTTGAGTGTACAGGCGTGCACTGAAATCTTCGTCGAAGAAGTTCGGGAGCACGCCGCAGCCCGACAAGTAGAGGCACCCGCGGCATGAGCTCGCGGTCCGCTGGACAGCAGCTTGCGTGACCACGGAGGACCCAGCGCCCGCCGCACATTGAACGGAGAACCGCATGGTCGGACTTCTCGACCTGGTACAAACCCTGACCACCCCGCACCCACTCGATCGCTACCTGGAGCTCGTTCATCCGACGCTGACAGCTCGCGAGCTGCGGGCGCAGATCACCCACGTCCGCCGCTCGGTGCCGGGTTCAGTGACGCTGACTCTGCGTCCCACCCGGCAGTGGCGCGGCCACGCCGCCGGACAATATGTGCAGATCGGCGTCGTGATCGACGGCATCCGGCACACCCGGTGCTACTCGCCGGTGAATCCGGAGGCCCGGCGCGACCGGCACATCGAACTGACCGTCAAGGCGCATCCGGGCGGCCTGGTTTCGCAATATCTGTACTGCGATGCGGTCCCGGGCATGGTCGTCAGCCTCGAACCCGCCGACGGCGTCTTCCGGCTACCCGAACCGCGCCCCGAACGGGTGCTGCTGATCAGCGGCGGCAGCGGCATCACGCCGGTGCTGTCCATGCTGCGCACCCTGGCGGATGAGGGCTACCCGGGTGAACTCGCCTTCCTGCACTATGCGAAATCGCCCGAAGTGGTGCCACATCGGGCGGAGCTGGAGGCGATCGCGCAGGCGTACCGGAACTTCCGCATCGAGGTGCGCCATCCCGGCGACGGGTCCGGCTACTTCGACTACGACCAGCTCGAACGCATCGCGCCGTGGTTCGCCGATGGCGAGACCTATGTCTGCGGACCGCAGGGCCTGATGGACGCGGTGCGCAAGATCTTCGAGGCCGAACGATTGGACCACCGGCTGCACGCCGAGGAGTTCACCCTGTCCACCACCCCCGTCGATGCGGACGAGGCGTTCGGCACGGTCAGCTTCACGGCCAGCGGCAGGACCGCCGAGAACAACGGCGCCGTCCTGCTGGAACAGGCCGAGGCCGCTGGCCTGACCCCGGAATACGGCTGCCGGATGGGTATCTGCTTTTCCTGCACCGCGGTGCGGCGCACCGGCTGCACCCGCAATGTGCGCACCGGCGAAACCGACAGCGATCCGGATCAGCCCATCCAGCTCTGCATCAACGCGCCCGTCGGCGACGTCGAGATCGATATCTGAAACAACAAGGGGACCAACACCAATGACAATTTTGACCGAAACGAAAGATGGCCCGGTGGTACTGAGCCCGGAGCAGGTCGAGGAACTCGGCCGGGCCCTGGACGACCTGCGCGCCCGCATCGTCGCCGACCTCGGCGACCGTGACCGCGAATACATCTACTCGATCATCAAGGCGCAGCGCGGTTTCGAGATCGCCGGTCGCGGCCTGATGTATCTGGGTTTCCTGCCGCCGTTCTGGCTGGCCGCGGTTGCCGCGCTGAGTGTGTCGAAGATCCTGGACAATATGGAGATCGGCCACAATGTCATGCACGGCCAGTACGACTGGATGCGTGAACGCGGCCTGAATTCCCGTGAGTTCGAATGGGATACCGTCTGCCCGGCGGATCAGTGGAAGCATTCGCACAACTACATGCACCACACCTACACCAATATCCATGGTATGGACCGCGATATCGGCTACGGCATCCTGCGCATGGATGCGGCGCAGCAGTGGAATATCCTGCGACTCGGTCAGCCGCTGTACGCCTTTGCGCTGATGGTGGCGTTCGAGTGGGGCGTAATGGGCCACGACCTCGAGGTGGAGAACATCCTGCGCGGCAAGAAAAGCTGGGCGGAGGTCAAGCGATTGCTGAAGGGCCAGTGGCGCAAGGCCGGTCGGCAGGTGCTCAAGGACTATGTCGTCTTCCCGGCGCTGACCGGTCCGCTGTTCCTCAGCACGCTCGCCGGGAACGCCGCCGCGAATCTGGTGCGCAACCTGTGGGCCTTCTCCATCATCTTCTGCGGCCACTTCCCAACGGGCGTACAGACGTTCACCGAAGCGGAGACCACCGAGGAGACCCGCGGCGAGTGGTACGTCCGGCAGATGCTCGGCTCGGCCAACATCACCGGCAGCAAGCTGTTCCACATCATGTCCGGTAATCTGTCGCATCAGATCGAACACCATCTGTTCCCGGATCTGCCCGCGAACCGCTATCCGGAGATGGCGCCCGAGGTTCGGGAACTGTGCGCGAAGTATGGATTGCCGTACAACACCGGTTCGCTCGGAAAACAAGTCGGATCGGTTTGGCGGAAGATTTTCGAGCTGGCGCTGCCGCCGTTTTTGGTCGGGAAGGAGTCCACGTCCGGTGTTATTGTGATGCGACAGCGAAACACAACCGAAGTGGGCGTGTGAATGATCGGGAAATTCGAAAGTAACAAGGATCTAATTCAGGAATTGACTTCCTCGGGCGCGCGACATGTCGGAAATATCGCCAACATCATTACCGGCACCGTCGCGGAGGTCACCAGGGAGATCGGTGAGTGGATCACCGACGCCATCGAGATGAACGAGGCCGCGGCCGCCGCGCGTAAAGACGCGGCGGCGCAACGGGGCGACGAAATCGTCGACGACGACGATTTCGCGGGTGCCGTGGTCCGGGACCGGGCCGATGTGTCCTTTGACGCGGAGGTCGAGCCGACCACCTCGTTCGTCGAGGCCGAGGTGGTTGAGCCCGACAACGACCGATAGGGGGCTCGAAGACCCCTCGGTGATCACCACACCGGCAGCCTGCGCCGGTGTTCGGCCACGTCGGTGATCAGATCCTTGTACCCGTCGGCCAGTTCGGCCAATCGGCTCCACTGCAGCTGGGCGTCATCGTCCAACTGCAGTGGGTGCGGGCCGGCGGGTGTCGACATACCCAATGCATGTTGTGCCGCAACCCATTTCGCCGCCAGCCGATCGATGACGGCGCCGAGGGTCTCGGTGTGCAGCGAGGCGCCGGTGCGGTGCTGGACATGGGTGGCGACCCAATTATCGATGCGGCCCACAAGCTCGGTTCGGTGCGCGTCAGTATCGTCGACGAGTTGCAGGCTCTGCGCGACGCAGCCGCTCGGCGCGTCCGGAGCATGCGCCGCCAGCAGGGCGTTGTACCTGCATTCATGGCATTCGACCAATTCGTGTGCCACGGCGAGCACGCGGTGCCGGTGCCGCTTCGGATCGTCGGGTTCGCGAAATGCGCGCAGTAGCGCCACTGGCGATGGCAACTCGACGGCTCCGATTCGGCCTGCGGCATATTCGGTAGGCATGATGCACGCCCCTGCGGTAACGATTGATGTGTCTGGATGCGCCAGGGCCGAGGAGGATTTCGGGGAGGGGCACCCCTCGGCTCCGGCGCAGCCCCGCAGCCCGGACGCCC
The DNA here is from genome assembly GCF_053602975.1 of Nocardia sp. NPDC004278. Lineage (NCBI taxonomy): Bacteria > Bacillati > Actinomycetota > Actinomycetes > Mycobacteriales > Nocardiaceae > Nocardia > Nocardia sp. NPDC004278. The sequence continues at coordinate 99,779 of NZ_JBSGEQ010000019.1, forward strand.
CCTCACACAGTCCACCAGCACGGCAAAGAAACCGGGAAATCCGCGACGATGCGATGAGGAAGACGGCCCGAGAAAATCGGGACCTTTTCAGGAAAGCGCGATAGTCGAATCGGCGCAATAGTATGGTGTAAAAGCAGATGAGCTGCCTGGAAATCGTTATGATCCGTTACGGATCGGTCACATACGCGCCAACATTCACGCCCTAACGGAATCACCGAGCGCATGGGCAGCAATCACTTCTGGCGAGGCATACCCGCGACGTCGTTCGATAGACTAACCTCGACGTTTGTGCCCGCATATGTGTCTTCGCCCGAGCTGACATTCGGGTTCATGTTCGCGCTGGAAGACCCCGAGCGAATCGCCGAGGTCGTGCGCACGCTCATCCTCCGCAAGACGGTGTCTGTCTTTCGACTCGCGCGCCTGTCCGACGATGACGGACCGCCCGAACGCTATGTCGTGAACTGGGCGGTGATTCCACAGATTTCGATCACCACCAGCGCCCCCGATCCGGATGAGCTGCAGGCGAGCCAGATCATGCTGGTGAACGCCTTCCTCGGCGAGGACGGCGAAGTGAGTCTGTACTCGGCCCAGGGCCAAGCACCCGGCTGACCCTCTTGTGCGCACCGGCAACTCCACCCAGTCCGCCATCACTTGATGATCACTGGGCCATTCCCGGTAACCGGTGTGTCGTGAGTTCAGGCGGTCCGGCAGTGCTCTACGTGCAGCAGGACGTGTGGTCAGATCGGATATGCGCCCCGGCGCTTTTCGTTGCGGACATCGGCCGGTACGGCCAGAACGCCTGTGCCTTCGATCCGGGTGTGTGGTCCGAGCGTTTCCGGGTTCACCGACAACCGCCAGGACACACCCTTGACGCCGAATTCCCAGTGGGCCAGGGCGTTCGGACGATAGGTCATCTCCTCCTCGGCGATGTCGTCGACGTTGTCGTCGCCTTGAAACTTTCGGCGCAGGGCGGCGACGGTTGCTCGGCGTGATATCGCGTGGATGCGGAAACTGTCGGGGATCGGTTCACGATGTCCGGTGCCGTGGTCGTTGTCGTTCAGCCAGGCTCGCAGTTGCTCGACGGTCGGCTGTCGACCGGAGTCGTCGGGAAGAACGACCACCTCGTCGTCGAGGACCATGCATGCCTGCTGGAGCAGACCGTCTGCTGCGATACACCAGTTCGCGTGCCAACCGTGACCGTCGTCGCCGTGGCTATACCAGTGCGCGGTGCCGAAGCGCTGGCTCAATTGTCTGCAGCGGCGGCGTACTTCGTCGTCCGGCTCGTCGTTGTAGATTCCGTCCGCCCAGTAGGTGTGACCGATTATGAGCGTCCAGCCGTCCAGCGCGGGGGTAACGAAGACGCCCCGATCCAGGTATGAATTCGGCTGGTATTCGGACGGCCATGAGAACGGGTTGACCGATAACGGCTGCCACGAGCGTTCCCAGCGGTACCTGTCGAACCCCATGCGCAGAGTGGCGGGCACCGGATTGTGCAAGTCCATCGCTTCCAGTACCGCCGCCTGGTCGATGGTCTGCACCGCGAACCACCCCGCCCGCAGTTCCATCGGCTGTGGTACTTCGGTGAGTTGTTTGGCACGAATCAATCGCCGCAGCAATGTGATATCGGCCGAATCGATTTCCTCCCAGCTGAATTCGGCGAGGAGTTGCAACACCTCGCGCCGTCCGGGCAGCCTCGAGCGCCGCATGGTCCGCAGGATCGGCGCCACGCCGGGGCCCAGGTTTCCCAACTGCTCCAACGCCAGCCGGCGAACCGATTCGGTGCGAGTGGCGAGCAGCATCACCAGCGCCGCCACCTGCTTGCACACTCGTGCCTCGGTACGCTCGCGCTTGCACATCAGGCATTCGATGCGCAGCTCTCCGACGGATTCGGTGGTGAAGTCCGGAAGCGTGGTCCCCGTAGGAACTCCGAGCGCATCGAGCAATCGGCCACCCGGACCGTTCAGATCCCAGACGGTTAGCGCTTGCACCAATAGCGTGAAGACCATGTCATTGGGCGTCATGGTCCGGAGTATTTCGATGCAATCCGACCAGGCGTGGGCGAGCTGTTCGTCTCGCAAAATCTGTACCACCACAAGGGCGCGAGCGTGCAACACCTCCCAATCGACGAGGTCGTCCTGCAGTATGTCCCGCACTTGCCGACGTATCTCCGGATCCAGATCGATGAGGAGTTCCCGCAGTTGGTCGGTCTTGATGCGCATGATCGGATCCTATATAGCCATGCGATACCCAGTAAGCCATTCCCTGGAGCGGTGGCGCGGGTGGCGTGACCTGCGGGTACGCCGGAAGTTGTTGGGGTGCAACGTGAAAGCGCAGAACCTGGGATATGAAGAAGGTCCTACCAAAGATCAACTTCATAGAGGTTCTGCGCATCGTGAGCATGACTATGAGGCAGTGCTGCCGGTCGGCGACGTCACCGCCGAGTACCTGCGAGTGTTCGCAACCGGCACATGGTGTCCAGTGTCATGACCGATGGAATGCGAGTAGGTCGTGGTTGAGCTGTTCGCGATGCGATAGGTGCAGCATGTGCGAGGCGTTCTGGTAGATCACGAGTTCGCTGTCGGGAATCAGGTCGGCCGAGCGCTGTCCGCAAGTTTGCAGCGGGGCGAAGGCATCGTGGTCTCCATGTAATACCAAGGCCGGGACCGTGATCCGGCGGGCCTCGGCTCGGAAGTCGGCAGCCATGTTGACCCGCGTGCATTCCACGGCAGCACGTAGCGATACCCGCATCCAGTCCCGGATGGTGGCGTCCTTGTCGAGTTGCGGGATATCGCAGCCGGGCAGGTCGTCGCCGAAGGATAGCGCGGCGTTATCGGCCACCCAGCGGCCGTAGTCGGTGGCGAGTTGGTTCAGCAGTGCGGTCGTGTGGTGGGGATCGATGTCGAGGTGCGGCGCCGTCGCACCGACCAACGCGATGCGGGAAACCCGATGCGCACCAGGGCGACTGAGGTATCTGATCGCCTCGCCGCCGCCCATGGAGTGCCCGACCAGTGTGACATCGGTGAGGTCGAGCCGGTTCAGCAGCGTAGCCAGATCGTCGGCGAGAGTGTCGAAGTCGTATCCCATGCCCGGGTCGTCGGATCGTCCGTGGCCGCGGCGATCGTAGGCAACGGTGCGGTAGCCGTGACCGGTCAGGTACAGCATCTGCTGCTGCCACATGTCACTGCTCATCAGCATGCTGTGCACGAACACGATCGGCCGACCGGCACCGTAGTCACGATAGAACAGGGCGGTCCCATCCGAGGCTGTCAGGAATGGCATTCGAATTTCCTTGTCGACGATGATTCTTCGCGGTAGCGGGCCGAACGGGCTACCGGTCGGCCGGCGGGCGGACCGCTTCCACCACGATCGGTGCTACCGCAACCGGACGGTCAACCCGCATTCCGCGAAAAACCCTCCGGTAAGGGGAGATCCCAGAATGGAGGCCATGACCGCATACATGTCGATCGGTGACTTCTCCCGCGCCACCCATCTGACGGTGAAGACGCTGCGCCACTATCACCAGATCGGACTGCTCACCCCGGCCGACATCGATCCGCACACCGGCTACCGCAGATACACCACTGCGCAACTGGCCGCCGCGCAGGTCGTGCGGCGACTCCGCAACCTCGATATGCCGCTGGAGGAGATCCAGGTGATGCTGACGACCTCCGATCCCGACACCCGCAACGCGCGGATCGTGGCACACCTGGACCGGCTGGAGGAACAACTCGGCCGCACCCAGCAGGCCGTCCACCAGCTGCGTGATCTGCTGGCGCACCCGGCATCCGATGACAGCACCGTCGAGCTGCGGGCCGTACCGGCGGTCACGGCAGCTGCGATCACCGAAGTCGTCGACGCCGTGGACAGCGTCGCCTGGCTGCAAGGCGCGCTCGGCGAACTCCAGGCAACCTTGCTCGCCCAGCACCTGACCCCGACCGGCCCCGCCGGGGGCATCTACACCGACGAACTGTTCACCGACCACCGCGGCCAGTCGACCATCTTCGTACCCTGCACCGGGACCGTCCGGCCGGTGGGGCGAGTCCACCCGACCATCGCACCCGCCGCCGAACTGGCGATCATGACCCACCGTGGATCACCGGTCGACGTTGATCGCACCTACGGTGCCCTCGCGGCGTACGTCGCCCGGCACGCCCTCAGCGTTCCCGGTCCGATCCGCGAGTACTACCTGACCGGCCAGCGCGACACCCCCGACCCAGCACAATGGCGCACCGAAGTCGCCTGGCCGGTCTTCCTCACCAACGCCACTGGCCTGCAACAGGGTTCGAAATCGAACGCAGCCGAACACGCCTGAACCGACACTGGCTACCGGACTAATGCCCCGTCCAGATAGCTTGCCGCGCTACCCACTTCGGCTGCTCGCCGAGCGTACTCATACGGCGGTCGATACGGCCTGGACGACGACCATTCGACTACCTTCGACCGCCCCCTGGACCCGGGGGCGATACGGTAGGAGCTAGCTGGACGCCGCACTAGCCCACTGATTCGCTGTTCCGGCGGGTTGCGGAACACCTTGCACCGCAATAGCGCCCACGACTTGTGGGTCGAGATATTAAGGGGATCACGGCTCCTCGTTATCGTGAACGTGAGTCGATTCGGCGGTGATTGCTTCGGCTTCGTCCTGGTCGTCGTACTCCGTGGGCCAGCCGTCGGCACCGATCTCGCACAGTGAACCGTCTGCGTGCTCGCACAGTGGGCTGCTATCGCTGGGGGCCAGTTCGAGTTTGAGGCAGGTGTCTTCGTGGAAGGTGGCGAGCAGTGCCTGGACGGATGGGGCGATGTTGTCTTGTTGGGGTCGGTTCTCAGTCATCCGCGTTACTTCCCAACGGATTTGGGAGGTCCGTGGCGCGCAGCAGGGCGGTCCAGTACTCATTGCGCAGCGCGTTCCAGAGGTCGTCGTGCTCGGGGAGCAATCGGCGGGCGTCGACCAAGTCGGGGTAGGTGTCGAACAGGATCGTGCCGGGTTGTGCGTCGGGGACTAGCGTGCGCGACGGGACTCGATGGGCGGTGAACGCTTCGTGCGGGAACTGCACGCGCAGGATTCGTGCGGAACTGCGGACCAGTTGCCAGACGACGGTCTTGCGGCCGTCTCGAGTTTGTGTGGTGCGCAATGCATCTCGGCGCATTACGACACCTTCCCGTTGGTGCGCCCGATGCCGGGGGACTCGACACCCCGGCACCGGGACGGTTTTGCGGGTGCAGGTCGGTTTGCCCACTCCCGGACGGCGTCGGCGAACTGTTCGACTAACTCGGCGGAAGCGCCGGTGTAGATTGCGGGCGGCCCGATGAACGGGTCTCGCTGTGGAAGCTCTCGGCTCGGCATTTGCCGACCTCCCGGACCTCGACGAATGTTTGGTGCGCCCGGCCCCGACAACCCCTGAATGTCAACGGGCGGTTGGGGACTGCTGGAGGGGCTAGCGGGTCGTTCTCCCGGCCGGGCGCGCATCGAGCACACACCGTGCAGTCGTGAAAGACACTCGAAATTGGATGATCCGTTGCAAGTCATCAGAATTCGCTGCGGAGGATCCGGCGGGTGCGGCACGATCGTTCGCGAAGTGGCACACCACCATCCAGCCAGGAGGTTCGCGTTGTCCATAAACGACTCAGCGTCCGAACGGGCACCGAAGGCGAGGTCCAGGCGACCCGCCAAGCCGGGTGCAGAAGTCGGCTCGACCGTCCCGCGGCGGCAGCTCGGACGGCATCTACGGGAGCTGCGCCAGCAGACCGGAATGTCTATCGCCGAGGTCGCCAAATTGATCGAACGCGGGGCGACCACGCTCCAGCGGCTCGAATCCGGTACCGCCGATCGAATCCGCTTGTGGGACATCGAGGCGCTGTGCCGGGTGCTGGGCGCGGACGAGACGACCACCGATGCGCTGAAGGGACTCGCGCAGCAGGGGAACACCGAGAGTTGGTGGCATGAATATGGGGATCTGATCCCGAAGGACTTTGATGTGTACATCGGCCTGGAATCGGCGGCGAGCACGCTCACGTCGTTCCAGGAACTCGTGCCGGGACTGTTTCAAACCCCTGGTTATGCCGAGACCCTGATCCGCGCGGTGTACCCGGAGGAGCCATCGTCTGAGATCACTCGCAGGGTAGAGATGAAGATGCACCGCCAGAGACTCATCACGCGCAAAGGTCGCCCCGCTGCCGTCGATGTCATCTTGGACGAATCAGTCCTGCGCCGGATGGTCGGAAATCCGCGAATCATGGCCGAGCAGCTGCGCCATCTGGCCGATCTCAGCACTAGACCCAATATCACGGTAAGGGCCTTGTCCTATATTGCTGGCGTTCCGCTGGGGGACCTGACCGGTCCGTTCACGATCGTAGACTTCGCCTCGGACGCGAAAGGCAAGCGCGAACCGTCTGTTGTCTACGTTGAGAACTTCACTGGTGCCATGTACCTCGAGCGGCCGGAAAGCGTCAGCCGATACAGGGCAGCGCACGAGACCATCGGTCGCGTAGCGTTGAGTCCAGAGTCGAGTAGGGACCTGCTTCGCAGGGCAGCAAGGGAGTACGAGCGTGAACGTTGACCTCTCCGGGGCTCGGTGGTTTAAGAGCACTCGCAGCGGCGGCAGCCAGGACTGTGTTGAGGTCGCCTTCCTTGATGACGGTCGGGTCGGTGTGCGGGACTCGAAGAACCCCTCTGGCCCGGCGCTCGTGTTCACCCCGAGCGAGTGGGACGTGTTCATTGCCGGTGCGAAGGAGCATGTCGAGTGAATGTCGGTATGTCGAATGCGGATTGGTTCAAGAGTGCTCGCAGCGGGGGCAGCAAGGACTGTGTGGAAGTTGCCTTCCTTGATGACGGTCGGGTCGGCGTGCGGGACTCGAAGAACCCGACCGGCCCGGCGCTCGTGTTCACGCCTAGCGCATGGGATGCGTTCGTTGCCGGTGCCAAGGAGCAGTGAGCGCCGACATGCCGAATGCGGATTGGTTCAAGAGTGCTCGCAGCGGGGCGAGCAAGGACTGTGTGGAAGTCGCCTCCCTCGATGACGGCCAGATCGGCGTGCGGGACTCGAAGAACCCCACCGGCCCCGCCCTCGTGTTCACATCCGGTGAATGGGATGCCTTCACCGCTGGCGTAGCCGACCGAGAGTTCGGGCGTCCGTAAGGGTTTCGCCCCGAAGACCCACGCGGCCCCCAGCATCAAAGCTGGGGGCCGCTTTGTGTCCGCGGACCTCCCAGGCCGATGCACGCTCGAGTCAGACGTTGCGCTCCAGCGCGGCCGTGATGAGTGCCGCGCTACTGAGACGCCGTTCGTCTGCGATCGACTGCGGCCAGGATCAACGCGCGGGCAAAGTCATCGGTGACGGACAATTCGGCGAGCATGTCGAACGTTTGCCCGTAGGTCGCGACTTCGCGTGGCTGGGTGACGGTCAGCTCGGCCGTGATGGTTTCCACGGTGGTCACGCGGTCGTCGAACATCACGAAATTGGTTGTCTGCTGGGGAATCTCAGCGGTGGCCGGGACGATGCCGAGGGTGACACGCGGGAGCCCGGCGGCGACGAGCAGGCGGTCGAGCTGGCCGAGCATCACCGAATCGCTGCCGACGGTGGTCAGTAGCGCCTGCTCGGCTAACAGAACGTGAAACCGGCGGTCGCCGTGGTAGAGGAATCGCTGACGCTCCATGCGCTTGGCAATGCCTGCGTCGATATCGTTCGGGAGTCGGTGCCGCATGATAGATCGCTCGAGGATCGCTCGCGCGTACTCGGGAGTCTGCAAAATTCCTGGGATCAGGACGTTCTGATAGATACGCGTCAGCCGGGTCCGCTCGGCCAGCTTGACCAGCTCATCTTGGCCGCGCCCGGTCCCGGTGCTGAGCAGACGCCGCATTTCCATGTAGGCGGCGTCGATGTTGTGCAGGGTGGCGAGCAGGTCCGCGAGTTCATCCTCGGTACCAGCATGGGCGCAGTAGGCGCGGACATCGGCGTCAGAGGCACGCAGCTTGCCGTATTCGAGTTTGGATATCTTCGATTCGTGCCAGTCTGCCAGCGCGGCGAGCTGACGCCCGGAAAGCCCTGCCCTTCGCCGAATCTCGCGCAAGCGTTGGCCGAGGGCCTCCCGAGCATCTCGAGCGGCGTTCGTCACCGGGTATCGACCGAGTTGAGGTAGTCGGCGTACGGCGTTGCCAGCGCCCATAACCGATCTCGTACACCCCGGCACCGGTCGACGATCTCCAGGTCGGAAGTAACCGCCATTCCTGCGGGCCGCCCGTCCCGGTCGACCAGATTGAACGCGACGAGCTCGTCATCGAACAGCCACCAGTCATCCGGCGGAACGCTTCCGGCATGGTGCCGCGGGACATACCGGATGTCTTCGCCGGCGGCGACGTTGCTCACCGTGATCGACAGCAACCACCGTTGATAGTCGGAGTGCGGGACGGTCACGACACGCACCCTACGCACTGTGACACCGCGCCCGACCGTCTCCCGCATGAATTGCGCCCACGGCCGTTGGCCGTAATCGGTCGGGTCGGGCTCGCCCGCGAGGAACCGTCTCAGGCCTTCCGATTCCGACGCCACCGCATAGGTGTCGCGCACCTCGAGGTGGAATGCCTCGTGCCGACACTTGCGGAACAGGTCATCAGCGGCGGGTCCGTGGACTAGCAGCACCGTAGAACGTCCTCTCTAGCTTCGGCACCTCGATCGCGGTCTCGTCGACGGCCAGTGTGAGCCGACCGAGTGTTTCGTCGTCTGTGACGGGGCGGCCCGACAGGTGGAAGGTGCCGCGGCCGGTATCGGTCATCGTCGCACTGGTGAACCGGAGGATGTGGCTCGGTTCGGTGATCAGCTGATCGAGTTGGTCGGTGCAGGGGAGGCAGTGCGGGGAAGCTGTTGCGGCGTTGGGGATTTCGCGGCAGCGGTGTTACGCGATCCTGCGGCGGAGGGCGTTTAGCTCGGCAAGCCCAGAGGGGCGAGGGGGCCGCTTTGTGTCCACAGGACGTTCTGCTCCGCGCTGCGGGGAACGCGATTCACCGCGCCCACAGGGCACCTTTTCGTTGGCGTGTCGGTATCGGAACGTGGCGTGAGCGGATGGTCGATACGGGACAATCAGGACATTCCTCACTCGTTGTCGAGGCATCGAAGCACCTGGAAGGAGCATCGATCATGGAGCCCGAGAACACCGCCAAAGCCGCGAGCCCGGTCAATCCGGTACGTGTCCGAGGAGATCTCGATCCCGCGCTATCGCGGTGGATGTGGCTGGTCAAGTGGATCCTGGCCATACCACACGCCATCATTCTGTTTTTCCTGTATATCGCGTACGTGATCGTTTCGGTCATTGCATTCTTCGCGATCCTTGTCACCGGGCAGTATCCGCGCGCGCTATTCGACTTCAATGTCGGAGTCATGCGTTGGGGGTGGCGGGTCGGCTTCTACGCCTACTCGGTGCTCGGCACCGATAAGTACCCGCCGTTCAGTCTGCAATCGGATCCCGACTATCCGGCGGATCTGGAGATCGACTACCCGGAGCAGCTGAGTCGTGGTCTGGTACTGGTGAAGTGGTGGCTGCTGGCCATTCCGCACTATCTGATCCTCGGCGCGGTCTTCAGTGCCGGTGTGGGCGGTGGCGACAACGGCTGGGGCGGATTCACCCTTGCCAATGTGCTGCTGCTGGTCGCTGTGGTGGCACTGCTTTTCACCGCGGTGTATCCCAAGGGCCTGTTCGACTTCTTGCTCGGCGTGCATCGCTGGGCCATCCGGGCCGGTGCCTATGCCTCGCTGATGCGTGACGAATACCCGCCGTTCCGGCTCGACCAGGGCGCGCGTGAACCCGAAAGTGACTGAATAGCAATAGAATCGCCGAGCCGGACAGCGAGTCGCGGTCACCACGCGGATTCATAGATCCGCCGGACCACATCCTCGATGTCCGGCTCTTCTATGGACAGATCGCGCACCTCGGCGCGATCGGATACGGCGGCGAGAACCTGTGCGGCCGTGGTTGCTTCGGCATCGAAGGCCAAACGCTGCCGCATCCCGTTGCCCTCGCTGGTCAGCAGTTCGGTGCTCGGCAGATCATCGAGATTGCGGGTGGGTTCGACCAGATCGACGACCAACACCCGCCGGGCACCCACCCGCACCGCGAGTCCGGTCAGTGAACCGTCGTACACCAGGCTGCCGCGGTCGACGACGAGCACGCGATCGCAGAGCCGTTCGATATCGCCCATATCGTGGGTGGTGAGCAGCAGCGTGGTGCCGCGCTCGGTACGTTCGGCGCGGAGGAATTCGCGTAGTCGCTGTTTCGACAACACATCCAGGCCGATGGTCGGCTCGTCGAGAATGACCAGTTCGGGCGAGTGCAGCAGCGCCGCGGCGACCTCGGCCCGCATGCGCTGCCCAAGCGAGAGTTGGCGCACCGGGGTATCCAGCGTCTCGGCCATCTCCAACTGTTCCACCAGCTCGTAGGTGCGTTTTTGCGCGACATCGGATTCCAGCCGATGGATGGCGGCCAGGATCGAAAACGATTCGCGCAGTGGCAGATCCCACCAGAGCTGGGAGCGCTGGCCGAAGACCACCCCGATGCGGGCGGCGAGTTCGCGCCGCTGGCGCACCGGGTCCAGACCACAGGTGCGCACCGTGCCCGAGGTCGGGACCAGGATGCCGGTCAGCATTTTGATCGTGGTGGATTTGCCCGCCCCATTCGCCCCGATATAGCCAACCGCCGAGCCGCGTTCGATTCGGAACGTCATCCGGTCGACCGCGGTGAGCGTCTCGCGGCTGCGTCGCCAGCGGTGCCCGTTCTTGCGGTGCAGCGTGAATTCTCTTGTCAGATTCTCGATGTCGATGATCGAGTCCGGTAGCGCGCTCTCTACCACGCTTATCCGCCCCCTCCTTGATAGTGCCGAGTACCGAGTCGCCACAAGCCCAACGCGAGCAGCCACACCCACAGCGCCGCCAACGGTGTCAACCAGGCCAGCCAGGATGGCAGCAGCGGCGGGCCGGGTAGGTGCAGGAGCGCGATGGTCGGTAGGTACGCCGTGAACGCGACCGGGATGGCGAAGCCGAACACCAGCTTCAGCGATGTCGGGAACACCGATGCGGGTTGCATGGCGGCGAACGAGCCCCCGTAGGTGAAGCTGTTGGTCAGTTCCGAACCGTCGATCAGGTAGAACTGGGCGCCCGCGGCGCAGACGAACAGGCCGCCGAAGACGGCGACACCACTTATCAGGGTGATCGTCAAGAGTACGAAAGTCCGGGGCCCCCAATCGATATCGTTGCGAATCAGTCCCGATCCGAGCACGATGATCGCCACCGAGGCGCGCGCCAACCGGCGCAGTGAAATATCGCTGGTGATCAGCTGCAGCAGTAGTGGTTGGGGGCGTAGGTGGTAGGCGTCGAGCATACCGAGCCGGATGAGCGTCGGTAGCGAATCGAGGTGGCCGAACAGGACTTGGGCCAGTGCGAATCCGGTATTGCTGAGGCCGAACAGCAAAAGTGCGCCGTTCAGGTCGAGCCCGCCGAGCACCCGGACGTTGTGGTAGATGACCCACACCTCGGCGAACTCGACAACGCCGATCAGGAAGGCGCTGAATACCTCACTGGCGAAGGACAATCGGTAGGTGCGTTGGGCCCGTATCCGGGATCGCAACACGGCCGCGTACGGGGTGAACCGGGTTCCGGCCGGTAGGGGCGTATACGGAGGCTCAGCCACCCTGCACCTCCAGCCTGCGACGTCCGGCCGCCAACAGCACGCGGCCGATCGCACCGATCGCGAGCACCCAGAAGATCTGTGTGGCAACGACCGTCCCGGCGGTCAGCCCGGTGACCCGACCCGACAGGATGTCGATCGGCGACTGCAGGATCGACGGGAACGGGGTGGCCTGCGCGACGGTGCGCAGCCATGCCGGGAACATGTGCACCGGCACAAATAGCCCGGCCAGGAACGTGCCGCAAATCTGGTACAGCACCCGAATGCCGCGTGTCTCCACCACCCAGAATCCGATCAATCCGACGGCGAAAAGGCATAGAAACGACAACGCAACGGCCAGAACCACACTGACCAGTCCGAGTAGGTAGGGGCCCGGTGTGCCGGGCATGGCGAGCCCGAAGGTGAACACGCCGACCAGCACACTCGGCACGCCGCGCGGCAGGATCGTGCAGGCGGCACGGCCGAGATCGATGGTGAGATAGCTGAATTGGACATCGACCGGACGCAGGAAGTCGATCGCGATATCGCCGTTCTTGACCCGGTCCACCAATTCCAGTGGTGGACCCATGAATTGGGTCGCGCCGAGCAGGGCCTGGGACAGCCAGACATAGGCGCCGATCGATCCCGCGTCGTAACCGCCGAACCCGCCGGAGGCGCGCACCGCGGCCATCATGACAGCGGCGCGGACGAACCCGAAGACGCAGTTGGTGAAGAGTCCGGCGAACATCGCGAGTTTGTACTGGGATTGGCGCCGGAATCCGGCCCGGGCGAGATAGAGATACAACCGTGCGGTTCGGAACGCGGGCGCTACCACGGGCAGCAATCTGTCGCTCTCCACACTGCCGCGCACAAACGGTTAACTCTACGGCGACCGGGCCGACGCGCGGTAGGTGTGCGCGCGATTTTTGGAAAAGTGCTACAAAGCCGGTGCGCCGATGTTAGAAACACAGTCACTTCAGATTTGCGCCGTCGCATCGAGTGGGCGGAGTCGCTCGCGCACGACAGGAAGGATCGTCGATGACTGTCGTCCCGATGACCGTTTTCGAGTCACTCGAGTCCAACGTGCGCGGGTACTGCCGAGCCTGGCCCGCCGTCTTCGATACCGGCAGCGGTGCCTGGCTGCGCGATGAGAACGGCAAGGACTACCTGGACTTCTTCGCGGGTGCCGGCGCACTCAACTACGGCCACAACAACCCCATCCTCAAGCGGGCGCTGATCGACTACATCGTCGGTGACGGAATCACCCACAGCCTCGACATGTCGACCGTCGCCAAGCGGGGTCTGCTGGAGGCCCTGCGCGACCGGATCTTCGGGCCGCGCGGTCTGGACTACAAGGTGCAGTTTCCCGGTCCGACCGGCGCGAATGCCGTTGAGGCCGCGCTGAAGTTGGCCCGAAAAGTCACCGGCCGCCAGACCGTTATCAGCTTCACCAACGCCTTCCACGGCATGTCGCTTGGCGCGTTGGCGGTGACGGGCAATGCCGCCAAACGCGCCGGAGCCGGTGTGCCGCTGCCGCATGTGACGCCCATGCCCTACGACGGATTCCTCGACGAGCACGACGATCTGCGGTGGCTGCGGCGCGCGCTGGACGATTCGTCCTCGGGCCTGGACAAGCCCGCCGCGGTGATAGTGGAGACGGTGCAGGGGGAGGGCGGGGTGAATGTCGCACGCGCGCAATGGCTGCGGCAGTTGGCCGAGTTGTGCGCGGCGCGCGGCATTTTGCTGATCGTCGACGATGTGCAGATGGGTTGCGGACGGACCGGCGGGTTCTTCTCGTTCGAGCTGGCCGGTATCACGCCCGATATCGTGACGCTGTCCAAATCAATCGGCGGCTACGGATTGCCCATGGCGCTGGTGCTCTTCAAGCCCGAACTCGATCAGTGGGCGCCCGGCGAGCACAATGGCACGTTCCGCGGCAATAATGCGGCATTCGTCACCGCGCGGGTGGCGCTCGAGCACTACTGGTCCGATACCGCGCTGGAGTTCGCGACGCTGGCAAAGGGCGAGCTCGTGGCGGCCGCCCTCGCCGATATCGCGGCGGCGTTTCCCGGTGTGTCGACCCGTGGGCGTGGGCTGGTGCACGGACTGGTCTTCGAGGACGCCTCGCGTGCGGGCAAGGTATGTCAACTCGCCTTCGAACGCGGGCTGCTGGTCGAAACCTCGGGCTCGGCCGACGAAGTGGTAAAGCTGTTGCCGCCGTTGACCATTACCGAGGACGAGCTGAACCGTGGACTGGCACTGCTCGCCGGTGCGGTCGAGGTCATCTGCGGATAGTCACCGGCGCGCCAGTCCGATATCGATCACCGGATGGGCGCTCGGATCCAGTCGCGGGGCGCTGGTGCACGCGACGACTCCGGGCAGCAGCACGATGATCAGCGCTACCCGTATCGACAACTGATACCTCCCGAAATAGCGGCCCCAGGGGTGTCGACCCTGCTGCGCGTTCAACCGTTGCCCAGCGCTGGCGATGGGGCGGCGTTTCGGCGGTCGATACTCTCGGCAGACCTGGTCGGACCTGCGGTTTTGTCCCGTGCCATCGGCTTGTTCACCGAGCGCGGGTCGGCGCAGGTGACTGCTCCTGAACGGGCCTGGTCACCGACCAGCGAAGCGAACTTCAGCCCGGTGAACACCGCCGACAACTGGCTGTACTTCGGTCTCGGTGCCGGCATGGTCGCGCTCGGGGCGTTATTCGGATTTTCGGCCCACAGGGCTACCGGGCGCCGAATCCGTGTCGATAGGTGCGAGATACCTGATGACCCCGCATCGAGGGGAGTTCATCCAATTTCGCACCCGGTTTATCGGCTTTCGGGGGTGCATCAACTGGTGACGTAGGGGAATGCTCGTAGTAAGGGTCGCGGTTCCGCGCGGGCCGTGACTCCGCTGTAGGAGGTGATGAACGTGTCGGAGTCGCCAACGCTGCCGGTGCGCCTCTGGCGTGTGCAGCCCTGGAATCCCAGCCCACTGATGCGGATGTCGGATCGCTTCCAGGGGATCATGCGGATTCTGGCCGTCCTGATCGTGCTGCTCGCGGTGCCGATCGCGGCGGCAGCAGGGACCGCCGCCTACGGCACGGCCTCGGCGCGGATCCGCACCGAGAATGCATCGAAAGTCGCTGTGACTGCCACCATCACCGGCAATCCCGTGCGGGCCACGGCACCGGTCGCGGACCGAAACGGCTCGATGGTCGAGCACTACCAGGCGCAGGTGTCCTGGACCCGCGACGGAAAGTCCGCGACTGCGATAGTCGGCGTCCCCGATAACGCAAAAGCGGGTCAGCCGACCCCGGTCTGGCTCAGCCCGGACGGACTCCCGACCAGCGCCCCGCTGCGATCCAGCCTCGCCGCCGTGCACGGCATCAGTGTCGGCGCGGCCGTGCTGCTCGAAATCTGGCTCGGCGCGGCAGCCTTCCTCTGCGCCACCACCTGGGCCCTCGACCGCCAGCGCCATATCCACTGGGATCGCGAGTGGCGCCAGATCACCCACCCAACCGGCCAGGGCAGCCAATGAGCTGTCCGGACTCAGACCGTCAGGAAGGCATGGGTGACCTGGTTGAAATAGTCGGCGCGTTCCCACTGCACCCAGTGCCCGGCGTTCGCGGCGAGTAGCAGATCGCAGTTGGGCATGATGTCCGCCAACATCTTTCCCCCGCTGGGGCGGTTGACCTTGTCGGCGCTGCCCCAGATCACCAGCGTCGGAGTGGCCAACTCGGCCAGCCGGCTGTCGCGGGTGAAATCCATCCGCCACAGGGTGCGCAGGCCGGACGGGCGACGCAGTGGCGGATTCGCGATGACCTCGGGGTCGATGCTCGACCGGTAGCGGGTGTCGATGACCTCGGCGGGCACCGCACTGCCGTCGAAGACGAGGTCTTCGCGGATGAAGGTTTCCAGCTTCTCGCGGGAGGGGCCGGAGCCGGCGTAGTACGCGAGGAGATGTTGCAGCCCGGCGGTCGGCAGCGCGCGGGTGGTGCCGATTCCGCCGGGGCCCATCAGGACCATGCGGTCGACACGATCGGGGGTGTCCAGCGCCAGTCGCAGCGCACACGCGCCGCCGTAGGAGTTGCCGACCAAATGCGCCTTGCGAATGTCGAGTCGGTCGAGCAGGCCGCGAATGGAGTTGGCCAGATAGCCGAACGGGTCGTTCTGGTCGACACCCTTGCCGGACCGTCCATAGCCGGGCAGATCTGGCACGATCACCCGGAAGCTCTTCGCCAATTCGGTGATATTGCGGGAGAAGTTGGAGACCCCGGAGGCGCCGGGGCCGCCCCCGTGCAGCAGCAATACGGCCGGGCCTGCGCCGGTCTCGGCGTAGAAGATCGTTTTGCCGCCTAGCTCGACGGTCTGCTCGATCATCGTCGGTGTGCTCATTTTCGCTGTCCCTTATCGGTGAATCATTCTGTTGGGCTGGATATTTCGGCTCCCACCGTGAGTCCCTTCGGCGGTGACGGCAACGTCTCGTTCGCATCGGCGGCGGCGTAGACGAACCCATCGGGCCGCAGCGCCAGCACCGTCGCGTCGTGCTGGCGCATCCAGTCGACCAGGGCGTTGTCGATATCGACGGCAGCCCCTTGCGATATCGCTGTCCCCGCTGGTTGGAGCCGCATCAGGGGCACTCCGGCGGCCGTCCACTCGGGCCAGGCGCGTGCCGGTCCGAGATGGATCAGCCGCCATCCGGCCCCGATCACATCGTCGAGTCGCTCGCGGTCGCCCACCTCGTCGAGCACCCAGGGCTGTGGTGGTAGGTGTCCCACCGCCGCGTGCTTCGACGGGGAAAGCAAACCCTTCGGATAGTGGGCCGCCGGAAACCATTTGGCGCTGCGTAGGTAATCGCCGACGAACGGAAGTCGCATGGCTGCGCGGAACGCGATATTTCGCGCGGCGGTCACCGGTGGCCGCCGCTCGGTGATGACGCGACCGAAAAAGACTGCGGCCTTGGTCACTTCGCGGACATGTGGTTGGCGTTCCACCTCGTAGCTGTCGAGCACGCTCTCGGGCAGCGATCCGGTGACCACCGCGGCGAGCTTCCAGCACAGATTCGCCACATCGCGGACCCCGGCGGCCATGCCCTGTCCGATCCACGGCGGCATGACATGTGCGGCATCACCGGCCAGAAAGATGCGGCCGACCCGCCACCGATCGGCGAACCGGACATGATGGCTGTAGACGACCGCACGAAGAATTTTGACCTCACTGTCGGTAATGCCCTGGGCATTGAGCAGACGCCACACGGCGGCATCGGTGACGAGTTCCTTTTCGTCTTCACCGGGCAGTACGGGGAACTCCCAGCGGTGATGACCGAGTGGGGTGGGGCAGTCCACGGCCGGTCGGGCCGGATTGCAATGGAACCGCAGCCGATCGTGGGTCGGCCATTCATTGATGACCTCGGTATCGATGACGACCCAGCGGTCCTCGTAGGTGCGCCCCTCGAAACCCACCCCGAGCAGCCCGCGGGTCGGGCTGGAGCCGCCGTCGGCGGCGATCACATAGGACGCGCGGATGCGCTCGAAGGTATCCGCGCGCAGATCGGCGACCAGCAATTCGACGCCGTCGTCGTCTTGACCGGTGCGCATACATTCGTGCTGCAGAAGGACTTTCACATTCGGATACCGGTCCACACCGTCGCGGAGCACCTGCTCGAGCGCGGGCTGGTAAATGAACACCTGCGTGGGATGGCCATTGCCGCGCGGTGCGGGAACGAAGTTCAGGAACGAGCGTCCCGCAGCGTCGACGAACTCGAGCGGCTTATCCGCCAGCATGTCCTGCTCGAGTCGTTCGGCCAGGTCGAGCCGCTGCCAGATGCGGATGACCTCCTCGTCGGTCGCGATCGCCCTGGCCCGGCTGTAGATGGACTCGTCTCGTTCGATGACGACGACCTCGAGGCCGAGTCGGCCGAGGAAGTTCGCGGCAGTCACACCGGACGGGCCGTAGCCGACGATCGCGACATCGTAGGAGCGCTGGACGGTCACGTCGAGACCTCTCGTCATTGGGGGCTTTCGACCCGAAGGACCACATCTGGGGATTGTTCCCGTAGCGGCCACAACGGTATGACGATTTCATCAGAACGTCAATGGATCATCAGAAGCGCGGAGAGGGTCAGTAACCGACCTGCTGAAACCTCGGCATCGTCGCACGTCGCGGGCCCGTGGTTTGATCCCGCGCAGACGGCTTGTTTCCGCACTTTCTGACAAAATCATCAGATTCACTTGACGGAGTGTTGCCTCGCAACTGATGATTTGATCATTAGAGGCTGTGGAGGTAGCTGTGACGAGCATCGACAAAGGTGTCGGCATCGGATGGACGGTGCGGTTCGGCGGACACGAAATCTACGGTGCGGCCGGATCCGGTCCGTCGGTGTCGAGTCGGGAGACGCGGTCATGAGCGGCTTTCTGCGCCCGAATATCGACGGTTCGGTTTTCGGTGCCGTCCATCTGGGTTATGTAGTCGTGCAATCGAATCGGCTGCCCGACTGGCGGCGGTTCGCTGCCGACGCGATCGGGATGCACGTGGACGAGACCGGCGCGGACGCGCTGCGCTTCCGTCTGGACGATCGCGCCTGCCGATTCCTGGTCCAGCGCGGCCCCGCCGAGGATGTCATGGCCTTGGGCTGGCAGGTCGATGATCACGAGACCTTCGACCGCATCGTCGCTCGGGTGGCCGATCGTGGTGTCCCGATCACCGAGGGCACAGCGGCGGAGGCGGCCCTGCGCGGGGTGGAGCGACTGTGGCGCTTCGCTGGCCCGAAAGCTTTGGCGCAGGAGATCTTCACGGTTGCGGTGACCACACCGGATCCGCTGCGGATGCTCAGCTCGGGCTGGGTGACGGGGGACGCCGGAATGGGGCACGTCGCGATCGTTTCCCGCGAACCGGAGTCGATGCGCGGCTACTACCACACCGTTTTCGACTCCCGACTGAGCGACTACATAGACGAGAACGTCTCCGGGCTGAAGATGAAGATCCGATTCCTGCGGGTCAACGAGCGCCACCACTCGATCGCGATCGCCAACGTGCGCGGGGTGAAGATCGATCCGATTCGAACTCGGGTGCAGCACATCAATATTCAGTCCGCGACCTTGGATGACATGCTCGCATCCTTCCAGCGCGTCAAGGATCTGGGTTTCCGCATGGCGTGGTCGGTCGGGCAGCACACCAACGACCGCGAACTGTCGTACTACTGCGTGACGCCGTCCGGATTCGAACTCGAGGTCGGCTGGAACCCGATCGTGATCGGTCCGGAACTCGAATCCACCTGGGAGCCGACGACCTATCGGGGCATCAGTATCTGGGGTCACTCAACGGTCGGCGCGACGGTGCTGGACAAGTTCGCTCAGTTCCGCCGGGCCCTGCGCACGGTGAGCACCCCGGAGATCACGGTTCCGGAACTCACGGATGGCGGCCTGACCAACCGGCCACACCGTACTCGCGGCCATGGCCGAGGCGAGCCACGGCTCTCGGACAATGGCAGAAGCGGTCGAACTCGGCTGGGATGATGTGGGACCGGCTCCGCAGCGGTGGACTTCGCTCGGCATCGTTCCGCCGCTTGCGCTGTTCTTCTGGTGGGGCTATATCCGGCTGCCCGATCGACGCCCAATTCTGCTGGTCCGGCTGATGACTCGGGTCGGCACCTGGTAGGAAGCGCACAGTGAGACCGACGATGGCATGTTCGTGCGGCAATACTGCTGCAGCCAATGGGTTTCGGTGGACGGGCGCCATATCGAGCCGGCTGTAAACACGCAGTGGATGGGGCCGATCGAATCCCATATCCCCGACGGATCGGTGCAGCTCGCGATGTCGATTGCTGCGAGATCCTCATCTGGTCAAAGGGAAACGCTCCCCTCCCGCTCTCAACATATAGCGCACCCGGGGGCTTGCGGCAAGACCCGGGGCATGCTGCAGAATCGCAGGCCGAGTTCAGAACCTGCGGAAATGGGAGTACCGAATGCGTGTTGTCGACGAGCCGGGACGCGACGAAATACTTCGAGAGGAACGGCGCGTGACCGACACCGACGTGATCATCGTGGGCGCCGGCCCGACCGGCCTGATGCTGGCCGCTGAGCTGCGCCTGGCCGGAGTGCGACCGCTGATACTGGAGCGCCACCCACAGCTCCGGGACACCCCGAAGGCCCACGGTCTCGGCGGGCAGATCCTGCAACTGCTGCGCTACCGGGGCCTGCTGGAACGGATCCGCGCGGCCGTCACCGACCCCACGCCGGCTCCCATATTCCCGTT
The DNA here is from genome assembly GCF_053602975.1 of Nocardia sp. NPDC004278. Lineage (NCBI taxonomy): Bacteria > Bacillati > Actinomycetota > Actinomycetes > Mycobacteriales > Nocardiaceae > Nocardia > Nocardia sp. NPDC004278. The sequence continues at coordinate 119,668 of NZ_JBSGEQ010000019.1, forward strand.
CGGGGGAGTGCATCTGGACCTTACGCAGCTGGCAGATCCCCCGCTGGAAGGTTTGCCGCTCCCGCAGCGGCGACTCGAGCGCCTGCTCGACGAACACGCTCGTGAACTGGGCGCCGACATTCGCCGCGGACACGAGGTAGTCGGGGTGAGCCAGGACGAGTCCACGGTGACCGCGGATGTGCGCGGGCCGGACGGACCGTATCGGGTGACCGCCCGATATCTGGTGGGCTGCGACGGAGCGCGCAGCCGGGTCCGCGGCCTGGCGGGCATCCCGTTCCCCGGCACCACTTATCCAGAGGTCAACCGACTCGCACAGGTCACCATGCCCGATTCGGTGACCATGCTCGACAACGGCGATCTCGACGTTCCCGAACTGGGCCGGATCCGTGCGGGTTTCACCCGAACAGACCGCGGTGTGTTCGCGGTCGGGTCACTCACCCCCGGAGTTCTGTTCCTGCAAACCACGGAGGACGAGCTCACTGAAGTCGACGATGACGTGCCGATGACCATGACCGAGCTCCAGGGGAGCATCCGGCGCGTACTCGGCGGCAATCTCCCGCTGGGAGACCCGATTCGGCTGTCGCGCTACCAATTTCAAGCTCGTCAGGCCGAACGGTACCGTGCCGGGCGGATCCTGCTCGCTGGCGATGCGGCCCACCTGCTGCCCGCCACCGGCTCGGCGATCAACGTCGGCATGCTCGACGCGGTCAACCTTGCCTGGAAGCTGGCCGCCGATATCAACGGCTGGGCGCCGACCGGCCTGCTGGACACATATCACGATGAACGCCACTACGCCGGTGCCCGCGCGCTGCTACAGACCCGAGCCCAGGTGGCACTGCGGCGCGGACACGACCCGGCCGCCGAAGCACTTCGGGCGGTTATCCAGGAACTGCTCGTCGACGAGCAGCCATTGCGCCGCATGGGAGCCCTTATCGCGGGCACCGACATCCGCTACCCACTACCGAACTCCGACCAGCACGCTCTGACCGGCACCTTCGCACCCGACCTCACCCTGCACACCGACCAGGGCACAACCAGCGTCGCGGAACTCGTGCACACCGCACGGCCGGTCCTCCTCGACCTTGCCGACCGCCCGGACCTCCGCGAGATTGCCCGAGACTGGCAGCATCGGATAGATATCCACACCGCAAAGACCGAAGACCGGCCAGCCGATGCCCTGCTGATCCGCCCGGATGCCCAAATCGCCTGGGTCGCAACGATCGATGAACCTGCTGATGCCGCCGCGCTCGCGCTCCGCGAGGCACTGTCCTACTGGTTCGGCACACCCCTGAAATCGGCAGTGCCGACCACGTCCGCCTGATCGGCCCACCGGACACCGCCCGATTCCACCTCGGGCAACAGACCGGCTGGACCTGCTCCGTGAAACCGACATCACCAATGTCATCGTCGATGAAGCGCAGCAGGTCGGCCGGGTCCATTCGTTGCCACCGGAATAGGGATTGCCGCACACAAATCGGAACCATCGAACGCGATAGATTCGGCGCAATCCGTACACATCGTGAATGCGAATATCAGTCGACCAAGATCGACGGGCGGACCGAACATGGAGCTGCCAGCGATACCCGTGCCGGTGTGAGTGATGTGCATCAGATCGGCTTCTTGGAGCGGCGTTCAATCGTCGCTCCGAGAAGCCATCGATATATGAGGGCGGGCGTCAACACCTTTGTCGTCCCGGGCTAGGCGTCCTCGGTGTCGACCAATGATGTTGAGTTTTCTACTTCTGTGCGCTGTGGTAGGCGGCGACCACGTCGGCGGAGATTCGGCCGCGGGCAGATACCTTGTGGCCGTTCTTGCGGGCCCATTCACGGATCACCAGCGATTGGTCCCGATCGACCGTCGAACCGAAGCCTTTGCCGACGCCACGCGGCTTGGTCAGGCGACCGGTGCGACGAGCGTTTTCCGTCCACGGTTCGAGGGTCGCGCGCAACTTGCCCGCGTTCTTGGTCGACAGATCGATCTCGTAGATCACGTTGTCGAGGGAAAAGCGAATGGTCTCGTCCGCCTTCGATGTGCCGTCGTAATCGTCGACCACCGTGACGGTTACTTTCTTGGCCATGAGCCATCCTTAGGGTAGATGCGGATATTTCCTTCGAATGCCAATTCGGATAGTCTATGCCGCCGAATCCCATTCAAGCTAGTTTGCTATGGCTGAACATGTCGCAATGGTCGAGAAATTCTTTCGACTCGCGTATCGGTCCGGCCATATGCTCGGCTGTGCGTGTTGCCGCCGAGCGAGATCGGGGATTCGATGTGGTATTAGCGCAACGGCTTCCGGCGCACGGCTGCCCACGCGGGAATTGACCCCAGAACGGTGTGGAAAGTGCCGTGATCTCCGCTCCACGAACCATCGCATATTGGGATCAAACAAAGTGCGCATCCGGGATCAGGTCAGAGTTGACGGCCCGCTGAACATACCGGCCGTTTTCGGGACCCGGTGGTGGCGGCTCGGGAGTGGCGAGGAGCGCTGTGGCTGCGGAGCCGACCTGCTGTTCGCGTTCGGGCTCATTGATGTCCCGTAGCTGGAAGGCCCAGCGCGCTTCGAACAGGCACGCCGGGCCCTGGGCGACCTGGGCGACGCGCTCCGGCCATGCCGTCGAGTACTCGGCGCTGAGCTGGCGTTGCCGATCGGGCAGCCACCATTGAGTCCACAACTCGCGCAGGCGTTCTCGGGCCCGCGCGTCGCGGGCGGCGAGGGCGACGAGTTCGATACACACGACGAGGTCCTGTCGGCTGCCATACGCGCCGGGGGTGAACATCGCGTCGATTGATTCGGCGGCAGGTCGGTCCGCCTCGGCGCTCAGCATCGCGGACCCGCAGGCGGCCACGGCTTCATTGACGAACGCCGCGTTCTTCCGATTCGACCCGGCGATCTCGGCCGCCAGGTGTCCCTCGGGACCGGAGCCTCGGAGGCTCATTTCGGTATGGCTGCCTCGCGGCGTCGGGCGAGCGCTTCGCCTGCGGATGACCCGTCGGCAAGCCCGCGCAATACGCACAGTGCCGGTTCTATCGGCTGCCCGGCGGTCAGCTGATCGAGCTGCTCGTACAGCGCACTCTCGACGGCGGCGATCTGGCGTGCGACCCGGCGTCCATCCGGGGTCAGGGTCAGCGAGACGAATCTCCGGTCGCCGGGGCTCACCTCGCGCTCCACCAGTCCCTGCCCCGTCAGCCGATCGACGAGCCTGCTCGGGCTCGTCGTGGTTTCACAGACGAGTAGCTCCCCGAGGCCGACCAGGGTCAGTGGTCCGAAGTCGTCGAGTACGCGCAGCACTTCCGCCTGAGACGGAGTCACCCCCAGCGGCCGCAGCTGCGCTGCCAGCTGTCGGTTGCCTTCTCGCTGGATCGCCAGAATCAGGTACCGCAACTCTTCCGCGGTTCTCACCGCACTCGCCTCATCCGCACCATTGCTCCTGCTCCCACGTAGGACCGCCACATAAACATTACACGACACCTATTGCTCAATAGTAGATGTTGTGTAATCTAGTTACACGACATCTACTGAAGGAGTAACACCGTGAGCACTGCCTTGGACCCCATCTCGAGCGTGTCGGTCATCAGCACCGGCACGGTCGCCATCCGCCCCGAACATGTCGGGCCGACGCGGAAGAACACCTATGTTTGGCTGTTCACCTCGCGCCGATGGACCGACCCGAGGCCGATCAATGTCTTCGTCATCGAGCATCGAGACGGCCTGGTCCTGTTCGACACCGGCCAGGACCGAGCTTCGGTCACCGACCCCGATTACTTCCCCGGTGGGCTGAACGGGCTGGTCTACTCCCGGCTCGCCAAGTTCGACATCGAACCGGCGCAGACGCTTTCGGCCGGAATCCGCCGGCTCGGGCACACGCTCGAGGACGTCCATACCGCTGTGCTATCGCATCTGCACCAGGACCACATCGGCGGGCTTCCCGAACTCGATCGCTCGGACATCGTGATCGACCGGATCGAATGGGACTCGCTGCACAAACCTCTGCCCGAGGCCCGAGGGCTGATGCCGACCCACATCGACCTGCCCGGCCTGCGCTGGAAGCAGGTGGAACCGGAAGGTCTGGCCGATCCCGCCATCCGCCCCTTCGAGCGCGGACACGATCTGTTCGGTGACGGCAGCCTGGTGCTGCTGCGCACTCCCGGTCACACCCCGGGATCGCTGTCGATGCTGGTGCGCCGCCCCGGACAGCACCCGCTGCTGATGGTCGGTGACCTCACCTACGACGACCGCCTGCTCGCCGAGGGACATCTGCCGGGCGTCGGCGACAAACGACAGATGCGAACTTCGGCACACCTGGTCAACGAACTCCGCACGGCGTTGCCCGGACTCGTCATCCTGCCCGCCCATGATCCGGGTGCGAGCGCACGACTGGCGCGTGCTTTGTCGAACCCGCCAGCCTCCATCCGGACGCAGGCGACATCATGATCAGCGAACAATCCGCACGGATACGTCTCGCAGCGACATCGGACGAGGTGCGAGCCGTGCTCCTCGACCCGCTGTCACTGCCCGAATGGAACCCGGCCTTTCTTCGAATACACGGCCGACCGGAGGCAGTGATCGGCGAACCCTATCGATTGATCGTTCGCCCCGGACTGTCCGGAACCTTCGACTACGTGAGCATCGAACCCGGCCGAATCGATACCCGCTGGAGCGTGCCGGGATTCACCGAACTGGGCAGTTGGCGCATCCAACCCTCCGGTGCCGCAACAGAAGTCGAGCACGCATTCGGTCAGGAAGGTCCGCTCGCCGCAGTGCTTGCCCCGGCCTACCGCTCGGTCGCACGAATACGGCTCACCCGGCTCGCGGCAAGACTCGGCCACACCGAGCCGTCGTCATGGCAGTCCAACGGGCTGCATTAACTGCGCTGTCAGCGTGTGGATTTGGAGTGCGGTATCCACCGCGCGGAATTCGACCAGCATCGGTGAGCAGGCGGTCGCACGGTCCGGGCGCTGGCGGTGTACGCCAGCGAACCCGGGCGGCGCGATCGCGCACATTCTCTTCGCCCCGCAGCGCGGCGGTCGCAGTCGAGGCGACGCCTCGGTATCCCGGTGCGAGGGTGGTGGTCTGCGGGCCTGAAACTCTGGGGAGCTGAGCGCTGTCGTCGGTTGGTGCGGCGGTGTGAATCGACGATCGCGACGGCCGGGACAGAACTGTGGGCGGCACGGCAACATTCTGGGCAACTTCACACGTTGGCCCCTCGGGTCGGAGAGACGAACCAGATCTCGAATCTGGCGTTTACGGAGCCAATCGTGTGGATACTCACACCACGGAACTGCGCCCCCGCTGGTCAGCGGGTCGCAGTACTGGGTGGTGCCCCCGGCAGGAATCGAACCTGCGACCTAGGGATTAGAAGGCCCTTGCTCTATCCAACTGAGCTACGGAGGCAGTGGGTTCCACGATGGCCGACATTGGCCGTGCTGTCCAGCAGGGCAAGTATAGCGACCGTCCAGATGGCTAGGTTCTTAGCATTAGCAACATTTCAGCCACCTGCGGCGCATGGGCCGAGCGAGTCGCGGGATGATCGACATCGCACCTCCGATCCGTTAGCCACCATATCGGCCCAATCCCCACCGGGCCACGCATTAACGGCCGACTACGCTCAGTTCCATGCCGTCACCGCAGGACCCGTCCGTCGCACCCGATCTCGAAACGGGTAAATCGGGCTCCGCGGCGACCTTCGCGACCATGACGGTGCTGGCGGGTGCGATCGCGGCGGTGGTCGCCGCGATGATCGTCGGACTGTCGGCGGCGCAGGCGTTGACCTTGCTCGGCATTCCGGATCCCGGACCGCTGACCACCTATGGCCTGCCCGCGCTGCGGGCGCTCGCCGATCTGTCCGCCGCATTGACTGTCGGCTCGCTGCTGTTCGCCGCGTTCCTGATACCGCCGCAGGCGAACGGCCTGCTCGATGTCGGCGGGTATCGCGCGGTCCGGCGCGCCTCGAACTTCGCGGTGAGCTGGGCCTGCTGTGCGGCGCTGCTGATACCGCTGACGGTGTCGGATACCACCGGGCAGCCGGTGAGTCAGATCTGGCGGCCGGAGCAGTTGTGGCGCGCGATCGGTCAGGTGGATCTGGCCCAGGCGTGGCGCACGACGGTGGTCTTCGCGCTGATCGTCGCGGTGGGTTGCCGACTCGCGCTGCGCTGGGGGTGGACCCCGGTGCTGTTCGGCGGTGCGGTCGTCACGATGATGCCGCTGGCACTGACCGGGCATTCGTCTGCGGGCGGTGCACACGACCTGGCGACCAACAGCCTGATCCTGCACCTGGTTTCCGCCGCGGTGTGGGTCGGTGGATTGTTCGCGGTGCTTGCGTACGCGATGCGCGGCGGCGGGCACACCGATATCGCGGCCCGGCGATTCTCGCTGACCGCCACCATCGCCTTCGTCGTGATCGGCGTCAGCGGTGTGATCAACTCCTGGGTGCGGGTGCCGTGGAGCGATCTGTTCACCACCACCTACGGCCGACTGGTGATCGCCAAGGCGTGCGCGCTCGCGGTGCTCGGCGGGGTCGGATATCTGCAGCGTCGCGCCAGTCTGCCCGCACTCGCCGCGAACCCGCGCGACCGCGCCGCGCTCATCCGATTCGGTGGTGTGGAAGCGCTGATCTTCGCGGCCACCATGGGTCTGGCCGTCGGGTTGGGTCGAACGCCGCCGCCACCGCCGACCAGCGTGCCGACCCCTACCGAGGTCGAACTCGGCTACAACCTGGACGGCCCGCCGTCGGTATCGCGACTGCTGTTCGACTGGCGCTTCGACTTGATCTTCGGCACGCTGTCCGTCGTGCTTGCGGTCCTGTACCTGATGGGGGTGCGGCGGTTGCGTGCGCGCGGGGACGCCTGGCCGGTCGGGCGGACCATTGCCTGGCTATCGGCCTGTGCGATCCTGCTTTTCGCCACCTCGTCGGGGATCGGGCGGTATGCCCCTGCGGCGTTCAGTGTGCACATGGGACAGCACATGGCGCTGTCGATGCTGGCGCCGATCCTGTTCGCGCTCGGTGGTGCGGTCACCTTGGCGCTGCGGGCCTTGCCACCGGCCGGGCGCAACGGCGTGCCCGGTCCTCGGGAATGGATTCTGGCGGCGGTGCACAACCCGGTCTCGCGCTTTCTGACCCATCCGATCGTCGCGTCGGTGATTTTCGTCGGCGGGTTCTACGCGCTGTACATGGGCGGTATCTACGATTCGTTCGTCGATTCCCATGCGGCGCATCTGATGATGAACCTGCACTTCCTGCTCAGCGGCTATCTGTTCTATTGGGTGGTGATCGGCATCGACCCGAAGCCGCGTCAGGTGCAGCCGCTGACCAAGCTCGGCATGGTATTCGGCTCGCTGCCCTTCCATGCTTTCTTCGGTATCGCGCTGATGAGCATGACGACGGTGATGGGTGGGTGGTTCTTCCGCAGCCTCGCCCTCGGCTGGAACAGCGATCTGCTCGGTGACCAGCGCACCGGCGGTAGCCTCGCGTGGGCGAGCGGGGAGGTGCCGTTGGTGGTGGTGATGCTGGCACTGCTCATCCAGTGGTCGCGCAGCGATGCCAAACTCGCGAAGCGGACCGATCGGGCAGCCGACCGGGACCATGACGCGGAGTTGGCCGCCCACAATGCGATGTTCGCCGAATTGGCCAAGCGGGACCGAGGAATGCGTCATTGAGTTCCATCGAGGTACAAGCAGTGAGTGAGCGGGGTGCCACGATGGTGGAGAACAGGCATGCCCGACGGGTGTATCGATCCGATGTCCGTGCCGCGCGCAGACGACTGGCCGGACAGGTGCGCAAGACGCCGGTATTCCATACCTCGATCGTGGGACCGAACGGGCCCGTCCCGGTCACGCTGAAGCTCGAATATCTGCAGCACGGTGGGACATTCAAGGTGCGCGGCAGCTTCAACGCGCTGCTGGAGTCGGCCGGACAGGTCGATCAGGTGGTCATCGCCTCGGGTGGCAACGCCGGGATCGCGGCCGCGTTGGCCTCCGCTCGCCTCAGCAAGCTGTGCACCGTGGTGGTCCCGGAATCGGCGCCGCATACCAAGGTGGCGGCGATGTGGTCCTACGGTGCCGAAGTGCTGTGGCACGGAACGACTTACGCCGAGGCCTACCGTTACGCGACCGAGCTCGCGAACGAGCGGGGTGCCCTGCAATTGCACGCCTACGACCTGCCCTCAGTGGTTGCCGGTGCGGGTGTGGTCGGGCTGGAGCTGGAGGAGCAGGTGCGCGGGCGGCCACCGGTGCTGGTCGCGGTCGGTGGCGGCGGGCTGGTGGCCGGGATCGCGGCGGCGCTCGGGCGGCGGCAGCAGGTGGTCGGGGTCGAACCGGAGGGCATTGCCACGCTGAACGCCGCATTGCACGCACAGCGGCCCGTGGAGGTGAATGTCGCCCGCATCGCAACGGAGTCATTGGGCGCCAATCGGATCGGGGATATCGCGTTGGATATCGCGCGTCGCTATGACGTGCGGTCACTATTGGTGACCGATGACGCGATTGCGACGGCCCGCGAATATCTGTGGCGGGAGTTTCGGATCGTCGTGGAATTGACGGGGGCGACGGCGCTGGCCGCCGTGCAGAGCGGCGCATATGTGCCCGCCGAAGGGGAGCGGCCCGTGATCGTGCTGTGTGGTGCCAATACCGACCTGGCGGTCTTCTAACTCGCGCGGGTTTCGGCGCCATCGCTCGTCGATGTCGCCATCGGGTGGCAGGGCCCGGTCGAGTCCGCCGGTCTGCTGTCGATCGAGATGTATGAAGTGGCGACTGTCCACATGTTTCGAAGTTGTCCACATTCGGGAATCGGGGCGGCCGGATGGGGTAACGAGCCGTCAGGCTGAAGGGGTCTTCGATGGCGAGGACGGAACACCTGAAGCGATCCGTGACGGATCGAAACGTAAAGGGGCGCAACGATGTACGAAGCGATGGTGACTGTGATCGGCACGGTCGTGACCCATCCGATCAAGCGCGATCTGACCAATGGGGAGCAGGTGGTGACCTTTCGGATGGCGAGCAATTCCCGGCGGTTCAATCCCGAGACCGGGGAGTGGGTGGACAACGGAACGCTCTATCTCACGGTCAGCTGCTGGCGCAGACTGGTGCTCGGTGTCGATGCCTCCCTGCGCCGCGGCGATCCGATCATCGCGCACGGCCAACTGCGTTCACACGAATACCGGGGCAGGGACGGCGCGGAACGCCGCGATGTCGAAATGCGCGCCACCGCGATCGGCCCTGACCTGTCCCGCTGCACCGCGCAGGTGGTCCGGCGCGCGGTTTCGGGCGTGGCGTCCGGACCCAGTACCCTGGCACGGAATAGTTGTGACCGATCCAGCGCTGATGATCGTGCACGCGTCGACGGCCAGGAGCCGGGGGAGGGCGCGACGTCCCTGTCTTCCGTACCGCCCCAGCTCGCTGATCCCGAGCCCGTCGACGCTTGACCGCACGGCCGGATACTCCCGGCGACAGTGGTGGCTCTGTTGCATTCCATCGATACCCACACCGATAGGCTTTCCCGTATGGCTGAGTTCATCTACCAAATGAAGAAGGTTCGCAAGGCGCACGGCGATAAGGTCGTGCTCGACGATGTCACCTTGAACTTTCTTCCCGGCGCGAAAATCGGCGTCGTCGGCCCCAACGGCGCGGGTAAATCCAGCGTGCTGAAGATCATGGCCGCACTGGACCAGCCGAATAACGGCGAGGCCTTCCTCGCCCCGGGTGCCACCGTCGGCATCCTGCAGCAGGAGCCGCCGCTGAACGAGGAGAAGACGGTTCGCGGCAATGTCGAGGAAGGCCTCGGCGAGGTCAAGGTGAAGCTGGATCGCTTCAACGAGATCGCCGAACTCATGGCCACCGACTACTCCGACGAGCTCATGGACGAAATGGGCAAACTGCAGGAGTACCTGGACCACGCCGATGCCTGGGATATCGATTCCCAGCTCGAGCAGGCCATGGACGCGTTGCGCTGCCCGCCGCCGGACGAGTCGGTCACCAACCTCTCCGGTGGTGAGCGCCGTCGCGTCGCACTGTGCAAGCTGCTGCTGAGCAAGCCCGATCTGCTGCTGCTCGACGAACCGACCAACCACCTCGATGCCGAGAGCGTGCTCTGGCTCGAGCAGCACCTGGCCTCGTACGCCGGTGCCGTGCTGGCCGTCACCCACGACCGGTACTTCCTCGACAATGTCGCCGAGTGGATTCTCGAACTCGACCGCGGCCGCGCCTACCCCTACGAGGGCAACTACTCCACCTACCTGGAGAAGAAGGCCCAGCGTCTCGAGGTCCAGGGCAAGAAGGACCAGAAGCTGCAGAAGCGCCTCAAGGAGGAGTTGGCCTGGGTGCGGTCCGGCGCCAAGGCCCGCCAGGCCAAGAACAAGGCCCGCCTGGGGCGGTACGAGGAGATGGCGGCCGAGGCCGAGCGGCACCGGAAGTTGGACTTCGAGGAGATCCAGATCCCGGCGGGTCCGCGCCTGGGCAGTGTGGTCGTCGAGGTCGAACATCTGGACAAGGGTTTCGGCGACCGTCAGCTCATCAAGGATCTGTCGTTCACCCTGCCGCGCAACGGCATTGTCGGCGTCATCGGCCCGAATGGTGTCGGTAAGACCACGCTGTTCAAGACGATCGTCGGGCTCGAGTCGCCCGATAGCGGTGAGGTGAAGGTCGGCGAGACGGTCAAGCTGAGCTACGTCGACCAGAACCGCGCGGGTATCGACCCGAAGAAGAACGTCTGGCAGGTCGTCTCCGATGGTCTGGACTTCATCGAGGTCGGCAACCAGGAGATGCCCTCGCGCGCCTATGTCAGCGCCTTCGGCTTCAAGGGCCCGGACCAGCAGAAGCCCGCCGGGGTGCTCTCCGGTGGTGAGCGCAACCGGTTGAACCTCGCGCTCACCCTCAAGCAGGGTGGCAACCTGATCCTGCTCGACGAGCCGACCAACGACCTCGACGTGGAGACGCTGAGTTCGCTGGAGAATGCGCTCGAACAGTTCCCGGGCTGCGCCGTTGTCATCTCCCACGACCGCTGGTTCCTCGACCGGACCTGCACCCACATCCTGGCGTGGGAGGGCGATAGCGATAACGACGCCAAGTGGTTCTGGTTCGAGGGCAACTTCGAGGCATATGAGGCCAATAAGATCGAGCGTCTCGGCATCGAAGCTGCCCGGCCGCACCGGGTGACGCACCGCAAGCTCACCCGCGACTGAGTTTCGCACTCGGCGGGGCGGTCGATGTACCGCCTCGCCGGGTGGCCTTTCGCCGCTGCGGCGGCTGGTCGCTGCGCGATCTGGAGGACGAAATCGCCGAGGCCACTTCGTGGTCCGATGAAGCCCGCGCGACGCGCCGACAACTTGAACGCGACGCACTCCTGGAACAACTCGCCGCCGCAACCGGTCTGCTCGGCCGCAACCAGTGGGATATAGGTATCGCGGGCGGTGCACAACCAGTCCAGGGGCGATCGCGGTGCACAACCAGTCCGGGGGTCGATCGTCCCCGAGCCGCTCCCTGGCCTGGTACAGCACATCGGTGACCACACCGTGGAAGGTCACGGCGCCTGCATTGACGATGCCGCGGTCGGAATGCAGTGTCAGCAGCTCGATTCCGTCGCGCAGCACCGTCGCGCCGGTCGCTCGCCAGTGCGACGTGCCGTAGCGACGTGGTCGTCCACAAGAAGTCGACGTCACGTGATGTGCCCGACTCGCGTGCGTATTGCTCCCGCACGGCCGTCACTTGCCGCAACTGCGCCCGTCGGGCTGAACGCCACGATCTCGGTGCTGGAGGTGACGATCGGTATGCGTCCGGGCGGCGCGAAATAGGAAATAGGCGGCACCGGTGATCTGGACCGGCGCCTCTCGTCCGCTGATGTGTGGCATCGCGTTCACTGCCTCTCGATATGCCGGTGGATCCCGTCATGAACGAAGCGTGAGGTCCAGCGTCACCATGTGACGTGCGCATGAATCACAGCGGAACCCGAGCTCGACAGGGTAACGGCGTGCACCAGTGGGCGCAGTCCGAGCAATCCACGGTGGGCATCGCCGAACGGCATTCGGAATCGGTCCGGCTCGGCGGCTGGTTGCAGGCCGCCGAGCGGTAGCATCCGCGCATGACGCCATCGAACGGTCGTTCTGCCGAAGGAATTGCGGAGAACACGCACCCGGCGGCGTCTGCATCGAAGGAAATACGGTCGATGCACATCCGGCCACAGATCTGACTATGGTTGGAAACGTGCATGCGCAGGCGCAGTCCGGGCATTGGGTCGCTACCACCGCGATCGCGTCTACCTGACGTTGCCGGTCCGATCAGGTGCTGTGCCGGGATCATCGACCTCGGCAACCAAGCGGCGAACGCTGTGGTATCGGTGAACACCCTGCATTTAGAAGGGAATTCACCCCCGCGTCTGCAAGGCACAGCTACTCTCGGACCGGCGTCACTTTGTTGCGGAACCGAATCCGAGGAGTTGGCGAAAAAAATGACTGTCTCGTCCGAATTGTCCAGCGCGGCGTGGGCCGCGGGATTGCCGCAGTCGCTGCGCGGCGAACTCGCGACGCTCGAGGAGGCGTATTTCCGCCACGTCGACGCGGGCGATGTGGACTGCGCGATCACCGGGATCACCCAGATCTTCCGGCGGCATATGGAGCTCGCGATGACCCGCACGGCCGGGCGGGCACTGGTCCGGGTGTACCACCCGGACGACGCCTCCGGGCTCGGCGCCGCGGTGCAGCTGGTCACCGACGATATGGCGCTGCTAGTGGAGTCGATCACCTCGTCGCTGAGCCGGATGGGCGTCAGCGTGAGCGAGGTGATCCACCCGATCTTTGAGGTGACGCGCGATGCGGACGGACGGCTGACCAGCGCCGCGCCGCACGAGGTCGATAGCAACGGCAGCACCGGTCTGCGCGAATCCTGGATGCACCTGCAATTGCACCCCTCGACCAGTCGCGCCCTACTGGACCGGATCGAACAGTCGATGCCGGATGTGGTCGCCGACGTGCGTCAGGTCATCGGCGATACCGAGGCCATCAAACAGGTGCAGAGCAATCTGGCCGATGAGCTCGAGCTGGCCGCCAAATCCGGCCACGCGCCGTTCTCCGATACCGATCTGGTCGATACCGCGAATCTGTTGCGCTGGTTGGACAGTGGCAATTTCACCGTGCTCGGCTACGCCCGCTACCGGTTCGGCGGCGAGGAGAGGCAGACGATCTCGAATCCGTTGCCCGGCACCTGCCTCGGCGTGCTGCGCCCGGATGTCGGCACCGATTTCCGAGTGCCGGTCAACGCGGGCGACCGTCCGCTGCTGATGCTCACCCAAGGCCTGGTGCCCGCAACCGTGCACCGCTCGGTGTACCCCTATTTCATCGGTGTCGCGGACTTCGACGAATCCGGCACGATCGTCGGCGAGCACCTGTTCATCGGTGTATTCACCGTGACGGCGGTGCACGAGAACGTCCTCGACATTCCGGTCATCGAGCGCCGGGTGCGCGCGGTGATCGAGCAGAGCGGCTTCGACCTGGATTCGTTCTCCGGTCAGGCCATGCTCGAGGTCATCCAGTCGTTCCCGCGCACCGAACTGTTCTCCTCCGATGCCGAGACCATGCGCCGCACGGCCACCGCGGTCCTGAATGTCGGTCTGCGCAGGCAGGTTCGGCTGTTCCTGCGTTCGGACGGTTTCGGCCGATTCGTCGCATGCCTGGTCTATCTGCCTCGCGATCGCTACACCACCCGGGTGCGGCTGGAGATGCAGGAAATCCTGGTCCGCGAACTGGGTGGCGTCTCCATCGACTATTCGGCGCGGGTCAGCGAAAGCGAACTGGCCAGTGTGTATTTCACGGTGCGCATGCCGGAGACGGGGGTGGGGGCGCCGCGCGAGGCAGTTGCCGGTGCCGATACCTCCGAGGCCAACCGGCTGCGCATCCAGAATCTGCTCGCCGAGGCGACGCACACCTGGGATGACCGCCTCAACGATGCGGTGAGCACCTCTACCGTGCTGGATCCGGGGGTTGTGCAGCGCTACGCCGAGGCGTTCCCGGAGGCGTACAAACAGGATTTCGCCTCCGACCGTGCACTGGCCGACGTCGTCCGGCTGGAGCGGCTGACCGAGGGTTCGATCGACCAATACCTGTACCGCCATGCGGATTCGGTTCCGGGCTCGTGGCGGTTCACCCTCTACATCGGCGGCACCGGCATCTCACTGAGCCAGGTGCTGCCGGTGCTGCAGAGTCTCGGTGTCGAAGTGGTCGACGAACGGCCGTACCAGATCCTGTTGGATCCGGTGCCCGGCGATGAGGGCGGGGAACGCTGGATCTACGACTTCGGTCTGCTGGCCCGGCCGGAATTGCTGCGCAGTTCGCTGGATAAGGATCTGGACGCCGAACTGCTGGAGTCCTCGGCCCGAGCCGATGCGCTGGCCTCGGCGGAGCAAGGGCTGCACGATCGGTTCACCGCGGCCTTCGAGGCGATGTGGTACGACCGAGCCGAGGCGGATGCGCTCAATGAACTCGTGCTGCGCGCCCGGCTGCCGTGGCGTGCGGTGTCGATCCTGCGGATGTACGCGAAGTACCTGCAGCAGGCCGATTTTCCGTACAGCCAGGCGAATATCGCCAGGGTCCTGCTCGCGTATCCGGATATCGCGAAGCTGTTCGTCGATCTGTTCACGGCGCGGTTCGATCCGGATACCGAATCCGCCGAGCACGCCGCCGAGTTGGAGACTCGGGTGCGCGGCCGCATCGACGACGTCGTCAGCCTGGACGCCGACCGCATCCTGCGCGCGATCCTGTCGCTGATCAAGGCGACATTGCGGACCAACTACTATGTGACCGACGCCGAGGGCAATTCGCGCGGGTACGTCTCGGTGAAGGTCGAGCCGCGTGAGATCGCCGAATTGCCCAAGCCGAGGCCGCAATTCGAGATCTTCGTGTACTCGCCGCGGGTTGAGGGCGTGCATCTGCGCTTCGGTCCGGTGGCGCGCGGCGGATTGCGCTGGTCTGACCGGCTGGAGGATTTCCGGACCGAGATCCTGGGTCTGGTGAAGGCGCAGGCGGTGAAGAACGCGGTCATCGTCCCGGTCGGCGCCAAGGGCGGGTTCGTGGTCAAACAGCCGCCAGCGGCCACCGGTGATCCGACCGCGGATCGGCAGGCGCTCGGCGCGGAGGGCGTCGAGTGCTACCGGACCTTCATCTCCGGTCTGCTCGATGTCACCGACAATGTGGACCGGGCAACCGGTGCCGTGCTGCCGCCCGCGCGGGTGATCCGCCGCGACGGCGATGACACCTACCTGGTCGTTGCCGCCGATAAGGGCACCGCGACCTTCTCCGATATCGCCAACGATGTGGCGCAGCGCTATGGATTCTGGCTCGGTGACGCATTCGCCTCGGGTGGTTCGGCGGGTTACGACCACAAGGCGATGGGCATTACCGCCAAGGGTGCCTGGGAGAGCGTGAAGCGCCACTTCCAGGAGATGAACATCGATACCCAGACCGAGGATTTCACTGTGGTCGGGGTCGGCGATATGAGCGGTGACGTCTTCGGCAACGGCATGCTGCTCTCCGAGCACATCCGGTTGGTCGCGGCATTCGACCATCGGCATATCTTCCTGGATCCCGATCCCGATGCGGCCACCTCGTTCCGGGAGCGGCAGCGGATGTTCGCGCTGCCGCGCTCGTCCTGGGCGGACTACGACACCTCGCTGATCAGTACCGGCGGTGGCGTCTGGGATCGCACCGTGAAGTCGGTGCCGATCAGCCCGCAGGCGCGAAAGGCGTTGGGGCTGGCCGATGATGTGGTCGCGCTCTCGCCGCCGGAACTGGTGCGCGCGATCCTGCTTTCGCCGGTGCAGCTGCTGTGGAACGGTGGTATCGGCACCTACATCAAAGCGAGCACCGAGACCAATGCCGAGGTCGGCGACAAGTCCAATGACGCGGTGCGGGTCAATGGAAAACAGTTGCGGGTCAAGGTGATCGGCGAGGGCGGCAATCTGGGCGCGACCGCGCTCGGCCGCATCGAGTTCTGCCGCAACGGCGGCAAGATGAATACCGACGCGCTGGACAACTCGGCCGGTGTGGACTGCTCCGACCACGAGGTCAATATCAAGGTGCTGCTCGACGGTGTGGTCAGCGCGGGCGGACTGCCCGAGGCCGAACGCAATCCGCTGCTCGCCTCGATGACCGATGAGGTCACCCAGCTGGTGCTGCAGGACAACGTCTCTCAGAATTTCCTGATGGGCATCTCGCGGGCCGAGGCGCCCCGGATGCTGAATGTGCACCAGCGGCTCATCGAGGATCTGGAGGCGCGTCGCGGGGTGGACCGCGACCTGGAGGCGCTGCCGTCGCAGGTGGAGATCAAGCGCAGACTCGAGGAGGGCACCGGTCTGGCCTCGCCCGAGCTGTCCAATCTCATGGCGCACGTGAAGCTTTCGCTCAAGGCCGATCTGCTCGAGACCGATCTGCCGGATATCTCGTACTTCGCCAGCAGGCTGCCGGAGTACTTCCCGACACCTTTGCGGGCTCGGTTCGGCACCGCCATCAAGCGGCACCGGCTGCGTCGGGAGATCACCACCACGATGGTGGTCAACGAAATGGTCGACTACGGCGGCATCACCTATGCCCATCGGCTGAACGAGGAAATCGGAGCCAGCACGACGGATGCGGTGCGCGCATTCGCGGCGGCCAGCGAGATCTTCGACCTGCACGATATGTGGGCGCGGATCCGGGCCACCGACGCCTCGGTGTCGGTGCGCGACGAACTGGAGCTGGAGACCAAGCGGACGCTGGACCGCGCCTCGCGCTGGTTGCTGAGCAACCGTCCGCAGCCGATCGCGGTCGGCGCGGAGATCAACCGGTACAGCAGGGGCGTGCGGGAGCTGGCGCCGCAGGTGCCCGGCTGGCTGCGCGGACATCACGTCTCGATACTGACCGATCAGTCCGCCGAATTGATTGCGCGCGGCGCGCCGACCGACCTCGCCACCGAGGTCTTCGGGCTGCTGAATCTGTTCCCGCTGCTCGATGTGTTGGATATCGCAGATATCACCGATCGCGACGGCGATGAGGTCGGTTCGCTGTACTACGCGCTCAACGATCACCTCAAGATCGATTGGCTGTTGCAGGCGGTCAGCCACCTGGAACGCGGCGATCGCTGGCACGCGCTGGCCCGGCTCGCACTGCGCGACGATATGTACGGTTCGCTGCGCTCGCTGACCCTCGACGTGCTCTCCGGCGGTGACCCGGAGGAGACAGCGGACGAGAAGATTGCATACTGGGAGTCGAAAAACCAGTCCCGGCTCGGACGCGCTCGGGCAGCGCTGTCGGAGTTGTTCGAGTCCGGAACCCACGATCTCGCCACGCTGTCGGTTGCGGCGCGGCAAGTGCGAAGCATGGTGAGCGGGGTGGGCGCCCAATCGGAGGTACCACGTTGACGAGTCCGTTGAGCAGCAGCGGAAAGGCGCAGGGCGGCAGCCTATTACTGCCCAAGCGATTCCACGCCAAGGTAGACGTCAGGTGGTCGGATATGGACGTGTTCCAGCACGTCAACCATGCCCGCATGGTGACGTTGCTGGAGGAGGCGCGGATTCCGTGGCTGTTCGAGGACGGGCGTCCGACCGCCTCGTTGCGTACCGGCTGTGTGCTGGCGGACCTTCGGGTCCGCTACCGCGGTCAGCTGCGGCACGAGGACACCCCGCTGGATATCGCGATGTGGATCGAGCAGCTGCGGGCGGTTGATTTCACCATCGGTTACGAGGTCCGAGCCAACGGCGCGGCCCCGGACTCGCCGCCCGCGGTGCTCGCCTCCACCCAGATCGCGGCCTTCGATATGCGGACGCAGCGCCTGCGACGGCTCACCGATACCGAACGTGACTACCTCGCCGAGTGGAAAGAATGAGCGATTGCCCGGGGCGTTCGGGCGGCGGAATCGTTGGGCAGTAATGGCTGGTTTCGGCCGTCGGGCAGTGGTCGTCGGTATCGGCGGCCGTGCGGTGGCGGCTGAATCCGCTGGCATAGCGGTGGTGGCGGACTGCGGTCGTCGTATGGTGGCGGCCGCGATGTGGTGATGTGGGAGCACTGATGTCGGGACAGCGCGTCCTGGAGGTTTCCGATCCGGCCGAGCGGGAGAATCTGGCGACATTTCTGAGCCGGGCCGTTCGGCTGGATCCCGCGGTGGTGGTGCGTCTGCGCCGTCGTGGCGAACGATACGTATCCGCGTGGGTGGCAACGGGTTTCGAAGCGCTCGCGGTGCGCACCGTGCTCGCCGAGCTCGGTTCCGACGATGTCACCGTCGGTGCCGATCTGGTGCTGGCCGGTTTGCCGTCCGGAAGTCCGATCGATCTCGGCTATTCGATGGATTCGGCCTGGCGTGGTGCGCTCCCGCCGGATGTCGGCTTCGAACATGTCGACGATGTGCCCGCGCGCACCCTCGTCGAGCTCGCCGAACAGGGTGCGGCACTGGCCAAGGAACACGGCAGCAGCCATGGCCCGCCCGCCTCCCTGCTCGACCAGACGGTGCTCACCGTCTCCGGGGCGCTCGACCAGGTCCAGGTCCCGATGCGCGTCGTATTCGCGCTCACTGCAATGGATTTCATCCCCCACTCCGGTGACAGGGCCGACCCCCGCCGCATCCCGACCGCCGAAATCGTCCGGGTCCGTGCCACCAGAACCTGGCTCCGCCTCGATGCCCGCTACGGCTCCGTCGCCCGCCGTCGAGGCGGCGGCATCCCGCTTACCCCCAGCTGATCCGAACGCCCTGCCGCCGCTGCCTGTCGCGAATTCCCGCACCTCCGGTCGGGATTCGCATCCGTCGCGCAGTGCGGATCCCGAGAGCGGGTGCGGCTGAATGGATTTGGTGATGCGGAACCGGCGGGTCAGGAGAGGCCGAGCAGGCGCAGGAAGGCGGTGGTTGCGGCCGCCGCGAGGATGACGACGAGCATGGGCTGGTTGCGCCAGGCCAGCAGGCCACCGACCAAAACCCCTGCGGGCAAGGCGAATCCGAGGTGGCCGGAGCCGGTGGGCACTGTGGTGATGGCGACCATCGCCGTGAGCAGGACGACCGCGCCGATCTCCAGCAGTTTCGTTGCTCGCTCCGGGAAGCGGATGCGGTTGCGCAGCGCGGGGCCCGATGAGCGGAAGGCGTAGGTTCCGGCGGAGAGTGCGGACATGGCCACCAGCAAGATCGGGGTACTCACGCCTGTGCCGCCATGGTCCTCGGCTCGGCCGGAGCTCCGCCGATGAATCGCTCGCTCATGCCGCCCGCGCCTCTCCGGGCTCGGCCTCGCCGTCGTCGTTCCGCGAGATCGCGAAGAACAACCCCGAAAGCGCAACCAGCACAGGCATTCCGGCGGGTAGGAACGGCGCGCTCGCCACGGCCGCGATCGCTCCGATCAGCGCCGCCCGCAAGGTGTCCCGCGCCCGCAGCGCGGGCATGACCAGCGATAACAGCACCGCGGGGAACACCGCGTCCAACCCGATCGCACCGGTGTCGGGCACTATCGTGCCGATCAGCGCGCCGATCGCCGCACCGCCGGGCCAGGCGATGAGCACACCCAACCCGCTCACCCAGTACGCGGCCCGCCGACGCGCAATATCCGGCTGGGCCAGGGCCAGCGCGACGGATTCGTCGTTCATCACATGGACGCCGATCCGCCGCCGCCATCCGGTGCCGACCACATCGGGCACCGAGAGCCCGTACGGCAGATGCCGGGCATTGACCAACAGCCCGGCCAATACGGCCGCGATCGGGCTGCCACCCGCCGCCATGATCCCGATGAAGAGGAACTCCGCACCGCCCGCGAGCACGACGATCCCGAGCACGATCGGAACCCACATTGGAAAACCCGAGGTGACGGCGGTAGCGCCATAGGAAACCGCAATCAGACCGACCGCCAGGAGTACCGCCGCGATGCCGGCGAGTGTGTCCCGATCGAGTGTTCGCCATATCGAACGCATGTAGCTTATAGTGAACACGGCGGGGCGATTCGTCAATATGATTCTCTGTTGGGCGGTTCAACTGTGTTGATGACCCACCCCGGCCGGCTTTACCGGCCTGCCATCCCCCTAGTCGACGGGAGCGCGCATGGACCAGGATCCGACGACGCCGCAGGCAGTGATCGCCGCTGCGCTGCGCCGGGAGCGTGCCCGCGCCGGGCTGTCGCTCACCGAGGTCGCCAACCGTGCAGGCGTCGCGAAATCCACACTGTCCCAACTGGAATCGGGTACCGGAAATCCGAGCCTGGAGACCATGTGGGCACTGTGTGTTGCCCTGGATATGCCCCTATCGCGGCTGCTCGACCCGCCACGCCCGACCGTTCAGGTTATTCGCGCGGGGGAGGGCCCGGTATTGGTCGCCGCGGAATCCGACTACCGCGCCACCCTGCTGGCGGCCGGACCTGCGAATACCCGCCGTGATTTCTTCCGGATCACCGCCGAACCCGGCCACGCCCGCAGATCCGACCCGCACAGTCCAGGTGTGATCGAGCACGTACTGCTGGCCAGCGGCCGCGCCCGCACCGGCCCGATCGACGCAACCGTCGAACTCGGACCCGGCGACTACATCTCCTACCCGGGCGATGCCCCCCACGTCTTCGAAGCCCTGGCTCCCAACACCTCGGCGGCTTTCGTCATCGAGTACACCTAGTCGGAAATCGTCGGCCGCGGACGCAGCCGGATGACGTGCACCGATCGACCCCCGTGGATGCGTACCTGGTGGCCGTGAACGCGTGCGGCGAATGAATGCCAATCCCGGCCCGACGGAACCGATCCGGTCGGGAGCTAGGCGGCACCCTCGCCGAGATACTGCAACCACACCGGATCCAACTCCGCGGTGGTCGACAACAGCCGCCAGTGCGGTCCCTTCGGCGAGACCAGTGGCGAACGCAACGTCCAGCCCAACTCGCTGAGCAGTTTGTCCGCCTTGCGGTGGTTACACGGGGCACAACTCGCGACGCAGTTCTCCCAGGAATGCTCGCCGCCGCGACTGCGCGGGATGACGTGATCGATGGTCTCTGCCTTACCACCGCAATACCCACAGCGGTAGCGGTCGCGATGCATGAGGGCGGCGCGGGTCATCGGGACGCGCGCCCGATAGGGCACATGAACGTAGCTGCGCAGCCGGATGACCGACGGAATCGTGACGGCGGATTCGGCGGAATGCACCACCGATCCCTCCGGATCATGGTGGACGGTATCGGCTTTATCGCAGATCAGGAGCACCACGGCGCGGCGTGCGGACAGCGCGGTGAGCGGCTCGTAGGTGGCATTGAGAAGCAACACCCGGCGCTTCAACCAATTGGCGGTCTCGTTCTGGACCGGCGTGAGGTGCGGATTGTGGTGAGCAGGCTCACCGGTGCGATGTGCACCCGGATAGTGATCGGACAAGATGTGCAGCGGAGTAGCCCCCGACCCACGATTGTGGACGTCGGCGGGCTGGAGTTGTCGGTGCGTCCTGGCCTCGTGTGATCGGCCGTGCCGCTGCTTCATGGGGACCCCGGTTTCATAGTTATCAAGATCATGTGGTATCTCGGCAGAGACTGCCACCCAGTTGACCATGGAATGCGCACTATTGCACGGTGATTTCGCACAATGTCGGATGAACTGTGGTTGAAGGGCTGCCCGTTCGTGACGCGGGCACAATGGAGTGCGGCCCGTAGCGATCGCTTGCGGGTCGCCCGAAACGGCCCGTAGCGATCGCTTGCGGGTCGCTCGAAACGATCAGTGCGGACCGATCGAGAGGACCTGATGACTTCCGGCGAGCAGACAGCGACGTCGTTCTACGACGCGATCGGCGGGGCGGCGACGTTCCACCGGATCATCGCGGCGTTCTATCGAGAGGTGGCGGCCGACGAGGTATTGCGCCCGCTGTACCCGGAGCAGGACCTCGGACCGGCGGAGCGGCGGCTGCGCATGTTCCTGGAGCAGTACTGGGGTGGGCCGCGCACCTACTCCGATGAGCGCGGACATCCGCGGCTGCGAATGCGGCATATGCCGTTCAAGATCGGTCCGGTGGAGCGCGACGCGTGGCTGCGCTGCATGCGGATCGGCGTGGCAGAGATCGGACCGGAAATTCTGGATGATGAGCATCGCAAGGCATTGCTCGATTACCTCGAGATGGCGGCAAATTCGCTGGTGAATGCTGCCTGGTGAGATCGTTTTGGTCGAGCTCCCGCATTGTCCCGAGGTTTTCGACTCGCATATCGAATGCTGAATATTTGCCAGATATCATCGAACATGGCTGAGCCTGAGCGAATTTGCCGAAAATCTTTGGCACTATTACGGATGTGACTGATACGCCTGCCATCCCGGCGCCGGTGGATCGCACCGCCCAACCTTGGTGGCGGTCGGCCATGTTCTACCAGATCTATCCGAGGTCCTTCGCGGACTCCGACGGTGACGGGATCGGCGATCTCCGCGGGATTCGCGACAAGCTCGGCTACCTGGAACTACTCGGGGTCGACGCACTCTGGATCTGTCCGGTGATGCGCTCTCCCATGGCCGACGGCGGCTATGACGTCGCCGACCCGCGCGATATCGACCCGCTCTTCGGCGGTATGGCGGCAATGGACGAGCTGATCGCCGAGGCGCATGACCGCCGTCTCAAGGTGACCATGGATCTGGTGCCGAACCACACCAGCGACCAGCATCCGTGGTTCGCGGCGGCGCTGGCCGCGGCACCGGGCAGTCGGGAACGCGAGCGCTACATCTTCCGCGACGGCCGCGGACCCGACGGCGCGACGCCGCCGAACAACTGGCCGAGCATCTTCGGCGGGCCCGCCTGGACCCGCGTTATCGAGCCCGACGGCCGGCCCGGCCAGTGGTACCTGCACATATTCGCGCCGGAGCAGCCGGATCTGAACTGGGCAAATCCCGAGATCGCCGCCGATTTCGAGCAGACGCTGCGGTTCTGGCTGGATCGGGGCGTCGACGGGTTCCGCCTCGATGTCGCGCACGGTATGGCCAAACCGGACGGCCTGCCCGATATGGAACGCGTCGAAACCAAGATGCTGGTGCACGACGACGACGATCCGCGTTTCAACAATCCCGCCGTGCACGAGATCCACCGCCGCATCCGCAAGGTGCTCGACGAATATCCGGACGCGGTCTCGATCGGCGAGGTCTGGGTGGACGACAACACCCGCTTCGGCGAGTACGTCCGGCCGGACGAACTGCACCTGGCCTTCAACTTCCGCCTCGCCGAGACCCGGTTCGATGCCGACGCGGTGCGCGCGGCCATCGACAATTCGCTCGCGGCCGTCGCGCCGGTGGGCGCGGTGCCCACCTGGACGCTGTCCAATCACGACATCGCGCGTGAGGTCACCCGGTACGGCGGCGGTCCCGTCGGCGTGGCGCGGGCCCGCGCCATGATGATGGTCGAGCTGGCACTGCCCGGCGCGGTTTTCATCTACAACGGCGCCGAACTCGGACTGCCCAATGTCGACGATCTGCCCGAGGCGGCGCTGCGGGATCCGGTCTGGGAACGTTCCGGACATACCGAGCGCGGACGCGACGGCTGCCGGGTGCCGATTCCATGGGAGGGGGCAGCGCCGCCGTTCGGATTCACCACGGGCGAGGCCTGGTTGCCGATGCCGCCGCAGTGGGCGGCGTCGACGGTCGAGGCGCAGCTGGAGGCGTTGGGCTCCACCCTGTCGCTGTATCGCATGGCGATCGAATTGCGTGGTGTCCGACCGGAATTCGCGGGCCCCCGGGTCGAATGGTACGGCAGCCCGGCCGGTTGCCTCGCCTTCCGTCGGCTCGGTGGACTGGTCTGTGTGCTGAACGCCTCGCCCGTGCCGATCGCCTTGCCGCCCGGTGACGTGCTGCTCGCCAGCGCCCCGTCGGAGAACGGTCAGCTGGCCGCCAATGCCGCCGCCTGGCTGGTGTGACCGGACAACACGAGCTCGACCAGAACGCGAACTACTACACGGCATCGTCTACCGTTAGGCCTGTGAGTGAGCGAAGCGAGCGAACCATGTGCCAGCGCGCCATGCGGACGACGAAGGCGAGCGCCAGCGAGGTGCAGTCGTGAGCATTCTCGAGACAGTGCTGATCTTCCTCGGCATCCCGCTGGTGATCTACGGCGCGATCGCCGGATTGTCGTTTCTCGGCAAGCCACTGCCCGGCGAGAAGCCGGTCCACTACGACCTCGGTCAGAAGTGGACCCAGCCTCCCGTGCTGTGGAGTGCCACCGACGAGGTGACCGGATCGGGTCACCACACTGCTGAGTCGTCGCATGGACATGCGGCGATCGAGTCCACCGCGGTGGAGCTGATCGGAGGCCGGGCAAGTGGCAAATTCTAATTGGCCCGCGGTAGTCGAATCCGAATTGCCGCACGGTTCGGTGGTCACCAGCAGCGGCCGCGTCTCCGGTGTGCACGAGGCCGGCGCGGTGTTCAAGGAAGCCCCGTTCAGCGATGACGAGCGGCTGGCCATGGACAACGTGCTCACCGAGGCGACCCGCGCGACCAAGGTGCGCTTCAACATCTTCATCGGCGATCTGGGTGCGGATCCGGCCGCCGGTGCGGACGCGGTCTTCCCGGCGACCCCCGAGGCGGCGCGTTCGGTGCTCATCGCCGTCTCGCCCAACGACAAGGCCGTAGAGGTCCGTTCCGGCAGCGAGATCGCCGACCGGGCCAATGACCGCGTCTGCCAGCTCGGCGTCACCGCCGCCCTGAGCTCCTTCCGCCAGGGCCAGCTCATCGACGGTCTGATCTCCGCGGTCCGCGTCATGGCCGCCGCCATCGGCCGCTGATCCACCGGTTTCACCCCGGCGCGTTCACCTGCGAAGGTGGACGCGCCGTTTGCGTTGTGCCGCACGGAACATCGAGCGGCGGCCTGCAATGTCTCGGGACAGATGCGAACGGGGCGTGCTCATCGCAATGATCTGCACGCCCCGTTTCGATCCGGCTAGGTGCCGTCGCCTCGTTCAGCCCCGGGCGTCGAAGGCGCGGGCGCGCAGTGAGCGTTCGATGCCCGCCTTGCCCTCGGTCACCAGGCGGCGCAGGGCGGGCGGGTGATCACCGGCGAGGAACTTGTCCGCCGTTGCCACGGCGTCCTCGCTGATCGCCCAGACAGGGTAGAGGCCGACGACGACGGTTTGCGCAACCTCGCTGGAGCGGCGCTCCCAGACCCCGGGCACCTCGGCGAAATAGCGGTCGACATAGGGCGCGAGCAGCTCGCCCTGGCCCGCCGGTGCGAACCCGCCGACGATCGAGCGGGCGGTGATATTCGGCACCGAATCGTCGGTCATCACCGTGTTCCAGGCCTGCTCCTTCACTTCGGCGATCGGCCGCGCCGTCGCCGCCGCCGCCGCTTGGCGCTTACCGGCGGCGGTGGGGTCGTTGGCCAATTCCTGGTCGATGACCGGAGTGTCGAGGCCCTCGGCATCGATCTCGCCCGCCGCCGCCAGCGCGGTGACCAGCCGCCAGCGCAGATCGGTGTCCACCACCAGACCGGGCAGACCGACGGTGGCCGGATCGCCGTCGAGCAGTTCGCGCAGCACCTCGGTATGCCAGGCCTGCAGCCGCGCGCCGGTGAGCGCATTGACAAAGGCGAGCTGATGATCCGAGCCCGCCGCGGCCTCACGGGCCAGTTCCAGCAGCCGGTTGGCGTATTCGGTCCAGCCGGTGGCATTCGCCCACTCCGGATCGGCATAGCTGCCGATCGCGGTATTGGCCTGCATCAGAAGTCGCTGCACCACACCGATTTCGGTCTCGGTGCCGATTCCGCGCTGCACCAGGGCGACGAAGTCGCGTGCGCGCATCTCGGCCTGCCTGGTCATCTCCCACGCGGCCGACCAGCACAGTGTGCGCGGCAGTGGTTCGACGATTTCGTGGATGCGGTGCAGCACCACATCGAGCGAATCGGGATCGAGGCGAACCGAGCAGTAGGTGAGATCGTCATCGTTGATCAGCACCAGCTGGCCGCGTTCCACGCCGACGAGTTCGGGCACCTCGGTGCGCTCGGCCGCGTCGAGGTCGAGTTCGATGCGGTTGGTGCGGACCAGCTTTCCGTCCCGTTCGCCGTACACACCGATCGCAAGGCGATGCACGCGCCGCTCACCCGCGCCCGGCTGCGCACCCTCCTGGACGACCGCGAACCTGGTGAAACGGCCGCCGGGATCGACCTCGAAATCCGGACGCAGGATATTCAGTCCGGTGGTCTTGAGCCACTGCGTGCCCCAGCCGGACAGATCGCGGCCGGAGGACTTCTCCAGTGCCGACAGCAGATCGTCGAAAGTGGCATTGCTGTAGGCGTGTTCGGTGAAGTAGGCGCGCAGTCCGGCGAGGAACGGTTCCAGCCCGACATAGGCCACCAGCTGCTTGAGCACGGAAGCGCCCTTGGCGTAGGTGATTCCGTCGAAGTTGACCTCGACCGCGTGCAGATCCGGAATATCGGCAGCGATCGGATGCGTGGAGGGCAGCTGATCCTGCCGGTATGCCCAGGACTTCTCCACATTCGCGAAAGTGGTCCAGGCACTGGTGTACTCGGTCGCCTCGGACTGGCACAGCACCGAGGCGAAGGTCGCGAACGACTCGTTCAACCACAGGTCGTCCCACCACTTCATGGTGACCAGATCGCCGAACCACATATGCGCCATCTCGTGCAGCACCGTCTCGGCGCGCCGCTCATAGGATGCGCGGGTCACCTTGGACCGGAAGACGTAGTCCTCCAGGAAGGTGACGGCACCGGCGTTCTCCATCGCGCCCGCGTTGAATTCCGGGACGAACAGCTGGTCGTACTTGCCGAACGCGTAGGGCACACCGAAGTTCTTGTGGTAGAAGCCGAAGCCCTGTTTGGTCTCGGTGAACAACCGGTCGGCATCCATGTGCTCGGCGAGCGAGGCGCGGCAGTAGATGCCGAGCGGGATGGTGCCATGGTCGTCGGTGTAGGCGTCGGTCCATTCTGCGTACGGGCCCGCGATGAGCGCGACCAGGTAGGTGCTCATCTTCGGGGTGGTGCGGAACAGGTGCTTACCGGGATCGGCGAGCAGCGTATCGACGGCGGCCCCGTTGGAGATGACCTTCCAGTTCGGCGCGGCGGTCACGCTGATATCGAAGGTGGCCTTGAGGTCCGGCTGGTCGAAGCAGGCGAACATGCGCTTGGCGTCGGCGGTTTCGAACTGCGAGTACAGGTAGACCGCGTCATCGGTGGGATCGACGAAGCGGTGCAGGCCCTCACCGGTATTGGAGTATTCGCAGTCGGCCTCGACGACGAGTTCGTTGCGCTCGGCCAGACCGGTGAGTGTGATGCCCGTTGACTCGTCGTAGTCGGCGATATCGATCGCGGTGCCGTTGAGCACGGCCGAGCGGACCCCGCGGGCGACGATATCGATGAAGGTGCTCGCACCCGCAGTCGCGGTGAAGGTGACCGTGCTGCGGGAGAAGAAGGTCTGCTCGCCCGGCTTCCCGGCCCCGTCGGTCAGGTCGAGGTCGATGCGATAGGTCTCGACCTGCACTGTCGAGGCGCGTTCGATTGCCTGGTCGCGAGTCAGGTTCGGTGCGGACATGGGACTCCTTCGTTAGTCGAAGAACATGTGCGGGCGGGCCGCCCGGCGGGCACAGCACTCACCACAATGCCACCTCGGTAAGGTTGCCCGCGCGGAAGTCTTTCCCATAAACCCTATCGATCAGGATCGGAGCGCGACGTGCAGCACATCCACGCCGGAAAGGTGCGCGACCTCTACGAGGACGGCGAAACACTGCTGCTCGTGGCGTCGGATCGGGTGTCGGTCTATGACGTGGTGCTGCCGACGCCGATCCCGGATAAGGGCGCGCTGCTGACCCAGCTGTCGAACTGGTGGTTCGAGTACTTCACCGACGTGCCCAACCATGTGGTCTCGGCGACCGATGTGCCCGCGGAATTCGCCGGTCGCGGCATTCGGGTCAAGCCGCTGAAGATGCTGCAGGTCGAGTGCATCGCGCGCGGCTACCTGACCGGCTCGGGGCTCAAGGAGTACGAGCAAAGCGGCACGGTCTCCGGTGTCGCACTGCCGCCGGGGCTGCGCGATGGCGACAAACTGCCCGAACCGATTTTCACCCCGTCCAGTAAGGCATCCGAGGGCCACGACGAGCCCATCACCTTCGCGGACGTGGTGAACCAGGAGGGCCGCGAGGTCGCCGAGCAATTGCGCGATCTGACATTGCGGATCTACACCCGAGGCGCCGCGCACGCCGCGCAGCGCGGTGTCATCGTCGCCGACACCAAGGTCGAATTCGGTTGGGACGGTGACACTCTCACCCTGGGCGATGAGGTGCTGACCTCGGACTCCTCACGCTTCTGGCCCGCCGCCGAATGGGAGCCCGGCCGCCCCCAGCGCTCCTTCGACAAGCAGTTCGTCCGCGACTGGTCCACCTCGACCGGCTGGAACAAGGAATATCCCGGCCCGGAGATCCCCGCCGATATCGTCGAAGCCACCCGCCAGAAGTACATGGAAGCCTACGAACTCATCACCGGGCAGGCCTGGGGCGGCGCAACCCGCTGACCGCTGGGCAGGGTCTCGGGCGGTGCGGAAGCGGTCAGCTGAGGTGTTGAGCGAGGCGGTCCAGGTAGGGGCGTTGGCCGTTTCCGAGCTTTTCGTGGGCGGTGCGGAGGTCGAACCAGGCGGCGCGGTCGATTTCCGGGAAAGTGGCGGTTCGGCCGGATTTGGGCGGCCATTCCATATCGAAGGTGCCGGGCACCACTTCGGCTGGGTCCAGGTCGGCCTCGACGGCCCAGACGGTGAGGTTCTTGGTGGATTTGCCACTGCCGTAACGAACCTCGCCGAGCGGCACCCGCTCGCCTTCGGGCACCAGTAGGCCGAGTTCCTCGGTGAACTCACGGGCCGCGGCGTCCTCGGGGCTCTCGTCCTCCGGGTCGTATTCGCCCTTCGGAATCGACCAGGCGCCCGCATCCTTATGCGCCCAGAACGGTCCACCCATATGCCCGATCAGGACCTCGACATCACCAGAACTCCGGCGGAACAACAGAATCCCAGCACTGAATTTCCCAACCACACCTAGCAGTCTGCCGCCTGTGGCAAGTAGACGCGCACGCGACACGGCCCCACCGCAGCGACCCCGCCGCCGCTCTCAGATCTGGCAGGGCCTCCGTGCGCGCCAGGGGCCCGACGTGCGACTCCGGCAGCCTGTCACACGCTCAACCACCACTCGAGGGTCTATCTCGCTAACGGTGTTTCCGGCGTTGTTCCTCAGTAGGTTTGGGCGTTGGGCCAGCGGTCGGCGAAGGTGCTCGCGAAGGCGTTGACCGCGGGTTTCCAGCGCCTTGTCCATCGTGCCCGTCCCTGGCCGCCCCGATCGAGGCGAACGGGGAGGGCGGGTGTGGTGGGGTCAGCGGCGGTGGTGGAGGTGGGCCGCGCGCAGGGTTAGGTAGTTGCGTTCGGGGGAGCTGGTGGTGTGGTGGGCGGCAGCGGTGTAGTGGGTGATGGCGGCGTCGAAATCGCCCGCCATTTCGTGTAGGTGGCCGCGGACCGCGTCGAGGCGGTGGTTGCCCGCCAGTTGATCGTCGAGGGTGGCGGCGAGTGCGAGGCCAGCGGTGGGGCCGTGGACCATGGCGGTGGCGACGGCACGGTTGAGGGTCACCATCGGGTTCTTCGAGATGCGCTCGATCATGTTGTACAGCGCCAGGATTCGCGTCCAATCGGTGTCCTCGGCACGCCGGGCCTGCGCGTGCAGCACCGCGATCGCGGCCTGGATTTGGTAGGGGCCGGTGAGGCCCGATGCCAGGGTGCCGGTCGTCAGCGTGGTGCCTTCGGTGATCAGCGCGCGATCCCACAGAGCGCGGTTCTGCTCGGCGAGCGGAATCAACTCACCATGGGGCCCGGTGCGCGCGGCCCGGCGGGAGTCGGTGAGCAGCATGAGCGCGAGCAGTCCGGTCACCTCGGTGTCGTCGGGGAGCAGCAGGTGCATGGATCTGGTCAGGCGGATGGCCTCGGCGGCGAGATCCGTCCGCTGCAGGTTGGGCCCCGAGGTGCTGGTGTGCCCCTCGTTGAAGATCAGATACAGCACGTGCAGTACCGAACCCAGCCGCTCGCGCCATAGCGGGTCACCGGGTCGGGCGAACGGCCGGTCGAGGGTGGCCAGCTTCTTCTTGGCCCGCGTAATCCGTTGCGCCATGGTCGCTTCGGGTAGCAGGAAGGCGTTGGCGATCTCCACTGTGCCGAGTCCGCCGACCGCGCGCAATGTCAGCGCGATGGCACTCGCGGACGACAGTGCCGGATGGCAGCACAGGAAGAACATGGCGAGCGTGTCATCCCGATCGATGGCCTCGGCATCGGGCACATCGCGTTCGAAGACCGTCGTCTCCCTGCGCCGCCGAGCCACTTCGGCACGCACCGCATCGGCCATCCGCCGGTGCGCGACCTGGATCAGCCACCCGCGCGGATTGTCCGGCAGACCGTCGGCGGCCCATTGCGTCGCCGCCGCGAGCATGGCCTCCTGCAGCGCATCCTCGGCGGTGTCGAAATCACCGAACCGGCGCACCAAGGTGCCAAGGACCTGTGGCGCGAGTTCGCGCAACAGGTCCTCGATGCCCGCGGGCAATATCGTGCTCATCGCGGACTACTGGTCGGTCGCCGGAACACCCATCACCGCGCGCACCTCGATGCGCTCACCGATCGGCTGTCCGCCCGGCCCCGGTGCCGCCGACGCCTGCGCGGCAATCTGCAGCGCGCGCTCCGGGCTCTCCACATCGACGATCCAATATCCGGCGAGGAATTCCTTGGTCTCCGGAAACGGCCCGTCGGTGATCACCGGTGCCGAGCGTCCGTCCGAACTGACCACCCGCGCATCCTCCGGTCCGGCCAGTCCCTGGGCGTCGACCAGTTCACCGTTCTTGGCCAGCTCCGCACCCAGCGCCTGCTGGAAATCCAGATGCGCCTGGATCTCTTCCGGCGTCCACTCGGTGATCGGGATATCGCAGTTGGCGGCGGGTGCGTAGGTCTTGAGCAGCATGTACTTCATATCCGGTCTCCCTGGCCTTCGGTGCGCCCGTCCGGCGCGCTCGCAATGCGGTCGGAGCGCGTCACGCCGATTCGACACATTCTCGAATAGTTGGCCGTGACCCGCATCACAGGGGCGTCGCGGGATCGGCGAGCCGGTCCGGATCGACCTGCTGGCCGATCAACTCCCTGATCCGGTCGGTGACATCCCAGATGTTCACGTTCATGCCCGCCAGTACCCGGTTGTCGGCGTCGAGCCAGAACGCGACGAATTCGCGCTTGGCCTCATCGCCGCGCACCACCACCCGCGCGTACTCGCCGGGCGCGGCATAGCCGGTGTACTCCATGCCCAGGTCGTATTGGTCGGTGAAGAAGTAGGGCAGCCGCTCATAGGACGCGGACTTGCCCAGCATGGTCCGGGCCGCAACGGCGGGCTGGTTGAGCGCATTGGCCCAGTGCTCCACCCGAATCGGGCGGCCGAGCACCGGATGCTGCTCCTCGGCGATGTCGCCGACAGCGACGATATCCGGGTCGCTGGTGGCCAGGCCGGCATCGACGAGCACGCCGCCATTGGTCGCGAGCCCGGCATCCGCGGCCAGCTCGATATTCGGACGCGCACCGATCGCGACCAGTACCGCATCGCCTTCGACGACGGTGCCATCGGCGAGCCGGACGCCGGACGCCAGATCCGTCTCCACGGTATGAGTGATGATCTCGCTGACCTGCGCGCCGAATCGGAAGTCGACGCCGTGGTCGCGATGCAGCTGCGCGAAGACCCGGGCCATTTCCGGCCCGAGCGCCGCCAGCAGCGGCAATTCGGCGGATTCGACAATGGTGACCTCGACCTGGGCGGCGCGCGCGGCCGAAGCGACCTCGAGCCCGATCCAGCCCGCCCCGATGATGACGAGGCGGCGCGCGGTGCCGAACAGTTCGATCAGGGTGTCGGAATCGCCAATGGTGCGCAGGGTGTACACGCCGCGGGCGTCCATACCGGGAATCGGCAGCCGGCGCGGTGTCGACCCGGTCGCGAGCGCGAGCTTGTCGTAGCCCAGCGTCGAACCATCCGGCAGCGTCACGGTTTTCGCGGTCCGATCGATCGCACCGACCTCGGTGCCCAGTCGCACGTCGATGTGGTGATCGCGGTACCACTGGCCCGGATCCACGGTGAATTCCTCGAGCGATTTCTTGCCCGCCAGATGTTCCTTCGACAGCGGTGGGCGCTCGTAGGGCAGATAGTCCTCGGCGCTGATCAGCGTCACGGCTCCGGCGAAATCATTGTCGCGCAGTGCCTCCGCCAGTTTGGCCGCGGCCAGACCGCCACCGACGATGACGAAACGCTGATCAGAGGTCATTGCGGACTCCTTTTCGGGAGGGAACCGGATGCCTGCGTGTCAACCCTACTGGGACCCGATGCCGCCTTTCGGGAAATCGGCGACCGGCACGGGAACGAATCGCACGGTTTCGTGGTTGGCCACGGGTAGCGGTGTGCCGCGCCAACTGCATGCGATGGAGAGGAACAGGTCATGAGCGAGACGACCACCAAGAATGTCGCCGATTTCTGGTTCGACCCGCTGTGCCCGTGGTGCTGGATCACCTCCCGCTGGATTCTGGAGGTCGAGCAGGTCCGCGATATCGAGACCCGCTTCCACGTGATGAGCCTGTCGGTGCTCAATGAGGGCAAGGAGGGGCTGCCGCCGCAGTACGAGGAGCTGCTCGCCACCGGCTGGGGGCCGGTCCGGGTCGCCATTGCCGCCGCGCAGGAGCACGGTGACAAGGTGCTTTCCCCGCTGTACACGGCCATGGGCACCCGCATCCACAACCGGCGCGAGGAGTACGCGCGCGACTCCCGCAAGGAGACTCTCGCCGCGGTGATCGCGGATTCGCTCGCCGAGGTCGGCCTACCCGCCGAACTCGCCGCGGCCGCCGAGAGCACGGAATTCGACGAGGCGCTGCGCAAGAGCCATCACGAGGGCATGGACAAGGTCGGACCCGATGTCGGCACGCCGACCATCCACATCAATGGCAAGGCGTTCTTCGGTCCGGTGCTGTCGCGGATCCCGCGCGGGGAGGAGGCCGGGAAGCTGTGGGACGCCGCGGTCACCCTGGCCGACTACCCGCATTTCTTCGAGCTGAAGCGGACCAGGACCGAGGATCCGGTCTTCGACTGAGAGCGCTGCGCTACGGCACGGGTTTCGGCGGCAGCGCCGGAATCTCGCCGTAGCTGCTCGGATACGGACCGGCCGGGGGCGCACCGGCCGGTCGGCTCGGACGCCGGAACAGACGGCCGTGCCTGCTGCGGTCGCGCAGCGCCCACATCCGCCAGGTCAGCACCGGATGCGAGGCCATGGCATTGATGACCCAGACGAAGAAGCCCTTCTCGACCGCGGCCCGGTCGGCCATCTCGTCGAAGCCGACCAGTTTGTTCAGGTACTTGCCCGCGGCCAGGGTGCCCATGGCGGCCGGTGCACCCACATGTCGGTTGCAGTAGCCGTGGTTGTCGGCGGTGTACTCCTGGGACCGGATCAGTGAGCTGCCGATGATCGGCAGCGACGGCGCGACGAACATGCCGAGCTGGCGCCAGTACGAGGTATGCCCGGCCGCGATATGCCCGACCTCGTGACCGATGATGAAGGCGAGTGCATCGGGTTCGCGTGCAGCGCCGCCGATTTCGAACAGATCGCTGTAGACCGCGACATAGCGCCGGAACCCGTGCCCGGAGGCGAAGGCATTGATCTGACCATTGCCGAGTACCACGTAGGCGTCGGGAACCTTGGCCAACCCGAATCGTGCCGCCGCCTCGACCACCATCTGATAGCCCTCGGGGAATTGCGTCGGTGACATCTTGACGGCGTTGACCCGCTGGGCCGCATAACCCATACCGCGCAGGAACCAGACCACGATCGGCGCGAAGACCAGGATCGCCACGTACAGACTCGGCAGCTTCCCGCCCAGGATGAGGTCGACGAACACCAGCAATGCCAGCAGCAATGCGAGCGTGGTGATCACACATACGACCACGAGCAGCGGAATCTCCCACGGATGCCGCGCGGGCATACCGTACGGCGACAGACCGCGCGGCTGACGCTGCGGCGGTGTCCCGGGCGGCACCGGGACCACACCGTGGGGACCTGGGGTGTACGGCGCCGGACCGTAGTGGGGCGTCGGGTACGGCAACCCGGGGTAGGGCTGGGGTGTCGAGGGGTATTGAGGCATCGAGGGGTACTGGGGCGAATCCTGGTGGTCGGAAACACGTCCGCTCGATGTGGCGGTCGCGTCCTGAGCCTGCGCCCATCCGCTCAATGCGGGATAGGGGTCGGCGGGATGGCCCGCCTGCTGGGGCGGCTTGGATTCGGGCGGCTGCATACGGAGAACTCTATTCATTTGCCGGAGACGACGTTCGGAACCGTTGTCGCGCGGTGGTCCCGGTGGCCGCGAACATGGGTGGCATACCTGTCGATTCGCCGCGGCCGCTACCGGTGTTAATCCGGCTGGCACGGTGACGCATGTCCCCCTCGCGGCACGCCCGCACACGCCTGACACAATCGCAGCCATGCGCGTATACCTGGGTGCCGACCATGCCGGTTTCGAACTGAAGAATCACGTCAAGGCCCATCTGGAGCAGGCGGGCCATGAGGTCGTCGACTGCGGCGCCCTCGAGTACGACGCGCTCGACGACTACCCCGCCTTCTGCATCGAGGCGGCCCGCCGCACCGTCGCCGACCCGGGCAGTCTCGGCCTGGTCTTCGGCGGCAGCGGCAATGGCGAGCAGATCGCCGCGAACAAGGTGCCCGGCGCCCGCTGCGCCCTGGCCTGGAGCGTGGAGACCGCCCAGCTGGCCCGTGAGCACAACAACGCGCAGCTGATCGGCATCGGCGGCCGCATGCACTCCACCGAGGAGGCGCTGGCGATCGTGGACGCGTTCATCTCGACCAAGTGGTCCGAGGAGCCGCGCCACCAGCGCCGCATCGACATCCTGGCCGAGTACGAGAAGACCGGTGTGCCCCCGGCTGTTCCGGCCTACTGAGCGCGTAATACGCCGTCCCGCAAGGCGACCCGGTGTCCCGGGTCGTCTCTGCGGCGCAGCAGAGAGGATGCCGGGCTCGGATGCCTGAGGGCCATACGCTGCACCGACTGGCGCGACTGCATCAACGGCGCTTCGCCGGGGGAGTGGTGCGGGTATCCAGTCCGCAGGGCAAGTTCGCGGCCGGTGCCGCCCGGGTCGACGGTCAGGTGCTCACGCGGGCCGAGGCGTACGGCAAACATCTACTGCACCACTACGAGTCGGGTCTCATCGTGCATGTGCACCTCGGCCTGTACGGGGTTTTCACCGAGGTGCCGTTGCCGATGGGGGAGCCGGTTGGGCAGGTGCGGATGCGGATCGTCGGCGACGCATCGGCCGATGATCGCCTGTACGGTACCGATCTACGCGGCCCGACCGCCTGTGAGGTGTACACCCGCGCGGAACTGACGGCGCTGACCGATCGGCTCGGCCCGGACCCGCTGCGGCGCGGCACCGATCCCGAACGGGCCTGGCGGCGGATGCACCGCTCGCGCAGGCCGATCGGCGCGCTGCTGATGGACCAGCAGGTGCTTGCCGGTGTCGGCAATGTGTACCGCGCGGAACTGCTCTTCCGGCACGGCATTTCGCCGCAGCGTCCGGGCACGTCGCTGAGCGCCGAGGAGTGGGACGCGATGTGGACCGATCTGGTTGCGCTGATGCGGGTCGGGGTGCGGGTCGGCAAGATGGTCGTCGTCCGCCCCGAGCACGACCACGGTGAACCGTCTTATGCGGCCGACCGCCCACGCACCTACGTCTACCGCCGCCCCGGCGCCCCATGCCGCATCTGCGGCACCCCCATCGCGCACAGCGTGCTGGAGGGCCGAAACCTGTTCTGGTGCCCCAGCTGTCAAGCCAGCTGAACGATTACCAGGCCCGCTGATGACCTCATCGGTGATCAACGGGCCTCGGTGGTGGCCGAACCGCGTGGTGGCGGATCAGCCCGCAACGGCTTTGATGTCGGGTTTATCGGTTTCGGCAAGGGCGAAGCGGCGACCGCCAGCGGTCTTCGCCGAGTACATCGCGCGATCGGCGCGGCGCAGCAGATCGGTGAAATCGCAGGATTCGCCCGGCGGTGAGTAGGCGGTGCCGACACTCGCCGAGACCGGTACCGGACCGGCCGTCGACCACACCGGATCACGCAGTGCCGCCACGATGCGGTGCGCGATATCGCCGAGGGTGTTGTGGTGCGGGTTGGTGGCGAGCACGAATTCGTCACCGCCGTAACGGCAGATGACGGTCTCCGGCGGACAGATCTCGCGCAGCCTGCGGGCCAGTTCGACGAGCACCTCGTCGCCGACGGCATGGCCGTAGTTGTCGTTGATCTGCTTGAACCGGTCCAGATCGATCAGCAGCAGGCCGACGCCCCGGTTCGGGTCGGCCGCCATCAGCCGCACCTTGTCCTGCAGCAGCGTGCGGTTGGCGAGGTCGGTGAGCGCGTCGTGGGTGGCCTCGTGCCGCAGCCGATGCTGCAATGCGGCGATCTCCTGGACCCGCAATGACACCGCCGCCGAAAGGTTCTGTTCCTGTTGGGCCAGTGCCCGTTCCTGCAGCGCCTGGGCGTAGCTGTCGATGGCCTGGCTGGCGACCAGCGGCCAGCGCGTGGCGACCAGCGACCCGGGCGCCCCCGCCGGGAAGCCGAGCAG
The DNA here is from genome assembly GCF_053602975.1 of Nocardia sp. NPDC004278. NCBI lineage: Bacteria > Bacillati > Actinomycetota > Actinomycetes > Mycobacteriales > Nocardiaceae > Nocardia > Nocardia sp. NPDC004278. Next base: position 156,245 of record NZ_JBSGEQ010000019.1, read on the forward strand.
CCAGCGGGTGGCCTGGGCCAACATTCTGGTCCGTTCGAACGGCGCCTCGACCAGCCGTGCCCCCAACATCCGCGCCTCGGGCACCGGAAAGGGCTCGGACCTGGCCAGTTTCAGTAGCTGCTCGATGATCTCGGCCAGCACCGGTTGTAGCTGTTCTGGTGACGCATGTGATCCCGGTTCCGCGCAGACCGCACTCGCCCACGCGCCAGCCTTCTGCGCTACGGGTGGTTCGATATCCGCAGACATCGCACTCACCCGCCGCGGGTGATGTCGGTACCCGGGTGCCCTGTTCCCACGCAGGTGCCGGTTTCACCCCGATCGTTCCCACTGCTACGCGGTTGTGTCCACCTCGCTCGGTGCACGCTCACCGCCCCCTTTCCAGATACCCCCGTCCGGCAAAAAGGATCCTAGCAAGCCACTCGGCACCGAAAAACGCTGTTTTACAACGAGTTCTCGATCCTTGGCGAATGGCGATCGGGTATGTGATCGCTGCCGCGCTTCCGGCGTTACACATGAGTTCTGTTCGCCGGAAAGTCGCGGACCGACACGCCGACGGCGCGCCGAAAGGGGCTGAAATCAGGTGGCTACCGGCCCGTTCATGTCTCGGCGAGAACGGCCGAGCGGCTCGAAGCGATTAGTGATAGCTATGAGCTATTATTGCCGGCTGGGCCGTGGCCTCGCGTCCGTCAACTGTTCACAGTCGTTCGGCGGGGGCGGATTAGCGTTTCCGGCGCTGCATTCGGTACAGTCGGTGCGCACACGACATCGTGGCGATCCCATCGATGTCGTATGCCTGCGGGTGTAGTTCAATGGTAGAACCTCAGCCTTCCAAGCTGATGGTGCGGGTTCGATTCCCGTCACCCGCTCCATGCAGGATTCATCCTCGTCGGCGCTCTCTTTCGCCGCGAGGCCACGGGGTGTAGCGCAGCTTGGTAGCGCATCCGCTTTGGGAGCGGAGGGTCGCAGGTTCAAATCCTGTCACCCCGACTGGAACAGTAGGGAGGGTCGGGGCGGGATAGGGTGGGCCTGAATTCGCCCGGTTGAGCATCGTCGCCGGTCCGAAGTTGTTCGAGAGGGGATCTTGTATGCCAGCGCCGTTGGAGGACCGGGTTACCAACCTCGAGACGCTCATGGCCGCGTTGACGATGCAGCAGGCGGAAGCGAAGGCGAAAGCTGGTTCGCCGACCGACCTCGCCGCGTTGGGCGCGAAGGTTGCGCGCAACCATGACGCGGTTATCGAGGAGATCGGCAGTCTCAGGGCTGAAATCAATGACCGGTTCTCCGGCGTTGACGACCGGTTCTCTGCTGTTGATGATCGGCTCTCCGGCGTTGACGGTCGGCTCTCGGCGATCGATGGCCGGCTCTCGGTAATGGATGACCGGTTCTCTGATGTCGGTTCGAAGTTGGACCGCATCCTGGCGGCCCTTGGCGTCGATCAGGACGGTGTGTAACCGGGCACGTCCGCACGATCATGCCCGGCAGCATCGAAGCGTTGGTTCGGTGGCCGCCGAAGTGTTGCCGGATAGTCTGCTGTGGCGATGCGGGGCGGTAGCTGAGGTCTGAGGGGATCGGGCGGGACATTCGAATCGATGCTCAGCTGTGGTGAATCTGTCGGCTTGCTGTGAGTCATCGGTCCTTGCCGATTCTGGGCGGCATCGGGGCAGGCGGTGCGGCATATTGTGTAGCCGTGCCCGACCGTGACGCGTCACCGGCCGCGAGCGTGCTGGTCGTCGACGATGAGCCGAATATTCTCGACCTGCTCTCCGCCGCGCTGCGGATGAGCGGATTCGACGTGCACACCGCGGCCAGTGGGCTCGAGGCATTGGCCGCGGCGGTGCAGCGGCCACCGGACATCGTGGTGCTGGATGTGATGCTGCCGGATCTGGACGGCTATGCGGTGGCGCGGCGGCTGCGGGAGTCCGGCAACCAGGTGCCGGTGTTGTTCTTGACGTCGCGGGATGCGGTCGAGGATCGGATCGCCGGACTGGCCGCCGGTGGCGACGACTATGTGAGCAAACCGTTCAGTCTCGAAGAGGTCGTGCTGCGGCTGCGCGCGATTCTGCGTCGCACCCAGGGTGCGGAGTCCGACGACAGGGTGCTCAGGTACGCGGATCTGGAGCTGGATGTCGATGCGCATACCGCACACCGTGCCGGCGAAGAGATCTGCTTGTCTGCCACCGAATTCAGCCTGCTGCAGTATCTCGTCGTCAATGCGGAAAAGGTGGTCAGCAAACAGCAGATCATCGATCGGGTGTGGAGTGCGGCGACCGGGCGCGACGCCCGGGTCGTCGAGACCTTCATCAGTCAGCTCCGACGCAAGGTGGATGCCCGGAATCCACCGTTGATCCATACGATTCGCGGTGTCGGCTACACCATCCGGCAGGGCGGCGCGCGCTCGTGACGGCCGGTCGGATCTGGGATCGGCGGCGCCGGTTGACATTGCGCACCCGGCTACTGCTGGTCCTGGTCGCGATCGCCGGGATCGGGATGGCGGCATTCGGGCTGCTCAGCATCGCGATGTTGGATCGTGCGCTGCTCGATCGGGTGGACGAACAGCTGAATCATGTTGCCAGCGATATGACCTCGACCAAGCGACCACCGCCGCCGCCACCGTCGGGTGCACCGGAGTACGAGCAGTTGCCTTCGGACTTTCGGCTCATGTTCTTCGATGTCGCGGGTCGGCCTATCGGCAGGCTCGGTGCGCCGGTCGAGTTGAGCACGGTACCGGCTTTGCCGTCGATGGACGCGGCCTCGGTGCGGGCCAGAGCGAATACCGCTTTCACGGTCGGCGACCAGAAAAGCGATATCCGGTGGCGGGTGCGCACGGTCGTACAGCCAGCGACCGAATGGCAGCCCAATGGCGGCACTGTCGCGATCGCGATGTCGCTGGCAACCACCGAGGCGACCACCGGCAAACTCCGCGCCATCGAGCTCGCGGCGGGCGCAACGCTGCTGATCGCCATTTCGGTGATCGCGGCGGTGCTGGTCCGGCTCGGCCTGCGACCGCTGACCCGGATCGAGCACACGGCCGAGGCGATCGCCGCGGGAGACCTGGATCGCCGTGTCGCACCGACCGATCCGCATACCGAAGTGGGGCGACTCGGCGCCGCATTCAATGTGATGGTCACCCGGTTGTCCTCGGCGCTGCGCCAACTCGCCGATTCCGAACGGCGGATGCGGGCCTTCGTCGCGGATGCCTCCCATGAACTGCGCACCCCGCTGACTTCGGTGCGCGGGTACGCCGAGCTGTATCGGCGCGGCGGCGCGCAGGACGAGGCGGGTGTGCGGGAGATGATGCGCCGGATCGAGGGCGAGGCGATCCGGATGGGCCTGCTCGTCGACGATCTGCTGCTGCTCGCCAAGTTCGACCAGGAACGTGCGCTGGATCTGGCGGAGGTCGACCTGGCGGCGCTCGCGGCGGATGTGGTGCGCGATGCGGTAACCCGGGCGCCGGACCGGGATATCGGACTCGATGGTCCGGACGCGCCGGTCCGGGTGGTCGGTGACGAGCACCGATTGCGGCAGGTCGTGACGAATCTGGTCAATAATGCGTTGGTACACACGCCAGCCGAGGCGTCGGTCACCGTTGCGGTCGGGATCCGAGCCGCGAATACGCTGGTCGATCCGGTGGCTGCCGAGGCGGGCGCGGCACCGCCCGAGGCATCCGAATTCGCCGTGCTCGATGTCCGCGACGACGGACCCGGCATTGCGCCGGAGAACGCACCGCGCATCTTCGACCGCTTCTACCGGGCGGCCGAATCACGTTCGCGCACCGGTGGTTCGGGGCTCGGACTCGCCATTGCCGATGCGATCCTCGGTGCACACGGTGCCCGGATCCAGCTGCTGCGCACGCCCGGCGCGGGCACCACGTTCCGAATCCTCTTCACCGCCATCTGAATCTTCGGCGTGGACATGCATCCGTTGCCTCCGACAGTGCGGTTCGGGGCTCGATTGCCCGAGGAAAGAGGGCTGCTGTGGGCAGATTTCGTGGACACCGCGCTCGCCGTCGGCCGGGCATTGGACATGCTGCAGAAGGTGCTGCTGCTGATCATCTGGGCAGATAAGGCTCGTCGGCGGATTCGCGCGGGTAGGTTAAGTTAATGACTGTTCTGGAGCTGTGTCCCGGAGGGACTCGTGTCCTTGACCCTCGCCCAGCGCGCGACGCTCGGCCTCATCTGCGATACCTTCGCGCCGGGGGACGGGGCTGAGTTGCCGTCCGCGTCGCGCCTGGGCGCCGTCGACGCGGTTGAGCAGTTGCTGGCCCGCAATCCGAGTGCGGCGCAGCGCCGCGCCTTCGAAACCCTGCTGCGCATGTGGAATTCCCGCACGTTCGGGCTCCGGGTCAGTCGGCGATGAGGTGGTTCAGGGAGCGGCCGGTGGCCGGGGCGGTGCCGCGTTCGCGTTGGCGGCGGATGATGTAGCGGCCGGGGGCGATTGCGCTGGCACCGTGTTTCGGGTGGATGAGGTAGGCCCCGACGTGGGTGTCGAGCATGCCGAGGGCCAGGTTGGTGGTGTCGCGGACATCGGTGGTCCGGCGGCAGGTGCCCGGGTCGGCGACCAGGCCGTGCGGATTGCCGCCGGCGCCGCTGCGCAGCAGTTCCAGTCCGGTGGTCGGAATTTCCCGCCAACGCGCCCGGTGATTGTGCTTGGATCGGCGTATGTCCTATCGGAAGGACTCGCGCGTCGACGCCTATATCGACCCGCTACCCGAGTGGCAGCAGGCGATCTGTCACGAGGTTCGCGAGCTGGTGCACGCCGCCGATCCCGAGGTCGTCGAAACCATCAAACGCACCGTGCAGCCGTACTTCGTGCTGGACGGCAATATCTGCGCACTGCTCGCGGCGAAGACGCACGTGAATGTGTTCCTGTACGACGGCGGCATCGTGCCCGATCCCGAGGGCATCATCACCGGCGGTCACGAGAACAAGACCGGCCGCACCGTGGCTATCCATGACGGTGAAAAGCTCAATGCCCCAGCACTTCTCGCGATGTTCGAACAGATCATCGCGAACAATCGGGCGGGCGGCTGGCGCAAGTTGAAGCGCGAAAGCTGAAGCCGCGCACCGGCCGCCGTTCGGACGGCCGGTGCGCAGGTGTGCTGCTAGTAGCCGATGGTGAAGCGGCGCTGGATGAATCGCGGCAGCTCGACTTCGTCGAGCAGGGCGACGGCGGCGTCCTCGATCGAGATGCGGCTGCGGCCGTCGGTATCGCGGACCGGCTGGTCGCCGCCGATCCGGTAGCGGCCGGTGCGTTCGCCGGGGGCGATCAGTTCGGCCGGGCTGAGGTAGGTCCAGAGCCGGTTCGAGGTGCGCAGGACATCGAGGGCGGCGCGATGGCCGCGCACCGCGGCGGCATATTCGCGGGGTAGACCCAGGTCATCGAGGGTGTCCGTGAGGCGCTGGTCGTCATCGGCGGTGACGCGGCCCGGCTCGTACTCCAGGCTGCCCGCGCCGCCGACCACGATCAGACGGGTTCGCGGATGTGTGTCGAGTGCGCTCAGGAGCGAGCGTGCGGCGCTCCCGTAAACCGTCGGGTCGGCGATCGACTGGGCGACGGTGCCAGGGAAATCCGTTGCGGCATTTCCTGGTTGGTAGCAGCTGATGAGGACGTCCATGCCGGGCAGTGCCGCGGCGATGGCCGCGCTGTCGAAGACGTCGAGGCTCTGCCAGGTGACATTCGGCTGTTTATCTGCGATTCGACTCGCGTCCCTGGTGAACGCGGTGACGTGGTGGCCGCGGGCGACGGCCTCGTGACGACCTGGTCACCGCCCTGATCAACGATGTCTACTCCGACCTCGCCGACGCGGTCGAAGCCGCCCGCGACGCGCGCCCCGCGACCGACGCCTCCGGCCGAATCTTCGCTTGGGCCTGCGCATTTCGCGATTGGTCCCTGGCGAACTCGCCCGGCTTCCGCCTCATCTACGGTGATCCGGTGCCCAACTACCGGCCCCCGGAAGGCGGCGCGGCCCCCGACGCGGAGCACCGCGTATGCGCCGGCCTCACCGGCTTGGCCGCAGGCGCCTGGCCACACGCCGAAAAGCACTACGCCGATAACGGTTTCGAGTGGTCCGACTTCGACCCGAAACTCGTCGGCGAGGTAAAAACGGAATTCCCAAACCTCCCCCCAGCCGCAGTAGCCATCGCCCTACGCATCTGGGGCCACCTGCACGGCCTGGTCTCCCTGGAAATCCTCGGCCACCTACGCTCCCAAACCACCCACCCCGCCAAGCTCTACCACAACGAAATCCGCCACCTGATCCGCTCCCTCGGCCTAAACCCCCCACCCCCTAACCTCGCCCCCACGCACCCGCTTGGACAAGCGATCACCATGCGCTCACGCAGGTAAACATCGAGAGTGCACCTGCATCAGCGCATTCTCGGCGGATGACCGGTGTGTTTTGGGTGCGGATTGGTGGTTGGGCGGAGTGGCTGTTCGGTGCCATTTTGGCGATGCGGGGGGTGGGTTCTGGACGCAGCAGACGGCGGTGGCCGGTCAGGGGGTCATTGGCGATGGCGCTGTACGTCGTGGCCAGGGCGGTGGATACGCCGTTCCGGCCGGGCGTCATCGCATCGTAGGGGCGGATGCCGAGGGGCATATCGGCCCGGCCGTCACAGACCGCGCCGCGAGCAGAGTCGACAAGTGAGGCAATTTCTCGGCCAGATCCACCTGGTCTGCCATGCCTTCCGGCAGGAGGTTGCACGCCGGTCATCCGATCGGCGCGCGTGCAATCGCGGCTTGTTAGAGGCGCGGGTCGACCGGCTCGGACTCGAGTGCGAGGACCGCGAACACGGCCTCGTGCACGCGCCAGAGTGGTTCACCCGTGACGAAACGGTCGAGTGCCTCCAGTCCCAATGCATACTCCCGCAGTGCCATTGAGCGTTTGCGGCCGAGGCTGCGGGTGCGCAGTCGGCGCAAGTTGTTGTCACGCAGGTACTCTGGGCCATAGATGATCCGAAGATATTCGGGGCCACGGCATTTCATGCCCGGTTGCACCAGCCGATCACCGTCGCCGCGGACCATCGCGTCGTACGGCTTCACCACCATGCCCTCGCCGCCTGCCGTGGTCAGTTCGATCCACCAGGAAGTGGCGGTGGCCGCGCTGGCCGGATCGGTCAAATCGACGACCATCCGGCCGGTCGGGGTGAACAGCTCGGCGTCGGCGGCCACCAGGCGGTCGATCTGCGACAGGTGCCAATCATGGTCGCGCACTGCGTAATTGACGCCCGAACCGGCCAGGATCTGGAACGGTGCGATTCGTAGTCCGGCCAGGCCATCGACCGACCAGCAGTAGCGGCCATAGGCGGCGGTGAAGGCCGCCGCGTCGGTTTTGCGTGCCATGGTGCGGTCCGCGAGATCGGCGACATCCAGGCCGCGGGCGGTGACGGCGGCCAGCAGATCGGTCGCCGTATCGAGTGCGGCGCGCGCCGCCGCGCCGACGGCGGCGTACTGATTGCGCAGCAGGCCAACGGCTTTGGCCGACCACGGCATCACCTCGGCATCCAGCAGCAGCCAATCGGTGTGCAATTCCTCGAACAGGCTCGCGGATTCGGCTGCGGCACGCACTCGCGTGAGCAGTTCCTCGGTCTGCGCCGTGTCATCGAAGAACGGGCGTCCGGTGCGGGTATAGAGCGCACCGGTGCTGCCGTCGTCGACGCCGAACCGGTCGGCCGCGGTCCGCGCCGAACGTGTCACCAGCACGATTGCGCGCGAACCCATGTGCTTCTCCTCGCACACCACGTGCCGCACGCCCTCGGACCGGTAGTAGTCGAAGGCCTCGGCAGGATGTTCGAGGTAGCCGTCCAGCTGGGTGGTCGCACACGGTGCCATGGTCGGGGGCAGGTACACCAGCCACCGCGGATCGATCGCGAAGCGGCTCATCACCTCCAATGCGGCCCCGGCGTTCTCCTCCTGCACACCGACGCGGCCGTGCTGGCGGGTTTCCACCACCCGGCGACCCATGACATCGTCCAGGTCGAGTACGCCCGGATCGCGGTGCACGACACCGCCGGGTGTCGCGATGGTGGTGGCCGCCAGCGGCCGCACCGGCTCGTACCAAACCCGCTCGGCCGGAACCGAAACCGGTACGCGCTCCGGATAGCGCAGGGCCGAGAGCTTGCCGCCGAAGACGACGCCGGTATCCAGGCACAGGGTGTTGTTCACCCAGCGCAGGTCGGTCACCGGCGTGTGGCCGTACAACACAGTGGCACGGCCACGGTAGTCCTCGGCCCACGGATAACGCACCGGAAGGCCGTATTCATCGGTCTCCCCGGTGGATTCGCCGTACATGGCGAAGGCGCGAACCCGCCCGGACGCACGCCCGTGGTACTCCTCTTTGAGTCCGGCATGCGCGACCACCAACCGGCCGCCGTCGAGTACGTAGTGGCTGATCAGACCGCGGCAGAAGTCCAGCGCCGCCTTGCGGAAGTCCTCGTCCTCGGCCGCTAACTGGGCCAGCGATTCCGCGAGCCCGTGTGCGATGCGCACCTTCTTGCCATCGAGCGCACGCACCAGCTTGTTCTCATGATTTCCGGTGACGCACAGCGCCGTTCCCGCGCGCACCATGCCCATGACGAGTCGCAACACGCCGGGGGTATCCGGCCCACGATCGACCAGATCGCCGACGAATACCGCGGTGCGTCCGGCCGGGTGACTCGCGCCGACCGCACGTCCCGCATCGTCGCGCGCCAGCTGGTAGCCGAGTTCCCCGAGCAGCGTCTCCAATTCGGTGCGGCAGCCGTGCACATCGCCGATCACGTCGAACGGTCCGGTGCGGTCACGCCTGTCGTTCCACGCCTTTTCGTCGACAATGGTGGCGGACTCGATCTCCTCGGCTCCGCGCAGTATGTAGACCTTCCGGAAGCCCTCGCGTTCCAGACCGCGCAGACCTCGGCGCAGTTCGCGCTGTTGTCTGGTGACCACGTGCCGGGCCAGGTGTGACCGGTCGGGGCGTAGCGCATTGCGTTCGAAGCACACGTCGTCGGCGACGTCGAGCACGATCGCCACCGGCAGCACATCGTGCGCCCGCGCCACCGCGATCAGTTCCTGACGCGCCTTGGGCTGCACATTGGTGGCATCGATAACGGTGCGCAGTCCGCGCCGCAGTCGGATACCGGCGATATGGTGCAGCAGTGCGAAGGCATCCGGCGTCGCGGACTGATCGTTCTCGTCATCGCTGACGACGCCGCGACAGGCGTCCGACGAAACGATTGCGGTGTGCCGAAAGTGTTTGTGCGCGAATGTCGATTTCCCGGAGCCGGTGCTACCGATCAGCACGACAAGTGAGAGCTCCGGGACCGCCAGTTCGGTCATCACGCCGCTCCTCTCGTTGTATCGTCGGACGTCGCGGCCCTGGTGAACAGCGCCAGCTGCGTGGGCGGGCCGAATTCGGGATGTTCGACACCGACGGGCTCGAATCGCACCGCGTACCCGTACCGTGCGGCCACGCGGGATGCCCAGTCCGCGAATTCCGCACGGGTCCATTCGAACCGGTGATCGGAATGCCGGAACTTGCCCGCCGGAAGTGTTTCGTATACCACGTTGTGCTCCGCGTTCGGCGTTGTCACGATTACCGAACCCGGTGTAGCCGAGCCGAATACGGCATATTCGAGGGCGGCCAGCCGTGGCTCGTCGATATGCTCGACGACCTCCATCAGCACCGCCGCGTCATACCCGTGCAGTCGCGCATCGGTATACGTCAGCGCCCCCTGGAGCAATGTCAACCGCCGCGCCACCCGCTCCGGCATCCGATCCAGCCGCAACCGCCGCTTGGTGATATTCAGTGCCCGCATCGATACGTCTACCCCGACAACGTCGGTAAAAGCCTTGTCCGCCAACAATTCCCGCAATAGTGCCCCCTCCCCGCAGCCGAGATCGAGCACCCGATGCGCCCCGACCTCCCGCAGCGCGGCCAATACCGCGGCCCGCCGCATAACCGCCAGCGACGGCGTACGCTCGTCGCTCCCTATCGCGGTGCCCGCTATCTCCACAGCCTCCGTCGATGTTGGCTGTTCCGCCACGTCCTTGGTGGATGTGGGCTGTGCTGCTGCGTTCTCGGTGGATGCGGGGTGTGCCATCGCGTCCTCGATCGGCGTGGACTGTGCAACCGCGTTCTCGGTGGATGCGGGCTGTGCAATCGCGTCCTCGATCGGCGTGGACTGTGCTACCGCGTCTTCGGTGGACGCGCGCTGTGTCACTGCGGCGTCGATCGACATGGCATCCTCGGTCGCCGGGAACACGTCGCGCCCGGCATTGTCGAACACATCCTCGGACTCGGAGCTCGCCCCTTCGGTAGATACCGCGAAAACTACAGGCGCAGTGCCGGTTTCAACGGATTCACCCGACCGGTCCGCCGATGCTCCGCCACTGTTCACATCGTCGGACACGATCGTGTCGTCGGCTGTCTCCAGCGCCTCGTCGAAACCTTCCTCGACCGCATCGAGCTCCTCCGGCTCCACATCGTCGACCTCGGCGAGCCGCGCCAGCGCGGTGCGCACCAGCGACTGGCGTCGAGCCAGGTAGCGCCGCGTGATCCAGGCGCGTTCCGGATGGTCGGCGAGCCAGCCGGCACCCGCGCGGATGAGCTTGTCGACCTCGTCGGCGGCCAGCCAGTAATGCTTGGCGCCATCGAGCACCGGCAGTAGGACGTACAGGTGCGTGAGTGCGTCGGCCAGGCGGATGGTGCCGGTGAGCTCCAATCGCACGTAATGCGAATCGCCCCATTCCGGGAAGGCCGGATCGAGGGGGAGTGGTTCGGCGATCACGCTCCAGCCCAGCGGCGCGAAGACCCGCTCGGCCGCCTCCGGTCCGCCCTTGCACGGCACCGCGGGCAAGGCCATCCGGAGCGGCAGCGCGGTGCGCACCAATTCGGGTCGCTGGTCGCAGCGGCCGTGCAAGGCGGTGCGGAATACCGCGCCGAGTGCGACCGACAGCAGTGACGACGCCGCGTAGGGCCGGTCGTTGACATACTGGCCGAGGCTGAAATCCGGTGTGCTGCGGGAACGCCCGCGCACCAACCGAATCGGATCGATCTCCAACAGCAGCGCCGCCGTGCATCGGGCGGCGGTGGCCTCCGGATACACGATATGCGCGGTGCCGTAGGACTGCTCGAACGCCTGCACCCGGTCAGGATTCTTGTGCAGCAAGAAGCCCAGATCGGTCGCGGGCCAAGCCGCGCCCTCCGGCGGTGTGCAGGTGATCGTCAACAGCATCTTGCGATCGTCGCCGAGCCGCAGACCGCACGCAAGGAGGTTTCGGTGAGCTGATCAGAGACTGACGTCCGGCCAGGTCCAGTTGGCGACGGCCGGGATGTCCTCGCCGTGTTCGCGAGTCCACGCGCGAGCATTCCAGCGGGCGTCGACCATTTCCTGCCGCAGCCCGGCCGCCTGCTCTCGCAGCGTCGGCACCCGGTCGATGACGTCCATCACCAAGTGGTACCGGTCCAGGTTGTTGAGCATGACCATATCGAAAGGTGTTGTGGTGGTTCCCTTTTCGATGTATCCGCGCACGTGCATGTCGCCGTGGTTGGTGCGGCGGTAGGTCAGGCGGTGGATCAGCCACGGATATCCGTGGAACGCGAAGATCACCGGACGGTCCCGCGTGAACAGTGCGTCGAACTCACTGTCGGACAGTCCATGTGGATGTTCGTCCGCGGGTTGCAGTCGCATCAGGTCGACCACATTCACCACCCGGATACGCAGTTGCGGCAGCCGCGCACGCAGAATCGCCACCGCCGCAAGCGTTTCCAACGTCGGTATATCGCCAGCACAGGCGAGTACGACATCGGGGGAGGTGCCAGGATCGTCGTGCTGTCCGGCCCACTCCCAGATTCCGGCACCGCGCGCACAGTGCACCGCGGCATCGGAAACCGAGAGCCAGTCGGCCTGTGGCTGTTTCCCCGCGACCACCACATTGACGTAATGCCGCGAGCGCAGACAGTGGTCGTAGGTCGACAGCAGCGTATTCGCGTCCGGCGGCAGATACACCCGCACGATCGAGGGCTTCTTGTTCAGCACCACATCCAGGAATCCGGGATCCTGATGGGTGAAACCATTGTGGTCCTGGCGCCAAACATGTGACGACAATAGGTAATTCAGGCTCGCGATGGGCTGCCGCCATGGGACCGCCGCACTCGCGTCCAGCCATTTGGCGTGCTGATTGAACATCGCGTCGACAATGTGGATGAATGCCTCGTAGCAGGTGAAAACCCCGTGTCTGCCGGTCAGCAGATAGCCCTCGAGCAGTCCCTGGCACATATGCTCGGAGAGCACCTCGATAACCCGCCCGCCCCGGTCCAGGGCCACATCGAATTCGCCGATTTCGGCCTGCCAGTCGCGCCCGGTTACCTCCAGAATGTCCTGCAGCCGATTGCTGGCCAGCTCGTCGGGGGCGAAGGTGAGGAAGTTATCGGTATTGCGTGCGGTGACATCGCGCAGCCAGCCGCCGAGCACCCGGGTCGCCTCGTGCTGCGTCGCACCCGGCTCCGGTACCTCGACGCCATAGGAACGCCAATCCGGCAAGCGCAGGTCTCGAACGAGCCTGCCCCCGTTGGCAATTGGATTCGCGCTCAGCCGCCGATCACCATCGGGCACCAGCTCGAGCAGTGCCGGAACCGGCCTGCCCGACTCATCGAACAGCTGCTCCGGCCGATAGGCCCGCAACCACTGCTCGAGCACCGCGCGGTGCCGGTCATCGGTGCGCGCGGCCGCCAGTGGCACCTGATGTGCGCGGAATGTGCCCTCGACCTGATCGCCGTCGACCACCGGCGGACAGGTCCACCCCTTCGGCGTGCGCAGCACGATCATCGGCCAGATCGGGCGCACCCCATCGGTTCCCGCGCGGGCGATGTGCTGAATCTCCGCGATGCGATCCAGACAGGCGTCAACGGCGATCGCCATCTCCTGGTGGACCCGCGCCGGGTCGCTGCCCGCGACGACGATCGGCTCGTAGCCGTATCCGCGCAGCAGGGTCAGCAATTCCGACTCCGGAATGCGCGCCAGGATGGTCGGATTGGCGATCTTGTACTGATTCAACGCGAGAATCGGCAGCACCGCCCCGTCGCGCACCGGGTTGAGGAATTTGTTGGCATGCCAGCTCGTCGCGAGCGGCCCGGTCTCCGCCTCGCCGTCGCCGACCACGCAGAACACCGTCAGATCCGGATTGTCGAGCGCCGCCCCGAATGCGTGCAGCAGCGAATAGCCGAGCTCACCGCCCTCGTGGAAGGAACCAGGTGTTTCCGGCGCACAGTGACTCGGCACGCCACCGGGGAAGGAGAACTGTGCAAACAGCGCGCCCATCCCGGTTTCATCCTGCGGTACATGGCTGTAGAGCTCCGAATACGTCCCCTCCAGCCATGCGCATGCATTCGGCCCCGGCCCGCCGTGCCCGGGACCGGCCACGAAGACGGCATTCAGATCGCGCTGGCGGATCGCCCGATTCGCATGCACCCAGACCAGGTTCAGGCCGGGCACGGTGCCGAAATGGCCGAGCAGCCGCGGCTTGATGTGTTCGGCGCGCAGCGGTTCGCGCAGCAGCGGATTGCGCATGAGATAGATCTGGCCGACCGCGAGATAGTTCGCGGCACGCCACCACGCGTCGATCGATTCCAGCTCCGTATGTCCAAGGGGGCCGGAAACCTCCCCGAGCCGATACGGCTGTGGTGCGACGGTGGCACCGCCACTGCTGGCGACATTGTCGGCCGAGGTATCGCCCCCGACACTGGCCATCTGCGTCATACGCCGACTCTCCTCACACTCGGGCATCGCAAGCGGCACCTCGATGGACCGCCTGTCACGGGTCCTGCACGGTTGCCGACGTCGATCGATAACGCCGGATGGAGAATTCACCGCCAGCCTACCCACGCGGGGCCCCGCGCCGATCGGTTCTCACCGTCCCGCGTCGGGGGTCGGCCCGTCTCGTGCCGGAGGTCACCCGATCCGGTGCCATCGGTCCTCGCCCTATCGAAAGGGCGGCTCGGGTGAGGCGATGCGGGGTGGATTATGGTCCGCCACATGCAAACACTGCGCAGGATCATCGGTATCGGCACCATCGCCGCCGCGACATTCGCGCTGGCCGCCTGTGGCTCGGACAATGACAAAGGCTCGACGGCCACGTCGTCGGCGACAGCCTCATCGCCCGCCAAGGCGTCGGCGCAGCCCACCTTCGGCCAGCTGCCCGCGCAGCCCACCGGAGCCGAATGCACCGCCGATGACATCGTGGTGGTCGGCGGTTTCGGCGCCACTCCGAAGATCACCATCCCCGACACCTGCACCGCGCCGACCCAACTCGTCGTCAAGGATCTGGTCGCGGGCAGCGGTCCGGGTGCGGTCGCCGGTCAGCCCCTCACCATGAACTACACGCTGATCACCTGGTCGGATAAGAAGAAGCTGGACAGCTCGTTCGACCGCGGCAAGCCGTTCCAGCTCACGCTGGGCGCCGGACAGGTCATTCCGGGCTGGGAGCAGGGCCTGGTCGGTGTGCAGGCGGGCGCGCGGCGGCTGCTGATCATCCCGCCGAACCTCGGCTACGGCGCAGGTGGCAATGGCATCAAGCCCAACGAGACGCTGGTCTTCGTCACCGACGCGGTCGCGGTCGGCAAATGACGACGGCGCGGGGTGCTCGGCGGTGGTGCTGCCTGCAGCCCGCCGCGACCGGTCAACTAACCTGGTCGAGATGCGCACGTTAACTCGTGCGGCGATTTCGCTCGTGATTACCCCTAGCAAGTCGACCAGAACCAACGAACAAGGAGCATGTCCGTGAAGAGCACCGTCGAGCAGCTGAGCCCGACCCGGGTCCGGATCAACGTCGAGGTGCCTTTCGAGGAGCTGAAGCCGGACTTCGACAAGGCCTACAAGGCGCTGGCCAACCAGGTCCGCATCCCCGGCTTCCGTCCGGGCAAGGCCCCGGCCAAGCTCATCGAGGCCCGCCTGGGCCGCGGCGCGATCCTGGAGCAGGTCGTCAACGACGTGCTGCCCGGCCGCTACAGCGAGGCCGTCACCACCTCCGAGGTCAAGGTCATCGGCCAGCCCGAGATCGAGATCACCAAGATCGAGGACGGCCAGGAGCTGGCGTTCACCGCCGAGGTCGACGTGCGCCCCGAGATCACCCTGCCCGCCTACGACGGCATCGAGGTGACCGTCGATTCGTTCACCATCGGTGACGAGGACATCGAGGAGCAGCTGCAGTCGCTGCGCCAGCGCTTCGGCACCCTGACCGGTGTCGAGCGTCCGGTCCAGAACGGCGACTTCGTCTCCATCGATCTCTCGGCCACCGTCGACGGCGAGGACGTGCCCGAGGCGGCCACCACCGGCCTGTCTCACGAGGTCGGCTCCGGTCAGCTGATCGAGGGCCTGGACGAGGCGCTGATCGGCCTTTCGGTCGACGAGTCCAAGGAGTTCACCTCGACCCTGGTCGCCGGTGAGCATGCGGGCAAGGAGGCGGTCATCACCGTCACCGTGCGCTCGGTCAAGGAGCGCGAGCTGCCCGAGGCCGATGACGACTTCGCCCAGCTCGCCAGCGAATTCGACACCCTCGACGAGCTGAAGGAAGACCTGCGCAACCGGGTCGAGCGGGTCAAGAAGGTCGAGCAGGCCGGTCAGATCCGCGACAAGGTGCTCGAGACCCTGCTCGAGCAGGTCGAGGTGCCGCTGCCCGAGGCGGTCGTGCAGGCCGAGATCGACGCTGTGCTGCACGATGCGGTGCACGGCTTCGACCACGACGAGGCCAAGCTGGCCGAGGCGCTCGAGGCCCAGGGTTCCAGCCGCGAGGAGTTCGACAAGGACACCAAGGAGTCCGCCGAGAAGTCGGTGAAGACCCAGCTGCTGCTGGACGCCATCGCCGAGGCGGACAACACCCAGGTCGGCCAGGAGGAGCTCACCGAGCGGATCCTGTTCCAGGCGCAGCGCTACGGTCTGTCGCCCGAGCAGTTCATCCAGCAGGTACAGCAGGCGGGTCAGCTCGGCGCGGTCTTCGCCGACGTCCGCCGCGGCAAGGCGCTGGCCGGTGTGGTCGGCAAGGTGAAGGTCACCGACTCCGAGGGCAACACCGTGGACACCGCCGAAATGTTCGGTGCCCCTGAGGGTTCCACCGATGCGGCAGAGTCCGACGAGGCCGCCGCGGCGAGTGCCGAATAACTTCATGAAGTGCCAGCGTGATGACGCCCCGGATGGGTGCGTTATTGCGCTGTGAGCGAAGATGGGCGGTACCGGGAGTTCGGTGCCGCCCTGCTTCGTTAATGTTTGTGACAAGCGAACCAGAGATGGCTGTTCGGCCTCAGCAACGAGCCGGTGAGAGAAGGCAGGTATCCGTGACAATGAACAAGGCAGGGGTCGTCATGAGTTCCCCCACTGCTGGTCTCAACCTCAGTGATTCGGTATACGAGCGTCTGCTGCGTTCGCGCATCATCTTCCTTGGCACCCAGGTCGACGACGACATCGCCAACAAGGTGTGCGCGCAGATCCTGCTACTGTCGGCGGAGGATCCGACCAAGGACATCGCGCTCTACATCAACTCGCCAGGTGGTTCGGTCACCGCGGGTATGGCCATCTACGACACGATGCAGTTCTCCGAGTGCGATATCGCCACCTACGGCATGGGCCTGGCCGCATCGATGGGTCAGTTCCTGCTCACCGCCGGCACCAAGGGCAAGCGGTTCGCCTTGCCGCATGCGCGCATCATGATGCACCAGCCCTCGGCGGGCATCGGTGGTTCCGCGGCCGATATCGCGATTATGGCCGAGCAGTTCGCGCACACCAAGCGCGAGCTCAACGAGCTGCAGGCGCTGCACACCGGCAAGTCGATCGAGCAGGTCACTGCCGACGCCGACCGGGACCGCTGGTTCACCGCGGCGCAGGCGCTGGAATACGGCTTCATCGACCGCGTTATCACCCACGCGGCGCAGGCGAACGGCGCGGGTAACTAACTGAACACGCAGATCCGTTCCCCCTCAACGACTTTGGAGACGAAGATGGTCAATCAGTTCGACCCGCGCGCCGGTCTCGGCGGCACCGCTGCGGCGAGCCCGCAGTCGCGCTACATCCTGCCCTCGTTCATCGAGCACTCCAGCTTCGGTGTCAAGGAGTCCAACCCGTACAACAAGCTGTTCGAGGAGCGCATCATCTTCCTCGGCGTGCAGGTCGACGACGCCTCGGCCAACGACATCATGGCGCAGCTGCTGGTGCTGGAGTCGCTGGATCCCGACCGCGACATCACCATGTACATCAACTCGCCCGGTGGCTCGTTCACCTCGCTGATGGCGATCTACGACACCATGCAGTACGTGCGTGCCGATGTCGCCACCGTCTGCCTCGGTCAGGCCGCTTCGGCCGCCGCCGTGCTGCTCGCCGCCGGTACCCCCGGCAAGCGGGCCTGCCTTCCCAACGCCCGGGTCCTCATCCACCAGCCCTCGCTGGAGGGCGGTATCCAGGGGCAGGTTTCGGACCTGGAGATCCAGGCCGCCGAGATCGAGCGCATGCGTCGCCTGATGGAGACCACGCTGGCGCGGCACACCGGTAAGGATGCGGACACCATCCGCAAGGACACCGACCGCGACAAGATCCTGACGGCCGAGGAGGCCAAGGAATACGGGATCATCGATACGGTGTTCGACTACCGCAAGCTCAGCGCCCAGAAGTAAGAAGCCGCGCCGGATGGCGTGGTGTGCTGATCGCTCGTAAGTTGCTCAATATCAGGATATTCCGGCCGGGACAGGTGCCACTCGGCATGTGGCCCGGCCGGACTGCTTCAGGAAAGTCGATCGGCCGGAACGGTGTCCGGCAGAAGGCATTCCGGGGCGGGCGGCCAGGCGTGTCGAATGGCCGTCGATCGGGGTGAACGTGTTCCATAGTGGTAAGAACTCGTAGAACCCCGGCGAGAAACATGCTCGAGTTATCGACCTCCGTCGCGCACACCGGGTACGGTCGACCTAGGGACCTTTGCTCCCGGTTGACGGCAGTGCTCGAACGTCGGATTCGCTCGAGGTGTTCGTGATTACACCCGAGGGTGGCGGATTGCTGGCAACCTGGATAGACGGTTGCAGGCGGACAAGGAAGTAGGGACCCACGAGATGGCGCGCATCGGAGATGGCGGCGATCTGCTGAAATGCTCGTTCTGCGGAAAGAGCCAGAAGCAGGTCAAGAAGCTCATTGCGGGACCAGGGGTGTACATCTGCGACGAGTGCATCGATCTATGCAACGAGATCATCGAGGAAGAGCTGGCCGAGTCCAGCGAGGTCAAACTCGATGAGCTGCCCAAGCCCGCCGAGATCCGGGATTTCCTCGAGAACTACGTCATCGGGCAGGACACCGCCAAGCGCACGCTCGCCGTCGCCGTCTACAACCACTACAAGCGCATCCAGGCGGGCGATAAGGGGCGTGACAGCCGGGGCGAGACCGTCGAGCTGGCCAAGTCGAACATTCTCATGCTCGGCCCCACCGGCTGCGGTAAGACCTATCTGGCGCAGACGCTGGCCAAGATGCTCAATGTCCCGTTCGCCATTGCCGACGCCACGGCGCTGACCGAGGCCGGATACGTCGGTGAGGATGTCGAGAACATCCTGCTGAAGCTGATCCAGGCCGCGGACTACGACGTGAAGCGGGCCGAGACCGGCATCATCTACATCGATGAGGTCGACAAGATCGCGCGCAAGAGCGAGAACCCGTCGATCACCCGCGATGTCTCCGGTGAGGGTGTACAGCAGGCGCTGCTGAAGATCCTGGAGGGCACGCAGGCCAGCGTGCCGCCGCAGGGCGGGCGCAAGCATCCGCACCAGGAATTCATCCAGATCGACACCACCAACGTGCTTTTCATCGTGGCTGGCGCGTTCGCCGGGCTGGAGAAGATCATCTCCGATCGCACCGGTCACCGCGGTATCGGCTTCGGTGCCGAGGTGCGTTCCAAGGCCGAGATCGATACCGATGACCACTTCGCCGAGGTGATGCCCGAGGATCTGATCAAGTTCGGTCTGATCCCGGAATTCATCGGCCGTCTGCCCGTCGTCGCCTCGGTGACGAACCTGGACAAGGATTCGCTGGTCAAGATTCTCTCCGAGCCGAAGAACGCGCTGGTGAAGCAGTACGTGCGGCTCTTCGAGATGGACGGCGTCGACCTCGAGTTCACCGATGACGCGCTCGAGGCGATCGCCGATCAGGCGATCCTGCGCGGCACCGGCGCCCGTGGCCTGCGCGCCATCATGGAGGAGGTCCTGCAGCTGGCGATGTTCGATATCCCCAGCCGCGATGACGTCGCCAAGGTGGTCGTCAACGCCGATACCGTCAACGACAACGTGCTGCCGACCATCGTGCCGCGCAAGGCGCAGCGTGCGGAGCGCCGGGAGAAGTCGGCGTAGACACGACGCGGACCGGGTCGGACGAATGCAACCGCAACCTCCGGTTGCTTCCGGCTGGCCCGGGTTCGCTGCTCGCCGCCGCTAGTACTGCCACCACGTGATATG
The DNA here is from genome assembly GCF_053602975.1 of Nocardia sp. NPDC004278. NCBI lineage: Bacteria > Bacillati > Actinomycetota > Actinomycetes > Mycobacteriales > Nocardiaceae > Nocardia > Nocardia sp. NPDC004278. Next base: position 175,689 of record NZ_JBSGEQ010000019.1, read on the forward strand.
ACGGCGGTCGCACTCGGGCCAACTCGATGTGTACGGAGCTTTCGGTTTGGGTACTCATAGGTCACGGTTGAGTAACCAGCCCAGTCTTGGTCCATAGTTGGATCGGGCGAAAAGATCCCGCCTGCAAGGTTTTTGGTGGCGGGTGCGACGGACTGAGGTCCCTCATGCCGATAGTTTCAGTTTCCTCGGATGACAGCACGGCTGCCGTGCGCGAATCCGGACAAACCACCGAACGTCTGTCCATCGTGGTCTTACCGCCGATGGATTCGATCACATTGTGCGCGGTGGGCGGTGAAGTGGATTATCTGACGGCCGATACTCTTCGCCGGTCCCTGGTCGGGGCCCTGCCCACGGCGGGTGCGGTGGTGGTCATCGACCTGTCGCAGGTAACGTTCTTCGGCGTTGCTGGGCTCCGGGTTCTGATGGACGCCCGATCCTGGTGCGCCCGCAGCGGCCGACGACTTCAGTTGATCACCGGTCCGCGCTGCGTGGACCGGCTGCTCGAGGTGGCGGGTCATGCGGCGGTGTTCGATATCGTGCCGAGCCTCGCCGCGGTTGCGCGGGCGACGGCGTCCGAGGTGGCGCGCGCGAGCGCCTGATAGCGAAAACGCGGGTGCGGCAGTCGAATTCGACTGCCGCACCCCCCGACAGGTAGGCCACATAAAAAAAACTAATAGGAAGATCACACCTCGTAAATAACGAAACAAAACAGCACAAATCTGTTGT
>NZ_JBSGEQ010000020.1:0-176310 GCF_053602975.1 Nocardia sp. NPDC004278
GTCCTCCGGATCGTTTGTTTCCTATGCGCGTGAGTTCTATGGCGAGAAGCTGGCTTTCGCGGTCGGGTGGATGTACTTCTTCCACTGGTGCATGACCGGCATCGTAGACATCACCGCGATCGCGACCTATGTCCATTTCTGGGGAGCCACCGAGGCGATACCGCAGTGGTTGATCGCGCTGGTCGCGCTGGCCATCGTGGTCAGCATCAACCTGATCTCGGTGAAGTGGTTCGGTGAGCTGGAGTTCTGGGCTGCGCTGATCAAGGTCGTCGCGCTCGTCGCCTTCCTGATCATCGGCACCATCTTCCTGGGGGGCCGGTTCAAGATCGACGGTCAGACCACCGGTTTCAGCGTGATCTCGGATAACGGCGGACTGTTCCCGACCGGTCTGCTGCCACTGGTCACCGTCACCACGGGTGTCGTATTCGCCTACGCCGCAGTGGAATTGATCGGCACCGCGGCCGGTGAGGCGGAGAATCCGGAAAAGATCATGCCGCGGGCCATCAACTCGGTCATCGCCCGCATCGCGCTGTTCTACGTCGGCTCGCTGGTGCTGCTCGGCCTGCTGCTGCCCTACGTCGCCTTCAAGTCCGGCGAGAGCCCGTTCGTCACCTTCTTCTCCAAGCTCGGTGTCGGCGGTGCGGGTTCGATCATGAACCTGGTGGTGCTGACCGCGGCGTTCTCCAGCCTCAATGCGGGTCTGTACTCGACCGGCCGCATCCTGCGCTCGATGTCGATGAACGGCAGCGCGCCCAAGATCGCCTCGCGGATGTCCAGCGGCGGTGTGCCCTACGTCGGCATCCTCGCCACCGGCGCGATCGCGCTGGTCGGTGTCGGGCTCAATGCGATGGTGCCGGACAAGGCCTTCGAGATCGTGCTGAACATGTCCGCTCTCGGCACCATCGCGGCCTGGGGCGCGATCGTGGTCTGCCAGCTGCAGCTGTTCCGCTGGTCGAAGAAGGGTCTGGTCGAACGTCCGTCGTTCCGACTGTTCGGTGCGCCCTACACCAGCTACGCCACGCTGGTATTCCTGGTCGCGGTGATCGTGCTGATGGCATGCAGCCACGAAATCGAGCAGCGGGGCGCGGTGATCGCCATGTTCGTGGTGGTGGCCCCGGCCTTCGTCGGCGGGTGGTTCCTGGCTCGCAAGCGGGTGCTGCAGGTCGCCCAGGAACGCGAGGGCATCACCGGTCAGTTCCCGGTGCTGGCCGAGCGGCCGCCGCGGGTGCGCGACGGTGAAGCGGTCGTCATCCTCGACGAGCCCGACGACAAGTAAACCGATCTCCGCCCCGGACAACATGTCCGGGGCGGAGCTATTCCCATTGCAGGGAATAAGCAGTGCGCGCGGCGGCGGCTTGGGGAAGAGAATGGGGCCCTGATTCAACAGGCTCGAAAGGTTCCCATGCCGGAGCAACCCAGCGCCTCCGAGAATCCGCTGCCGCACCCATGGGCGAATCGGCGGATGCGCGGTACCGAGGTACCGCGGCGGACGCCACACCCCTGGGCAACCCGAGGCATGTCGAAGGTCGAACCGTCGCAACGCCGCCAGCATCCATGGTCCGGGCCCAGCATTGTGGAAGGCACTCCGGCGCAACGGTTCTCATCGACCGACCTGCAGCTGCGGCCCGACGATAGCCGCGCGACGATGCCGGTGACCGATCCGGACACCGGCGCCGATCCACTCGAACTCGACGAGCCCGTCTCCGGGCGCAGCGGCCGTTCCCGTCCGAGCGTGCGGCGGCTCGGCGCCGGGCTCGTGCCGATGCCCCGGGTGGCGCCGGTCGATCCGCGCACCGCCATCCTCGCCGATCCCGAAGTCCCCGAACCCAAACGGTTCTGCTGGAAATGTCAGGAGCCGGTCGGTCGCCGCAGCGCCAGCGGACCCGGCGCTGTGGTCGGCGAATGCGGCCGGTGCGGATCGCCGTTCAACTTCCGTCCCACCCTGGAGCGCGGCGAACTGGTCGCCGATCAATACGAGGTGCAGGGATCGCTGGCGCACGGCGGACTCGGCTGGATTTATCTGGCCGTCGACCGCAATGTCAGCGATCGGTGGGTGGTATTGAAGGGATTGCAGAACCCGCTCGACTTCGAAGCGCATGTGGTTGCGCTTGCCGAGCGCCAATTCCTTTCCGAGGTGGCGCACCCCGGTGTCGTAAAGATTTACAACTTCGTCAAGCATCGCTCCGGTCGAGATATTGCCGATGGCTATATCGTCATGGAATACGTGGGCGGGCAATCGCTGAAGAAGATGCTCGATCTGCGCGGTAAGGAGCGCATTCCGGTTGTCGAGGCCATCGCCTACATCATGGAAATCCTGCCCGCGCTGGACTATCTGCATTCGTTCGGATTGGCATACAACGATCTGAAACCCGACAACATCATGGTCAGCGAGCACGAGGTCAAACTCATCGACCTGGGTGCGGTCGCGGCCATGGATTCCTACGGCAGCATCTACGGCACCCCCGGCTACCAGGCGCCCGAGATCACCGAGACCGGGCCGACCGTGGTTTCGGATATCTACACCGTCGGCCGGACGCTGGCCGCGCTGGCGCTGGACCTGCCGCGCGACCGCGACGGTCACTTTCTCGGCGGCATTCCGGAGCCCGATGAGGATCCACTGCTGGCGCGCTACCCGTGCCTGTATCGATTGCTGCTGCGTGCGACCGATCCGGAGCCGGAGCGCAGATTCCCGTCCGCGTATTCGATGTACTGTCAGCTCGCTGGCGCACTGCGCATGGTTCTCGCGATCGATACCGGCCTGGAGCATCCGCAGCCGTCGGTCGAATTGAGTTCCATGCGAGACGATTTCGGCACCGATACACTCATCGGCCAGACCGACGGCATCGTCGACGGCATGGACCGCATGCCGGTGCTCGAGGCGCGCGATGTCGTCGCGGCACTACCGACGCCGTTGATCGATAGCGAGGATCCCAGCGCTGAGTTGCTGTCGTCCCTGCTGCACGGCGAACCACGGCACGCGCTGGACGCGCTGCGTCGGGCACACGAACGCATCCGTGCAGGCACGATCGTCGCACCGGAATCCTTCGATCTAGAGGGACCGCTGTGTGCGGTTCGCGCCTATCTCGACCTCAGGGAAACGGTTCCGGCCTGTCAGCTGCTCGCCGATCTGCGGCCCGATTACGGCGCGGACTGGCGCATCGAGTGGTACGTGGGCGTCGCCGCGCTGCTCGACGGCTATTACGAGCGGGCCTGGCAGCATTTCGAGATCGTGCATTCGATGCTGCCCGGTGAGATAGGTCCGGAACTGGCCCTGGCCGCGACCGCGGAACTAGTACTGCAACATCTGGATCGGCCCGCCGATTCGGATCGCTGGCACCGCGCCGCAGCCGAGCACTACCGGGCGGTGTGGCGCACCAATCACGGCGTGGTGAGCGCGGCCTTCGGCCTGGCTCGGCGGCTGGCCGCCGATGGCGAATTGCTCGAGGCGGTGACCGTGCTGGACCAGGTGCCCGCGGCGTCGCGCCACCACGGCGTCGCGCATACCACCGGATGTTTGCTGCTGGTCTCGCGGCCGATCGCCGATATCACCGAAGCCGATATCTGCGCCGCGGCGGACCGCCTCGAGGCGCTGCCGGATGATGCCCGAACGCTGCAATTGCAGGTCATCGTGGTCGGCGCCGCATTGGAGTGGCTGCGGGTCGGCGGGCGTCCGCGCAATCCGAACCGGACCATCCTCGGCTTCCCGGTCACCGCGGCGGGGCTGCGACTCGGACTCGAAACCAGCCTGCGCGCGCTGGCCAGGACCGCGCCCGATCGCTGGCACCGCTACCGGCTGGTCGATTTGGCGAATTCCGTTCGGCCCCGCACCCGCTGGTAGGGCACGCGCTCGCGGGGGAGCGGTGCCAGGGACCAGCGGTTCTCAGCGCATGCGCTGGACGACGAAGGCGACGATTGTTCCGGTGCCGGCCAGCAGCCACAGCCAGTTGCCCGTGGCGACCGCGAGCACGACCGCGACGATGGAGATCAGCGCGGCGATCGTCGAGAGTCTCTGCAGTGCATTGCTCGTGGGTACTACCGGTGGCGCGGGCGGTGTGACGCCCGGCAGGTCGGCGAACAATTCCGCCAATTGTCCTTTGCTGGTGGCCGCCGCCGCACTGGCGCTGCGTTCGTCGAACTCGGTCAGGCTGAGTCGTCCGGTGCCGAGATGGTGCGACAGTTGTTCCAGCGCCCGTTCCCGTTCCGTCACGGTAATTCGAGAAGCCTGCGCTTCGGTCATCTCCGAAGGATAAGCCCGGCCGCGGCCATATTGGTGGAGGCGAATTGCCAAGGGCGGGAATAGTTTGCGGTGTCATTGCGGGTTGACAACGGCCCCGCAGATCATAGGTGTCCGACATGACTGACGTATGCTTACCTACGGGTAATGTTTCGATGTGGTTTCCTAGACATATGGCAGGCGACGTGGAGTACACGATCGATGAGCTGGCGCGCGAGGCCGGTACGACCGTCCGCAGCCTGCGCGTTTACGCCGAGCGCGGCATTCTGCCGCCACCGCAGGTGAAGGGCCGCACCGGCTTCTACGGACCTGATCACCTCAATCGAGTGCAGACGATCAGCCGCCTGCTCGATCGGGGGATCAAGCTCAACGGGATTCGGGAGCTGCTCGAGGCCTGGGACCGCGGCGATGATCTCGGTGACATCCTCGGTGTCGCTGAGCCGGGTGTGACGCAGTCCACCGCGCCGTCCGCCGTCGACACGATCGCGGCGACCGAGCTCGAACAGCGCTACCGCGAGGTGCCCAATGGCCTCGCCCGCGTGGTCTCGGCCGGTCTGTACGAACCGGTCGACGCCGCGACCTACCGCATCGCGGATCCGCAGCTGATCCGCAGCTTCGACCAGCTGGCGGGCGCGGGCATTCCGGTCGACGCGCTGCTCGGCGAATTGGAGCGGCTGCGCGCGGACTGTGATCGGATCGCCCGTCGGTTCGTCGATCTATTCCATCGGACCGCGTGGGAGCCGTATCAGCGCTCGGAACGCACATCGACCGACCGTGCGGCACTCGCGGCACGCCTGGTCGAGACCAAGATCCAGCCCGGGCAGGTGACCGCCGAACTGGTCAACCGCTTCATCGCCCGGTATCTCGACCAGGACAGCGACCTCGCCGAAGTGCTGCCGGACGCCTAGGCGCGGCACTGCGTGCCGCCGTTGGGGCTGGTGCGCCTTTCTTACTCCAGGCCGTGCCGTCGTTACTCCAGGCCGTTGTTGATCCACGCCGTGCCATGTAGCGCCGTGTCCTGTAGATCCTTCCGCGACTTGTAGTTCCATTCCGCGATCTGTAGATCCAGGCGCGCGATCTGTAGATCCAGGGGCGTGATCTGTAGATCCAGGGGCGTGACCATCGCTTTTCGTGCTCGGCTCCGACTTCTCCTCACTCAACGTTCCCACGTGTGGTGATACTTGGCCTAACGTGCCGTTGATTAGCGTTACATTATTCAGCGGGATCAGCACCTCCCCTCGGCCCGTATCGACGTCGGCCGACGGGGCGACAATGATTAAGGAGACGTCGATGGTCAACCTCAGCGGATGGCGCTCTGCGCCGCGAGTTTCGGATTGTAATACCAAGGGTGGCAGCAAGATTCGAGCGCTCACCCTGCTCACCGCGATCGCGGCGGCGGCCAGCGGCTTCGGTCTGGGCGCCGCGACCCCCGCGGCGAACGCCGATATCGGCGTGCGCTGCCTGTGGGCGGGCGTCGGTCATCCGCAGGGTGTGGCGATCGCCGCGGGTGGCTGGATGTACCGGTGCCAATCGGACTTCTTCGGCTTCGCACGCTGGTCCCGTGAAGGATTGGCCCCGGGCCGCAGCAGCGTGTACAACCCCGGCACCAATGGCAACCCCGCAGGCCAGTTCAGCCCGGGGGCGCAGCAGCCCGGCACGGACTACATGGACTCCTGCGTCGGCAGCCAGTTGATCGAGGGCCGGGAGGACATCTACGAGGCGGTCGCGGACGGCCGCGGCGGGCTGTACTGGCGTGCAGCCGGGCCGGTCTCGCAGTGGACCTTCGATATGGCCGCGAACCGGCCGGGGCCATCGTGGCGGTCGTCGAGCCTGTGTGCCGATGGTAGCCTGACCTGAGTCGTCTACCGCGAATCTTCTTATCGCCGATGCCCTTTCGGACGGTCGCGTAATCTTGTGCGTGCCGTCCGGGAGGGCATCGAGCTGTGTCGAGCGTCGATTGTGCGCTTGCGAAGTAGTCAATTGTGTACCAGCGGAGCGTCATTGGCTGCTGTGTAGGGCTTGTGCTTTTGTGGGTGCGAGGTCCAGCGGCTGGGTGATATCCACGGTTGAATCTCGGCTGGGCGGGGAGGCGCGAAGCTGAGGCGCCACGCCGTGTCGGTGCACAGACAAATGCGACCGCCGCCCTTTCGGGGCGACGGTCGCATTCGGAATATGAAGAGCCGCAGGGGAATAGGTCAGCGGCCACCGTCGGAGGGAACCCAGACCCAGCGACCACTGTCGTTGGTGTTCTCGTAGGAGCCTCGGCTCGAGGTGTTGTTGCCGGAGGCGGCGTGATCCTGATCGGCCACGCGGCGGCTGCCGTTCGAGTTGTTGCTGTAGCCGCCGCCGCGGGCACCGCCGCCGTTGCTGTTGCTGTGGCTCCCTGGGGCCGCGAGGGTCGACTGAATCGCCATGGCGGCCGGTGTGATGACCAGCGCGCCGGCGACCGCACCAGCTATGACGACCTTCTTCGACTTGAGGTTCATGGTTACCGATATCTCCTTAGTCCTGTGGGTCCCGGACTTGGTCGGTAGGTGTGTGCCGGGTATGCAGGTTGTCTGCTCTCTATTGTGCCGTCAAACAGCGGCACAATCAATAGTGAACCATTAGGAAATTTTCCAACCTACCAACTCTGGCAGTGAGGTTGAGGCTTCCGCTCACCGTGATTCGGATGGCGCACACAGCGTCGCGCGGGTGACCAGGCCGCGTTCGGCGGCGGCTATCAGCGCCGCCATCGCCTGCGGTGTGGCATCAGCGACGGACGGTCAGCGCGTCCATTCGCGTCACCATGTGGGCCTCTGCCCGGCCACGGCTCGGATCGGGGATGTTCGACCGCCAGCTCGTTCGAGCCGTCGGACATACGATCCTCCTTGTCCGGATGCCTGCGCGCTCGGGGCGGGACGCACACCGGGCGACACCACGTTGCCACGAGTTCCGGCCGAGGCTTCCCCGTGGTTGGGGATATTCGGCCCAAAGCCCGTATGGTCGATCAGGATTCACTCGCTGGCCACGCTCGGGGCGCTTCGGCATCGTCTTATCGTGCGCCGCGATCACCCGAGGTCGAACACGGATATTCCGGCCCGATGTGACGGATGTTTCTGGTGTGAGCATGTCCTAGCGTTCTCGACGCTCGGCATTGCCGCAAGCTCATTCTCAACTATCTGGGATGTCCGATGGAAAGTGTCTCGAAGACTGTACGAGTGGTTGCCGCTGCCGATGTAGCGGAGGTTGTGGGACCCCAGGAGCAGCACCTGCTGCCGTGTATCACCCAGGAAACCTGTGGGGCCGGGGGCATTTCGGCGGCAATGGTGAATATGGCGCCAGGGAAGGTGGCGCGGGCGCACTATCACGCGCACAGTGAAACAGTCGTGGCGTGTCTGACCGGGCGGGCGGTGACCTTGATCGGCCCCGAATTGACGCCGTACTTCCACGGACCGCGCGAACTTCTGTATATCCCGGAGGGTGTCGTGCACGTCGCGGTGAATCTCAGCGACACCGAGGGCCTGACCGCCCTCGACATCCGTACCGATCCGCTCTTCAGCAACGACCTGATATTGACACCGGAATTCGATGCGGCGGCACTGGAGGTCGCCGCGCGCCTGCGGCGCGAACTCGCTCGCGCATGAGCCGCACCAGCATCGCATTCGGCCGGGACGCGGCGCCGCGCAGCGGTCCGATCGACGATGCGTTCACCACGCTGGTGCGCCGCCCGGATGTGATCTCCTTCGCGGTCGGCGCGCCGGATCCGGCCCTGTTGCCTGGTGAGCTGATCGCATCGCTGGCGGCCGCGGCGATTGCGAAGTACGGGAACACCGCATTGCAGTATGGCCTCACGCAGGGCTTTCCGCCGCTGCTGGAACAGGCGCGAATGCTATTGTCCGGCCGTGGGATCGGATGTGCGACGAGCCGCTTGCACATCGCGACGGGCGGATCCGGCGCATTGCACAACGTCTGTATGGCACTGCTCGGCCCCGGCAGCGTGGTGCTGGTGGAAACCCCGACCTACGGCCCGGCGGTGAAGGTGTTCCGCAGCCACGGCGCGACGGTCGTCCAGGTCGAATGCGATGCCGATGGCGTTATCCCGGAAGCGTTGGATATCGCACTGGCGCAGTATGATGCGGCGTTCGTCTATCTCCTGCCGACCTTCCAGAACCCGACCGGGCGGACCATGTCAGCGGCCCGGCGCGCACGGGTCGCCGAGGTGATCACCTGGCACCGGGCCCTGGTTGTGGAGGACGATGTGTACACCGACCTGCGGTATCGGGGTGAGCCGCTGCCCGCGCTATGGTCCTTCGCCCCGGACAACACCGTCTACATCACGTCGCTGTCGAAAACCCTTGCGCCCGCGCTGCGGATCGGCATCGCGGTATTGCCGGTCGACCTGCTCGAGCCGGTGCTCGCACTCAAACAGGGCATCGATATGCAGACCTCGGCGTTCAGCCAGGCCATTGCCGCCGAATTCCTCGGCACCCCGGCGGGCGACGCGCATCTCGGCCGGCTCGTGGCATCGTATGCGGTCAAGCTGAATACCGTGACGAACGCGCTGGAGAAGTACTTTCCGACCGGATTCAGCTGGTCGGAGCCGGACGGCGGCATGTTCGTATGGGTTGAGGGCCCCACCGATTTCGACGCGGACGCGGTATTGCCTCGGGCGCTGGCAGCGGGCGTGGCCTATCTGCCCGGGTCCGCATTCTTCGCCGCACCCGACGCACCGCGCGATGCGATACGGCTGAGCTTCGCCGGTGTGCCGGAGCACCGCATCGACCGCGGTATCGAACTGCTGGCAGGACTGTGCGCATGAGTGTCGTCGGCGTGTGGGAAGTGGTGGCCGATGGCGCGCCGTTCGGATACCACGTGATGACCTTCCACGCGGATGGCACCATGCTCCAGTCGAATCCGGACCACGGCAACCGGGCCACCAGCGACAGCAACGGCATGGGTACCTGGCGGGCCGACGGGTCGAATGTATCGGGTGCCTTCCTGGAATTCACTGTGGACCGTGCGGATCCGGGGCTGGTGCAGAAGGGGATCGTGCGGTTCGACCTGACCCTGCACGGTGACGGATTCACCGGATCGGCGAGCGCGACGTTCTACGATCTTGCGGGCAGACCGTGCCGCGGCCCACTCGCCGCCGACCTGACCGGTCGTAGATTCGGCCCTCCGATGTCGTGCGACGAGGTGTCATCCCGGTAGGTGGACCACTCGCTGTTCCCATTCGCCGTCGAGCACATCGGCCTGCCAGCGCTTGTTCCAGCCGAACGGCATGAGGTGGACGAGGACACCGCGGGCTTCCAGGGATTCGGCGAGACTCGCCAGCACGGTGAGCGCGGTCGGTACATCCGACCGTTCGCCGGGGGTGGCCAGATGGGAGAAGCCGTTGATGACGATATGCGACGCATAGGTTTTGGACGCGATGCGCCGCACGATCTTGGTGGCGGCTTTCGACGGGGGTGAATCGCCGCGCTCCACCCCGACCATCAACAGCAGACAGTCGGAAAACGAATTCGTCACCCCGATCGCCGCCGGTTCGAGCGAGACGGCGACCGGGCTGGCCGTGGTGACGGTGTATTCGAAGGTACGGCAGCGGCTACTGAGGATTTTCATGCTGTGGTTCCGGAATCAGCGTCGGCCACGATCAGGTGATACGCATACGGTCCTGGCCCGAGCGGCCAGTGCAGTATGCGCCAGGGTGTGACAGCGTGATCCGTGCCAACGCATTCCCGGTTCGCACTGTCGGGCGTCGTTGGCCGACATGTGGATGATGTGCTGTGTCCCGAACCCGCCGAGCGGGTCGACGCGACACATCTTGTACCAGCCGAACGGCATGAGATGAACCTGCTCACCGCGTTCCTCTAGCCGTTCGGTCACTTCGGTCAGCACGTCCAGGGCCTCGGCGAGTTCCGCGAGCACATCGAATCCCACTGGAGTGCTGTCTCTTTCACCGGGTCCGGGCAGACACGCGAAGCCGTCGACGACGATCGGCCCCGCATCGGATTCGGTGACAATGCGTCGGACGAGCTGTACGGCGGTGCCCGCCAATGCCCGGTCGCCGCGGTCCACCCCGACTGCCAGCAGCAGGCAGTCGTGGAAGCATCTGCGCGCTCCGATTGCCGACGGCTCGAGAGCAATGGCGCAGGGGCTCGCCGTCGTCACGGTGTATTCGACGGTGCGGCACCGGTTGCTGACAATGCGCATCAACTACCTCCGGGGCCGCTCATCCGGACGCCTCGACGGCGCCGGCGGCATCGAGGTCGAGCACGGCCGTCGCGGTGCGCTCGATAATGCCGAGGCAGACCTCGTCGGGCTGGTACTTGGGCTGGATGGCGCTGTGACCGATGGTCGACAGCCAGATGAAATACGGATACAGCGCCTGCTGCCGGTAGGCCAGCCAGGCAGCATCGAAATCGGGCGCCGGAGCGCCACAGGCCGCCAGCTGCTCCAGGTAGACGCCGAGCAGGTCGTGTTCCCAGGCCCGCCGATCGGCCACCGTCAGACCGGAGCCGACCACATAGGCAAAGTCGTAGGCCCAACTGCCGCGCAGTACGACCTGCCAGTCGGTGAAACCCATCCGGCCGCTGGCGGTGACATAGGTATTGCCGATATGGCTGTCACCGTGCAGGAAGGTCTGTGGGCCGGTGCTGGCGATCTCGAGTGCGCGTTCCAATGCGCGGTAGAGCCGATCATGGTGGGCGGGAAGCACTTCGGGCAGCACCGAGGCGGCGCGCCGAGCCCCGACCCGGGCCCGTTTGGACATGCCGATCAAACTGTCGAGATTGGCGAAATGCGCCCTCGGCGGCTTCAGCCACCGATAGTGCAGCAGTTGCGCGTCATCCCAGTAGCGGGCGTGCCAGGTCGCCATCGTGCGCAGCAGATCCTCGATCTGTTCGCGCCCGATCGGCCTTCCCGGCGTGCAGAAGCTGGCGCCCTTGGTGTGGACTATGTCCTCGAGCAGCGAGATCGACCGCCCCGATCGGCTGTCGACCGCGCTGTGATATCCGCGCGGCGCCTCGATATCGAGGTGGGGGCGTAGGTGTTTGAAGAATCCCGGTTCACCGCGCAGAATTCCGGCCAGGTCGAGGGTGAGCCGCTGTTTGAAACCCGCGGTCGTCTTGGCGAACAGATTTTCCGGCAGGCCCGCCACCTGCCCGGCCTCGTTGTAGGTGACAGTCAATTTCCACCGGGTCGAGGTGCCGCTGGACGGGTTCCCGATATCGAACCTCTTGACCTTGGTACCCGGATGGCCGTAGCACAGCACAGCGGTCAGCCAATTGGTGGTCAGTTCTCGACCGATCACCGGCACATCGGCCACACGCAGGGCCTGTGGGCGGGTGATCGCTTCCCTCGCGATATGACCACCGATCCGTGTGATTCCGCGCACCACCGCGAGTGCAGGGTGCCGAGTGGGTGCCTCGGACTGCAACGGTTCTCCTCGGCTCTCGTGGCAATTCGAATGGCGTTGTGCCCGGCCGGTTTCGCTGCTGGCGAGCCGCCGTAATCGGCGACACTATGGCAGGCGCGCACCGGGAACATCCGTCATAGCTGGTCGGAACATCCGCATCCCCGGATGCGAATACCGCGCTCACCTGGCGATCGACAGCGGGCATATCTGCATGCGGACGCATAAGATCCCTCGCGTGCCGGACTCCCTCACCTCCGTATTCGTCGGTCGCGATGCCGAGGTCGAGTTTGCGGTGTCGCTGGGTAGGCGCGCCGCCGCCGGGCAGGGGACGGTGCTGCTCGTCGAGGGCGAGCCCGGTATCGGCAAGACCGCGCTGCTCGACGCGGCCGGTGCCCGATATGCCGCTGACGGGTTGTTCGTGCGCCGAGGCGCCGCGAAGGAACTGCAGCGGCAGGTGCCCTTCGCAGCGGTCTGCTCATGGCTGGATGCCGACCGCGGCGCCTCAGATCCGGTGCGTGCGCTGCTGCGCAGCGGGGATCGTGCGGGCGACGGTGCGGCGACGCACGAATTCGCGATCACCGAGGCAATCCTCGATTTGGTCGATACCTGGTGTGCCGCCGGTCCGGTCGCGTTGCTCATCGACGATGTGCACTGGGCGGACCGGCAGAGTCTCACGGTGCTGCACCGGCTCTGTGGTGTCCTCGGTGATTTGCCACTGCTGCTGGTGCTGGCGGCGCGTCCGCTGCCCCGCGACGCCGGATTCGTCGCGTTGACGGCCGAACTCGTGGAACGTCGTGCCCCGATGATCCGGCTCGGCGCGCTCGCTGAACCGGCCGCGGCGGAGCTGGTTCGGCATATGGTCGGTGCGATTCCGGGGCCCGGCCTGATGCGACAGGTGGTCGGAGCGGGCGGAAATCCGCTCTACATAACGGAATTGGTGGCCTCGCTATTGCGCGACGCGGCGATCACGGTGATCGCGGATACCGCGGATCCAACCGAACTGGTCGATGGTCCATCCGCGTCGCTGGCGGGTGCGATTGCGCAGCGGCTGGAATTCCTGTCGCGGTCGGCGAGGCAAGTACTTCCGATGGCCGCGGCGCTCGGACCGACCGTGTACGTCCCGGAACTGGCCGCGGTGCTGGACAGTCCGATCATGGAAATCTGGAAGGTGGTCACAGAGGCGACCGACGGTGGACTGCTTACTCGCGCCGACTCCGAGCTGGTCTTCCGGCACGATCTGATCCGCCAGGTCCTCGCCGATCAGCTGCCCGATTCGCTGCGCGCCGGATTGCTGCGGCGGGCCGGACAGATCCTGTTGGCGACCGACGCACCGATCGAGCGGATCGCCTACTACCTGCTGGCGGGGGAAAACGAACTCGATACGCGGACGCTCGACTGGCTGGTCGCGGTGGCCGACAAGTTGATCGTGCGTGCGCCCGAGATCGCGATGCAGCTATTGCAACGCGCGGCAGCCACGGCGGAGCTCGGCATGCGTTCGATACTGCTGCGACTGCACGCCCAAGCGCTGCTGTGGAACGGTCGCGCGGCCGAGGCCGAAGCCCTGGTGCGCACGGCCCTGCTGAACCGGCCGGAGGACGATATCGAACTGCGGTGGTTGCTGATGCAGGCCTGCCATGCGCGCGGCGATCTGCGTGAAGTCGTTGCCGTTGCCGAAAAGACCCTGGCCACACCGAACCTTACGGACGAGGACGCGGGCCGGTTCCACGGGATGAGCGGTTTGAACAATTTCTACCTCGGCCGGTTCGACGCGGCGGAGGCGGCCGGTGCACAGGCGTTGGCGATCGGGGATGCCACCGAGAACCCCCTCGTGACCGGATATGGGCTGTTGACGGTGGGGGCCGTGCGTTACGTCCAGGGATATCTCGACGAGGCATTGGAACTGAGCAGCCGCATTCTGGCCGTCTTCGAGAACGGATTCGGTTCCGACCAGTTCGATCCCTATGTGCTCTACGCGCACTGCTTGATCGAACTCGATCGGTTCGCCGATGCGGAAGTGGTGCTACACAAGGCGATCGGACACAGTCGCCGGATCCACGGCGTCTATCTCAGTGCGAGTGCGGCCGCCAAGGCGCGGCTCTACGTACTGAACGGACGTTGGGACGATGCAATCATCGAATGCACTTCGGGCCGGTCGGTGCCCGATGCCCTCGGCTACACGCCGATCCTGCAGAGCCTGTCCGCGCTGATCGGCATCCACCGCGGCACCTTTCTGCCGGATCCGGACGATATCCCCGCACCGAACGACCAACTCGGCAGCAGTAGTTACGGCCAGTTCTATCCGTGGATCAAGGCGCTGCTGCTCGAGACGCGCGGGGATCCGCGTGGCGCACTTGACCTGCTCGTCGACGCGCAGCTACGCCTCGCCGACGGATTGACCTCGCCCACGCTGTATTACATCTACCCGGATATCGCCCGCCTTGCCGCCGATGTCGGTGACGAGAAGGCGGCTCGTTCGGTGGTCATGGCATCCGCCGAGTCCGCTCGGCGCCAACCGACCGCGGCCAGAACCGGCACCGCCATGCTGTGCCGCGGTGTCGCCGAGCGCGATCCCGCCGTACTGCGCACGGCCGCCGCCGAGTTCCGCAGGGCGGGGCGCCCGTTCTACGAGGCGCAGGCATACGAGAACGCGGCCGTATTGTTCGCCGCGGACGGGGCCGGCGCGGACGCTCGCAGCGCCTTGGATGCTGCCGTCGAGCTCTATAGTGGCCTCGGTGCGTCCTGGGATATCGCTCGTGCGGTCGCGCGCATGCGCCCGTACGGAATTCGCCGCGGCGTCCGCGGACCCCGCAACCGCCCCAAATCCGGACGCGCCGCCTTGACCGATACCGAACGCAAGGTAGCCGCCTTGGTGGCCGAGGGCTTCTCGAATGCCGACATTGCCGCCCAGATGTTCCTGTCGCGCAGGACAATTCAGTCTCACGTATCGAACATCCTGGCCAAACTCGGGGTGGGTTCGCGCCGAGAGATCGCGGCCGCGATCTCAGGTTACTGACGCCATCGGGTACCGCCCACGGGCCGTCCCGGCACTCGCGTGACCAAGGTTTGGCGTGCCGTTCGGAGGCGGGCACAGGGGGCAGTGCACAACGTTCGCGCAACGCCCGATAGCGCCGCGTGCATGGGACACGCGCTGGACGGTGTCACCGGCGGACGCGGGTACGGGCGTTGCCCGGATGTTCTACCCGGGAGGAAGATCGATGGCATAGATGCGGGGCGTTAACTCCGCTTCAGCAGAGCTCTGATGATCGCTGACACCATGGGGTGATATCTATGCGAATGGACGGAGACAGCTGGGACATCGTAACGAGCGTGGGTCTGACCGCCTTGGGCGTCGCCACGTTTCGCGCACTCGAGACGCTCGATCCCGAGCCGATGATCCACGACGACTATGCGGCGTGGTTCGTCCAGGCGGCGGGTGAACCGCATTTTCTGCGGATGCTGGACAACCCGGCGTCGGTGGGCGCGGTCGGTTTGTTCGGGCGGTTCATGGGGGTTCGGACAAAGTTTTTCGACGACTTCTTCGCCGCAGCGTGGCAGCGCGGTGTGCGGCAGGCAGTGATCCTGGCATCCGGTCTGGACGCGCGGGCATATCGGTTGGACTGGCCCGCGGGCACGGTCGTCTTCGAGATCGATCAGCCCCGTGTGCTGGAGTTCAAGAATCGCGTGCTCGCCGATCACGGTGCCGTGGCCAGGGCCGATCTGCGCGCACTGGCGGTCGATCTGCGCGACGACTGGCCCGCCGCGCTCACCGCCGCGGATTTCGAGCCGGGGCTCCCGGCGGCGTGGTCGGCTGAGGGGCTGTTGCCGTTCCTTCCGGGTTCGGCACACGACGCCTTGTTCGAACGTATCGACGCCCTGTCCGCGGTCGGCAGCAGCCTGGCCACCGACGACTTCGGCCGCGGCCTGGACCAGCGCCATTTCGATATGGAGGAAAGGTTCTTCGGCGACAACCCGTTCGGCAGCCTGAACGTGCGCGACCTGTGGTACGACGACGACCGCGCCGATCCCGGGGACTGGCTGTCTGCGCACGGCTGGTCGGTCCACCGCGCCACGCCCTTCGACTTGGCCGCCGGCTACGGCCGCCCGATCACCGACCTGCCCGCCGACTTGCCCGCCGAACTGCTCGACCGTTTGCGGGAGGCGCGCTACATATCCGCCGAGAAGCGCGGGTGAACCCGCAGGTCGCCGGGCGGCTGCTCGGCCTCGGCCGGGCGACCGAGCCGGTCGCCGGTCAGCCGGTGGCGACCAGAGCCATGGCCGAATAGCGCGGAAGGCCGCGCGCCCGGCGCCAGTCCCCGTCGAGGGGCATCGCGCCGAGGAACAGTTCGGATACGCGCAGTCCGATCCGGCCGAGCGGTCGAGACCGCGTCACAGGCTTCGGTCGAAATGGGCTACGGCGCGGTCGATGGCGGGTAGCACGTAGGTGTCGTCGTCGTAGAGGTCGATGTGATTGGTGGTGTCGAGCAGCAGAAGTTCCTTGGGTTCGGGGGTTCTGGCGAAGGCGGCTTCGGCGTCGGCGACCGGGATGGCCTGGTCGCCGCGTCCGTGCACGATCAGCGCGGGGGCGGTCAGCAGCGGCAGGTAGGCATCCACGTCCAGGGTCAGTTCCTGCAGGACCGACAGTGCGGTGCAGCGGTTTTCCCAGCCGGGCCGCGCGCCGCGGTCGGTTCCGTAGTAGTCGAACGGTTCCGGGCCGGGATTTCCGGCGGGCATTCCGGCCGGGTTGACCGCGGGCCAGTATTCGATCTCGCCGGTTTCGAACTGGCGCTGGGCGATCTGCGCGAACTGTTCGAGCAAGGCGGCGAAGTTGACCGCCCCGAAGCGGTTTCGGATCAGCGTCGGGTTGTTGTAGGCGGCGGCGATGAGCGCGATCGCCTTGATCCGCGGATCGAATGCGGCCAGTTGTGTCGCGTAGATGCCGCCCAGGCATACCCCGCATGCGGCGATCTTGTTCGGGTCGACCTCCGGCCGCGTGGCCAGGAAGCTCACCGCGTGCCGCAGGTCGGCGACCTTGGCGGTGGCGTCCTCGTGCTGGCGCGGCAGGCCCTCGCTATCGCCCCAGTTGCGGTGGTCGAAGGACAATGCGACGTAACCGCGCTGGGCGAAACGCTCCGCGTAGAAGCCCGTAGCCTGTTCTCGCACACCGGAAAACGGGCCCGTCAATACCACCGCACCGCGTTCGGTGCCGGGATCGGGCAGGTGCAGATCACCCGCCAGCCGATACCCGTCACTGGTGAACTCGACCTTCTCGAGCAGCGTCATCTGTGTCCCTTTCGCATGACTGGACCACGACGCTAGGCGCATTCGACTGGATCGGTCTTGTACGTTCTTGCGCGGCACTCAGGGTCCAGCTGCGCCGCGCCGTGCCGTGGAAGCTCGCCCGATAGGTCGCCGGTGTCATGCCGTACGCGGCGGTGAACGCGCGCGTCAAATGCGGCTGATCGTGAAAGCCAGTCGCATAGGCGATTTCGGCGATCTGCATACCGCCGCGCAGCATCCACCGGACGCAGTCGAGGCGCAGGCGCACATGCAGTTTGTGCGGCGGCAGACCGAAATGCGCGGTGCAGGCGCGTACGAGCTGGTACTTGCTGGTGCCGGTGACGCCGCTGAGTTCGTCCAGTGTGACATTGCGGGAGACGTTCTCGCGCAAGTAATCCCGGACCACCTCCGATATCCGGCCGACCGCATTCGACCCGATATCGGGAACCCCGACCCGGTCGGCGCGCACCGCCAACGCGCCGAGAAATTCCAGCAGGCCACCCTCGCGGTGCAGCGCCGAACCAGGACGGCCACCGGGCCGATGCAGGAGGGTGTGCAGGGTCCGGAAATGGTTCGACAGCGCGCGGTCGCCGACAACGACATCCCCGAACCGCATCGTCTCCGACGGCATGACCTCGGCGATCAGCGATGGCGACAGGCACATCATGCGCCAACTTGCCGAGCCCAGCTCATCGGGCGTCCCGGAGTGCGCGTCGTCGGCATGCAGCGCGACCAGCTCACCGGGCGCGGCCCGATACACGCTGCCGCGCCTGCGCACGGTGAATCCCGAGCCCGTCACCTGCACCAGTTTGATTTCCTCGTGCACGCTGTTGCGATACGACCGCGCCGCCCCGGCCACCACCATCACATCGGACAGGTCATCCGGCACGAACGGCGTCCCCGATCCGTCGAATCCGTCTGGCCGCATGGGTGTTTCGTGCTCCAACGGACCTCCCCTGGTCGGCGGCGTGCGCTGCACCCGGCCGATGTCGTCTCGGGCTCCCGCCATTGGCACTCTAGGCACGTCGAGGACCGTAATCATCCGCCATCGCGCCCGCGAACATGGGCATCCCGTCCCGGTATCGAGAAGAAGCTTCCGGAAGACGTTAGGGTGCGGTCTGATCGATAGTGGACGGAAGTCAGGGCGAACGGATGTTGTACGGCCGCACGGTGGAGCAGGCGAGGATCGAGACCCTGCTCGCTGACGCCGTTGCTGGGCGTCCCGGCGCGCTGGTCGTGCGCGGTGAGGCGGGGATCGGCAAGTCAGCACTGCTGGAATACGCCAGGTCGGCGGATGCTCGACTGCTCTGGGTCACCGGTATCGAGTCCGAGACGGAATTGCCTTTCGCCGCACTGCATGTGCTGCTGAGTCCAGTGCTGGAGACGGTCTCGGAATTGCCGCGACAGCAGTCCGATGCGCTGCTGGCGGCATTGGGATTCGGTTCGGCGACACCGGCCGACCGCTTTCTCATCGGCCTGGCCACTCTGAGCCTATTCACCGAACTTTCGATGGATGGACCGCTGCTGTGCCTGATCGATGACGCGCACTGGCTGGATCAGGAGTCCGCCGACGCACTGTTGTTCGCGGTGCGGCGCCTGCACAGTGAGCCGGTGACGCTGATCTTCGCCGCCCGCGACGGCGAACGTCCCTTTCTCGCGCCCGGCGTGCCCGATTTGCAGCTGACCGGGCTAGATTCCGCTGCCGCGCAACAGCTCGTCGATGCCGCAGCCACCCTCGCACCATCCGCGCGGGATCATGTCATCGCCGAGTCCGATGGCAATCCGCTTGCCCTGCTGGAGATTCCGCGCACACTCACGCCCGCGCAGCGCGCCGGAGCCGACACACCGCTCGGGTACTCACTCGGTGGATCCGAACCGCCGTCGAGTCGGGTGCTGACCGGATTTCGGGAACGGATCCGGGCGCTGCCAGAGGATTCGCGGCTGTGTCTACTGGTTGCGGCCTTGGACGACAGCGGACATATCGAGCCGGTGACCAGGGCCCTACCCGCGCTCGGTGCCGCACTGACCGATTTCGCGCCCGCCGAACAGGCCGATCTAGCCCGGGTCACGTCCTCCGGCATCGAATTCCGGCATCCGCTCATCCGCACCGCCGCCCGATTGGCCTGCGATGTCGCGGAGCGGGTCGCGGCGCATCGGGCACTGGCAGGGGCCGTGGACGACGACCGCAGGGCCTGGCATCTGGCCGCAGTGACCACACTGCCCGACGAGGCGGTCGCCGCGCAGTTGGAGGACGCCGCGGTGCGGGCGCGGCGCCGCGGTGGCCAGATCGCGGTCAGTGCCGGTTATGCCAGGGCCGCCGAACTCTCACCCGCCGCTGCGGATAGGTCCCGTCGTTGGACGATCGCGGCAACCGCCGCCTACGAGGCCGGACTGTCCGAGCGGGCAGCCGATTTGGCGGAGCGCGCGAACTCCGGACCGCCGCCCGCCGAGCCGTCGATCGTGGCGGAACTGGCCCGGGTGCGCGCCGGGTTGGCCTTCGAGGCGGGACATCCGCTCGAAGCAACGCGGCTGCTGCACGACGGGGTCCGCGTACTCGCTGCGACGGCGGCGCATGATCGACCGACCTGCCTGGCGATGCTCGGCTGGGCCGCCATCTACGCCTGGTCCAGCCGCCCGCATCCGGACCAACTTGTACTGGCTCGTCGTACCGAAGACCTCGCAGCCGGAATGTGTGGGCCGGAGCACGCGATTCACGCGCTGGCGCGCGATATTCGCCTGCTGCTGGAAGGGGATCGGCTGGCCGTCAATATCGCACCGCACAACCTGGGCGATGTCGCCGATCTGCCGGTCGATCTGCATATTGTCGCCGCCTATCTGGGCTTCGCCCGTGGCGATGTGGACGGTATGTACCGGGATGCGACGCGACTGGTCGACGCCTGCCGCACCGCGGGCCGGATCGGGCGCATGCCCCAGGCCATGATGATGCTCGCGATCGCCGAACTCGCGACCGGACGGCATCGTGCGGCGCGAGCCACCGCGGCCGAGGGACGGCGGCTTGCCGAGGACATCGGCCAGCACTACTGGAAGTACTACCTGGCCGGGGTCGCCGCATGGTCGGCCGGGGCGGCGGGCGCGGAGCAGGAATGCCGGGCCCTGGCCGCGGAAGCGATCGAGGAGGGTGGGATGTGGATGACCGGGATCACCTGGGCCACCTACGCTCTCGCCGCACTCGACTCCGGCTACGGCAGGTACGCGCAGGTGCTGGACCGGCTCGACAAATCGGCAGCCGGTCCGGGCAAGCACGCATTCGTCTGGCGCTACGCCTATCCCGACTATGTCGAGGCCGCCGTCCGCATCGGTGATCGGCAGCGCGCGCACCAGGCGCTGACGCGGTTCACCAACTGGGCCAAGGCAATCGATCAACCATGGGCGCTCGCGGTGCTGCACCGCTGCCACGCCCTGCTGACCGACGGTGACGCGGCGGATCTCTATGAGCGCGCGCTGCGTTTGCACGCGCGTGGCGATCAGCCCTTCGAACAGGCCAGAACTGAACTGATGTACGGCGAATGGCTGCGCCGCCACAACCGTCGCGCCGAGGCGCGGACCCAGTTGCAGGCGGCCATGGCAACCTTCGATCTGCTGGGCGCGGTTCCGTGGTCCGACCGCGCGGCGGCGGAGTTGCGGGCGACCGGGATCTCGATATCGGACCAGGGCCGTGAGTCCGACCCGCTGGCTTCGCTCACCCCGCAGGAACTTCAGGTGGTGCGTCTGGCCGCGACCGGGGCAACCAATCGGGAGATCGGCACCCAACTGTTCCTGAGCGCCCGGACCGTCGGCTATCACCTGTACAAGGCGTTTCCGAAGCTGGGGGTGGCCTCGCGGGCCGAACTCGTCAGGTATGCGATGACTTAACCGGCGGTGTGAATCACGCTGGCTATTACAGTCATTCGACAGACGCGGTGCCGGTCGGATCGTTCGTAGCGTCACCACCATGAATATTCCCACTCAGACCGAAGTACTCGTCGTCGGTGCGGGCCCGGTCGGCATGGCGCTGACCGCATCGCTCGCCGACAAAGGTGTCTCCGTCGTACTCATCGACAAACAGGCCGCAGGGGAGAACACCTCGCGTGCCGCCGTCGTCCATGCCCGCACCCTCGAGGTGTTGACCGAACTGGAAGTCACCGACAAGCTGGTGTCGCGGGGAATCATCGTCGGGCAGGCCACGGTTCGCGAACGCGACCGCGTGCTGCTGCACGTCGGTTTCGAGGACCTGCCCACCGACTATCCCTTCACGCTGCTGATCCCACAGGACCGCACCGAACAGATACTGCTGGAACGGTTGGAGGCGACCGGCAGCCAGGTGTCGCGGCCGTGTGAGCTGACCGCGCTGACCCAGGACCCCGACGCCGTCACCGCGACCTTGGCCACCGGCGAGACGATCCGGGCGCGCTACGTCATCGGGGCCGACGGGATGCACAGCATCGTCCGCGAACAGTCCGGAATCGCCTTCGAGGGCGATACTTACGCGCAGTCGTTCGTGCTCGCCGATGCCGTCCTGGGCGGTGATGTGCCCGATGCGGAGATCCGGCTGTACTTCTCGCCGGAGGGTGTCACCGTCCTCGCGCCACTGCCCGGCGGTCGCCACCGCATCGTGGCCACTGTGGACGATGCACCGCCGCAGCCCGACCACGTCCACGTCCAGCGCCTGCTGAGTACCCGTGGCCCACAACAGCATCCAGCCACGGTGGAGCACATCGTGTGGAGTTCGCGCTTCCGTGTGCACCACCGCTTGGCCGCGCGCTATCGAGCGGGCCGGATCTTCCTCGCCGGAGACGCCGCGCATGTGCACAGTCCGGCTGGTGGGCAGGGTATGAACACCGGTCTCCAGGACGGGCTCAATCTGGCCGCCAAGCTCGCCGCGGTGCTCCGCGACGGTGCGGATGACAGCGTCCTGGACGCCTATGAGGCCGAACGGCGACCGGTCGCGGAGAGCGTTGTGGCGTTCACCGACAAGATGACTCGGGTCGCGACCGTGGACAGCGCACCGCTGCGCGGCCTGCGCAATACCGTGCTGCGCGCGTTGGATCGGGTTCCTGCTGTGCACCACAAGATGGCCATGAACCTGTCCGAACTCGGTATCGATCCCCAGCGCATCGGTTGAGGGGCCGAGGCTGATGCCGCGGCGAGAACCCGGTTGGTACTAGGGTTTCCGGTGGAAACGGTGCGAAAAACAGCTCAGTGCGTCGCCCTGGTCTGGCGTGATGTGGTGGAACATCGTGTCAGTGGCCGTGTCGGGCTTCCTTGGTCGTGCGTGGCGAGGCGGGGATCGGCAAGTCCGCGCTGCTGGAATACGCCAGGTCGGCGGATGCTCGATCCACGCATGCGCCACTCGAAACCGTTCACCTTGTTCGACTTTCGACGTCAGATCGTCGTGGCCTGGTGTTGCTCGGGCATCCAACTCTCCGGATGCGCCCACGGCAGCACGTTTCCTAGCTGCCCGGCTGCCGTCCGGAAGAATTCCAGCACCTCATGGTCGGAATGTCGCAGGCTGAAGTGCGTCAGAACGAAGAGCGTCTCCGGGTGCGCCGCGATCACCGGCTCGAGGCGGCTCCACACCGTATGACCGATGCGGTCTGCACGCTCCAGCTCGGAATCATGGAGGAACGTGCACTCGGTGATGATCACCGGGTAGGTGAACAACCACGGATTGCGGACGAAGACGTTCACGTGCGTGTCGCCGAGGAAGGCGAACAGCGGACGCAGAATCTCTCGCTCGACCTGCACCCCTTCCTTGCGTTTCGCGGCCATGAGACGCCCGAACTCGGCGCCGCGCCCGTCGGCCATCAGGGTGCGTCGCAGCGTTTCGTACTCCGGCAACAGTTCCTTGCTGCGTTCGGCGAACGCGTAGCCCACGCAGGGCACCTTGTGCTCGCATTCGACGACCCGTACGTGATGTCCTCGGCGCCCGAAGGTGAACTCGTCACCGCCCCGCACGCCATGCAGCCGGTACCCTCCACCCAAGTCGGGGTCGTAGGCTGCCCCATGATTCAGCTCGGCCGAGGCACGCAGGAAGGACTCCGTGTAGGACATTGCCTCGGCCGGAAGGTAGATGTCCACACCGGACTCCTTGGACGCCAAGAAGTCGAGATCTTTCGAATGGTCGTGGTGGGTGTGCGTCAGGAAGACAGTGTCCACCTGCCGCCCCTCACACAATCCCGCATCGAGGCTGCACCGAAGCCCGGGCACATGGAAGAACGTCTTGTCGTTGGCCCGCGAATACCCCGTCAAAGTGAGCCGAGTTCCGGGGATCTGCCACGTCTTCCACTGCCGGAATGGGTGCCCACTCTCCAGCCGTTCGGGATGATCCATAACGGGAGGGTAAGTGAACCGCTTCGGATTGTTAACCGATATTTCGTGAGCCGAACTGCTCGACCGCATGCAGGAGGCGCGCTACACATCCGCCGAGAAGCGCGCGTGAACCCACCGGTCGCAGGGCTCTCGGCGGGGTGACCGAGCCGGTCGGCAGTCAGTCGGTGGCGACTAGAGCCATGGCCGAATAGCGCGGAAGGCTGCGCGCCCAGCGTCCGTCCTCGTCGAAGGTCATCGCGCCGAGGAATAGTTCGGATACGTGCAGCCCGGTCCGGCCGAGCGGTCGAGAGCGCGTCACAGGCTCCGGTCGAAGTGGGTGATGGCGCGGTCGATAGCGGGTAGCATGTAGGTGTCGTCGTCGTAGAGGTCGATGCGCGGATACACCTGATCAGTGGTATCAGTCGGGTAAGGATCTATACGCATGTCAGATCTCCCACTGCCAGAGGCGAACTCGGGACAGCCGGACACGCCCCTGCCCGCATTTCCGACGATGAATGATCCGACTGTGATTTTCACGGCGGGGCCCGACACTGCACGGCAGCTGTCCCGAATCTACGTGCGCTACATGGTATTTCAGCGGCAAAGCCTCGTGTGGTTTATGGGCTACGCCGTGATTGTCGTTGCCCTGGCCAGTGCTGCCTGGGGCGAGGGCGGCGGCCTGCTCGCATTGTTTGTCGTCTTGATCTTCGCCTGGTACTACTGGGCGCAGATACAACGGGTAGAGATAGCATTCGAGCGTCGGCTCGGCAGCAGGTCCTATGCAGACGGCGCCGTCTGGACTGCCCGCTTTGGCGCGAAAGCGGCCGATTTTGCCTCGTCCACAACATATTTCAGGCTGTACCACGCCGACATCGCACGACTCGAGGTGCGCGGTTCCGCGGTTGTCATCCGACTGCAGCTGCCAATGTTCCACGTGATCCCGCGTGAACTATTCCCCGACTCGGTACTGAAAAGGCTGTCCGAAACCGGACTGAAGATCAGCGGATACCCGTAGTTGTCCGCGCAGCCTGGCACGGAAGTGGCAGATCGAAGTTGTTCCGCACGGCTGCTGCCCTCGTGACTCGCAGCGGTAGTTGGCCATTCGGAGTGTGGACCCATCGACATTCGCGACCGGGACCAACTCGGTGGTGGGTAATAGTGTGCCGGTTTCTGCTCGTGAGATCTCCACTGCTGGAGGCGAACTACGGTACGTATGGTGAAGCTCTTGGAACGTCCGGTCGTCCTTGCGTTGACCTATGTCGTCGGCTCGGTCCTGCTCGGGCCAGCCATTTTCCTGGGTGGCTATGCGCTCTTCACCGGAGGAGTCGCTGATTACTGCGACGCGGCCCATGGTGACCCAGCTTCACGCGATGCGGCATTCACAGCTGCGCAAACCTTCCAGATCACCGGCGCCTGCATCATGCTGGCTTTCGGGCTTGTCCTGTTGGCCGATCTTTGGACCCACCGCCATCAGATCAACCTAGTGCGAGTCACTTTGAGCAGCTATGGGATCCTCGCCATGATGTGCGGGTTCGGCTTTCTCATCCTGGTGTCCGGCTCGTCAGGTCAGAGCTGCTAGCCGGAATGACACCTCGCAATGTGACAGCTCTGTCGGCGACCCGTTGCCGCTCACAGTGCGCTTCCAAAGCGATTGCGGCAAAAGGCCACCGACAACACCAAGCCCGGCTCAGCCACTACCGCCGTCGGTGACACTCCTTCATGCTTCCCGGGATGAATCACAGGATTCTCGGGATCGACGACGCAAACCAGCCGACGATCACGAGTTGTCAGGCGGCGGAAATCGCGCCGAAGTGCGTTTTTCCCGGGCATATCGACGTCGCACCGGTAACCCGAACGCTATATCACCGGTTTCGACGGGCCGGCCACCCACACCATGCGCCGAGTGGCCTGCACCCTCCCAGAACAGCACCTGGTCGAACACAATGTCCCCGCCCTCCCGCCGGAAGCCTCTCGCGGTGACCTTGCCGCACGCGACGAAGCCACATCCGAACGTGCCGCCCGCCAATTCCAATAACAGCAGGGGCACGGCAGCGCTGTCATCGAGGTCGCCATGGCGAGAAACCGGCGTGAGGGTGAGCCCGCCAGTGAACCGCGGGTCCAGTTCCATCCGCTCCACGGCTTCGAAACAGATCTCGGTCCGATACTCGAATGCGCCGAAGTCGTTGCTGCGCAACAACAACTCTTTATGACTGACCGTATACCGGTGAACATACAGATTGCCGCCGATAGTGCAGGGCAGATTACTCACACATCCACAGTGCCACGGCCACAGCGTTCACCAGTATCCGTCAGACCCGGGAGTCAAGCGGATACCCGTCCGACTCGTCGGGTCTGTCTCGCTAAAGGTGTTCGGGCAGGTAGCGAGGCTTTCCTGGTGCTCATGGTTCGAGGTACAAGCGTTCGCTCGGTAGGCGAGGGTATGCGCTCGCGTCTCCTAAGTCGACGGTAACCGCGTCGGCGTAGTGCTGTGCCTGGTGTTCCTGGATGAACAGCAGTGCGGCGGTGAGGCAAGCTGCGAAGTCGAACCGGATGCCGTGTAGAAACACACTGAGGTGCACGTCCTGTTCGTCGGGGCGCGGAGATCGGCGCGGCGTGCTGTCGCGCCCGCGCGGCTGGATGTCGTCCATGGGTTCCTATGTCCCCGTGTGTGACGCCGACCGCGTTCCGCCACGATGCACGCATGCCAGAATCGAGTCCACCACTGCGCGGCCGGATGGACGAAATGCACTCTGCGGCAGAGTGATCCAGGTGCGGAAGAGCCCACCGCGATCGGCGGGCGACGGCAATGCGATATCGCCTCCGGCGCGGACCACCGACACATTCAGTCGGCGCATCTGCGCATACAGTCGCTCATCATCGGGTAGATCCGGGCGGATCATGAACGACCACCGAGCCGAACGCGGATGCGATATCACCGGCCCGCCACCGAGCCGTCGGCGGTCCAGGTCGGCTTGCACCGCCTGACCGAGATCGGCGGGCATCGTAATCGCCCACGCCCGACCGGCTTTGACAATGATGCGTCCCAGCTCGGGCGGGTCGATCACCGCGGGCCGATCGCACACCCGCCGATAGTACTGACACCGGGGACGTCGCGGTGTCCCTAAAAGCCATGTGGTCCATCGTGTTTAGACCTCTGCTCGCGTCTGTGGAATTGGATGCGCCCTGCCCCTGAAAAGCTCCTGATGAGGAGAGCTTTCGCTCCGGGCGCACACCCAGCACACCTCAGAAACGTGCAAGTCCACAACGTTCCAACAGAAACGTTTAGTTTTAGTTCGCGCGGCATTCTGGTTTCAACTGAAACCCCAAGATGGAAGGCGACATCCGTGACAGCCGATTCCACAGTTGCCCGGCGGCTCCTCGGTATCCAACTGGAGGCGCTTCGCGAGAAGTCCGGCATCACCATGGCCGACGCTGCCGCGTCGATCTCGATCGGCAAGTCGACCCTGTAGAAGATCGAGACGGGCCAGCCGGTTCGCCTCAACCCGGTCCTGCTCAACCATCTGTGTCAGCTGTACGGCGCAACGCCGAAATCGACTAAAGCGCTGCTCGGCCTGGTGGATGAAACCAAGACACGTGGCTGGTGGCACGCGTTCACCGACCAGATCCCGAAGGACTTCGGGCTGTTCGTCAGTCTGGAGGACGCCGCCACCCATATGACGTCGTACCAGACCACGTTCTTGCCCGGTCTCCTGCACACGCGCGACTATCGCCGCGCGCTGAGCTGGACGGAGTTCCCGCACAAGCCTTCTGACGAGACCGAGCGGCTGCTCGATGTCGGGATGAAGCGACAGGCCCGCCTGACCAGTGCGCGCAATCCGATCACATTGAACGTGCTCATCGATGAGTCCATTCTCCGACGAATGACCGGTAGCACCGAGGTAATGGCAGCTCAGCTGCGCCACCTAATCGACTGTGGCCAGCTGCCGAACGTGTCCATCCGCGTGGTTCCGTCGAAGGTCGGCACCTACCGTGGTCTGATTGTCGGCTCGTTCGTACTGTTGGAGTTCCCGCCACATCCCAAGGCGGATCTGACTATGTCCCCCGTGGTGTACATCCAGGGCTTCACCGGCGATCTGTACCTGGAAAAGCCTGTGGAAGTCGACCACTATCGTGGAGCCTGCGCGGATATCGAGCGATTGGCGTTGGACGAGAACGCGAGCCGCGCCTTGCTGCTCGACATTGCGAAGGAGTACGCCCGGTGAACATCGACCTATCTGGTGCGAAGTGGTTCAAGAGCCGCCGGAGCACCGCATCAAAGGATTGCGTAGAGGTCGCACACCTGGACGGCGGCTTGGTCGGCGTGCGGGACTCCAAGAACCCGACCGGCCCGGTGTTGGTCTTCACGCCTGGTGAGTGGGACGCCTTCACCGCGGGCGTAGCCGATGGCGACTTCGAACGGCCGTAACGGACCTCCGGGCAGTCCTGTATCCCGAGAAGCCGGAAGAGGTTCGGCAGTATCGTGAAGCTTGCGTCGACATCAACAGGTTGGCGGTGGGTGAGGCGGATAGTCGTGCTCTCATTGGCCGGATTGCAGAGGAGTATGCCCAGTGAACATCGACCTGTCCGGCGCTGTCTGGTTCAAGAGCACTCGCAGCACCGGGTCGAAGGATTGCGTAGAAGTGGCGCACCTCGACCGGGGCTTGGTCGGCGTGCGGGACTCCAAGAACCCGACCGGCCCGGTGCTGGTCTTCACGCCGAGCGAGTGGGATGCGTTCACCGCGGGCGTAGCGGTTGGCGAGTTCGAGCGGCCGTAGCCCGATATCCCGAAAGCCCCCGTACCCCGATCGCAGCGGTCGAGTTACGGGGCTTCGCGGTAAGGGGCCATGCCGGATGTGGGTGCCGCACTCCAGGTTTCAGAATGCCCAGCTTGACAGTGGTACCGAGCGCAACCAATTGAGCAGTTCATCCTCACTGTGGTCTCGAATCGTGCGAGCGGGTAGAACGCGGACCGCACCCGATCGTTCCGGTGCCGAGGTACCGGCAGATGACGGCCTCGCCGATCGCGGTGAGCAGTCGATGCGCAGCACCGAAGCGAATGTCGCACTTCATCGGTGGGCGGACTCCGTGCGGTGCCGGGCAGTCGGCGAGGTCGGGCCGGTGTCGCCGACCGCCACGTCTCTCGGTCCTGCCCGAACTCGGCATCGACCCAATCGCCGGAGTACCCGCGCCCGAACTGGTCGGTCGACTGCCAAACTTAAGCCGATGTAAATGTGCGGGTCGCCCGTTGGCGGGGGCGCGGCGGGCGAGTCGAGAATTTCCATCGTGAGCGATCTTGTTGCGGCGAACTTGGCCGCGGCCGCGCCGCCGCGACTGAGTTCGGGCACCGGGCGGTGGGTCGTGACGGCCGCGGTGCTCGGGTCGGCGGTGGTCCTGCTGGATGCGCCGGTCGTCAATGTTGCTGTGCCGCGGATCGGTTCGAGTATGGGTGCCGACCTGGCCGACTTGCAGTGGGTCGTCGGCGGTTACACGCTGGCGTTGGCATCGCTGATCCTGGTGGGCGGGGGATTGGGCGACCGGGTGGGGCAGCGCGCGGTATTCGTTTGGGGCAGTACCGGTTTCGCGGTGGCCTCGGTGCTGTGCAGCGTCGCGCCTACCATGGAAATGCTGATCGTGGCGCGGGTTGTGCAGGGGATCGCGGGTGCGTTGCTCACCCCGGGCAGCCTGGCGTTGATCACGGCCTCGATCGATCGTCGTGATCACGGTGCGGCAATCGGGTTGTGGGCCGGACTTGTCGGGGTCGTCGAGGCGGGCGGACCCGTGGTCGGTGGTTGGCTGACAGAGTTGGCCGGGTGGCGTTCGGTATTTCTCATCACCGTACCGTTCGCGGTGGCCGTGACCGTCGTATCGGTGCGCTACCTTCCGGAGTCACGGGATGTGCATGCGCGACCGCTCGATCTGTGGGGTGCGGCCACCGCCGTGGCCGGGTTGGGTGCGCTCACCTATGGGTTCATCGGCGCACGCGGGTGGATGTCATTGCTCGGTGCGGCGCTGCTCGGGATGTTCGCGCTCATCCAGTTGCGCGGTGAACATCCGCTGCTGCCGCCATCACTCTTCCGCTCGCGGGTGTTCACCGCGGCCAATATGGTGACCGCTGCCGTGTACGGGGGCCTGGGTGGCGTCTACTTCCTGCTGCCACTCCAATTGCAGGTGGTCGCGGGATATTCGCCATTGGCGGCGGGCCTGGCGACAGTGCCGATCACCGCGATCATGCTGGTGTCTTCGCCGGCCGCGGGCCGGTGGGCCCAGCGGCACGGTGCACGGATCCCGATGACACTCGGCTCGGCGCTTGCCGCGTGCGGTGCCGTACTGCTGACGGAGATCGGCCCGCGCGCAACTTATCTGAGCGATGTGCTGCCGGGGACCGTCGTGCTCGGTGCGGGGCTGGCCGTCTTCGTTGCCCCGCTGACCGGTGCCGTATTCGCCGCGGTGTCGGTATCGGATGCCGGAATCGCGTCGGGGGTGAACAATGCGGTCGCCCGGACCGCGCAACTGCTCGCCGTCGCCGCGCTGCCGGGGCTCGTCGGTATCTCGGGCGCGCCGCTCACCGATGCCATCGGCTTCGGCAGTGGTTTCCATGACGCGCTGTGGATCTGCGGTGCGCTACTTTTCGCCGGTGCCGTGCTCACCGCGACCCTCATGCCGCGCACGCCGGAACCCCCTTGATATGACCGGCCCTGGCGCTGCGGCATTCCGATAGCCGTAGCCGTGGATGGTCGTGTATCCGCGGAAATCTCACACTGATTGCCCTATTGCGTGGTCGGCACATTTGATAAGCATCGCTGTGCCGAAATATCCCACACCTTTGATCCGGATTTCTGCTGAAAGGATTCTCGCGAGCGTCGGGACTAAATGCCGTTCGACGCCTAATGTGATGTGGATCACAAAGACAAGTTCGTCGATCGGCAGTAGGTTCTCCGTACCGCTGTCGCATGTTGGCGAATGTGTTACTTCAGCTTAATTTTCGCTACTAAATTCAACTGTGTCAGCCTGGCTTCGAGCGGAGGAATCTGTGCAATCACACGTGACTGTCATACATAGAGTGCGCGGTGTCGACGTCCCGTATCTCGAGCGTATAGATCACGTTTCGAATTCCGTAACCTACGTTTGCCCGCGCAGCGTGCTGGATGGTATACCGGTGCATGCCGCGGCCGCGGTGACGATTCTCGACGATATGGCTCTCGTGCCAGCGGCGGTGCGCGATCTCGCGACTCGGTTCGGTACGCCGGAACGCATTGTTGCGCTCCATGAGTTCGACCTGCTCACGGCCGCCGAACTGCGTGCGGAATTCGATCTGCCGGGCGATCGGCCGGAATATGCGGTACGGTTTCGCGATAAGCTGTCGATGGGCGAAACCGTTCGTGAGCAGGGTGTTTCGGTGCCCGCATTCCGAGCCGCCCCCGATGTGGCCGCCATTCGGGAATTCGCCGCCGAGCACAGGTTTCCGCTGATCGTCAAGCCGCGGCTCGGCGCGGGGAGTCGAGATGTGGTCAAACTGGATTCCGCTGAAGATTTATCCATCTTGCCCGACCTGAGTGCCGAACCCTTTCTCGTGCAGGAATTCTGCCCGGACGAGGTGGGTGCGATAGACGGCGTATGGACCGGCAGTGGGCTCGGCCCATGGCGTGCATCGAAATATCTGGGTACTTGTCTGGAGTTCGCCGACAACGGAACCAGCCTGGGCTATATCGAGATCGACGACCCTGCCCTTATCGGCCCGCTCGCCACCTTTGCCGAATCCGTACTTTCCGCGCTGAGCGCCGGTATCCCCACAGTCTTTCATCTCGAATTCTTCCTCGGCTATGCCTTCGGTATACCGCACATCCGGTTCCTCGAGGTGGCGGCGCGCGCCGCCGGTGGGGAGACCACCCACATGTGGCGGGAAGTGCACGGCTACGACCTCCTCGGCGCCGCGGTCGATATTCAGCTCGGTCGTACGCCCGACACCGCTTCGCTCGCCGATTCGGAGGTGGTCGCCGAATTGCTGATCCACCCGCCGGTCACCCCGCCCTGCACGGTGCTGGACGTGCAATTGGATATTTCGCGCGCATACGCCCCGTATCACTATTCGGTGCCGCCCGTGGGGACGATGATCACCGAAACATTCGGTTACGCCGAGATCGGTGCGGCCTTCCGCTTCCGCGGACATTCAAATAGGGAAGTGGTCGAGGCGGTGCAACGCACCATCGCCGGATTCCGGATGGATTGCGTCGCACTCGATTCGCCGACCGACGCGGCCGTCGCCTGAATCGCCCGGACTGTTCTCGTGTCTTGGTTTCGCGCCTTGCTGCCGTCGGCCGGACCGCAGCGCATGCTGACGCTGATCACGGTTGCCGCGGCCGTCTCCAGCGGTATCTATTTGTCCACCGTCGTCCTCTACTTCACCAGAATCGTGCAGATCTCGCCGATGCAGGTCGGCGTGGGACTCAGCGTCGCCGGGGCCGCCTGCGTGGTCAGCAATATTCTGGTCGGCCGGATCTCGGATCGACGTGGCCCGCTCGGTGTGCTGCGCGCCAGCCTGCTCGTCGGGGCCGTCGCGACCGTCGGCTTTCTCGCGGTCGACGGATTCACGATGTATCTGGTCGTCATTCCGGCGGCGGCCGCGGCGCAGGCCTGCGTCCAGCTGCTGATCTCGGCAATGATTCCGCGGGTTGTCACCAGTCGCGCCAATGAGTTTCGCGCCTACATCCGCTCGGTGCTCAATGTCGGTATCGCTATCGGCATCGGACTGGCCGCGGTGGCCGTGCAATTGGATTCCGCGCTGGTCTACCGGGTGGCCATCATTATCGCCGCCGGTTTCCTGACCGCGGCGATACCGCTGGTCGCCCGACTGCCCGCGATGGGGCCAGCGGCGGCGACCGCCGAACATCACGGTGAGCGCTGGCTCGCCCTGCGGGACCGGCCGTACCTGGCACTGACCGCAGTGGACGGCGTGTTGTCGTTGCAATAACGAATCCAATCGGTCGCCATACCGCTGTGGATCATCGGTGCCACGGCCGCGCCGCGCTGGTCGATCGCCGCGATAGACATGGTGAACATCGCCATCGTGGTCCTGTTCCAGGTCCGAGCCAGCCGACGGGTCGTCGATGCCACCGCCGCGGGGGTCGCGCTGCGCCGCAGCGGTTGGGCGTTTCTCATCGCATGTGTGCTGCTGGCAACCGCGCACGGACGCGGCGGCTGGGTTGCCGTGCTGATCCTCGGGGTCGGTGCCGCCGTGCTGAGCGTCGGCGAATTGTGGCAGACCGCAGGCGGTTTCGAGGCATCCAATGCGCTGGCACCGCCTCAGGACCTGGGTCTCTATCTGGGTGTTTTCGGCATCGGATTGCGCATGGCCGATGCGGTCGGCCCGGCATTGCTGACGTGGCTGTGCATCGGCTTGGGCGTAACCGGCTGGTATATAGCGGGATTCATCCTGCTGGCGACCGGGCTGCTCGCGCCGGTGGTCATCAGGTGGGCCACGTCGACACGCGATCGGTACGTGCTGGTTCCGACGCTGTGAATACGGGTCTCTGGGCCGCGGAGGGCACACCGGTGGATCTGATTTCTTTTGCACGCGGCGATTCTCGGGGCGATGCTGCCGGGTCCCGATTTCGCTTTGGTCACACGCTATTCGTCGATCAGGGGTCTGCGACAGGTATCGCAGCGTCGGTGGTGCTCACCGTCGGTATGGCGGTGAACACCACCGCCGCTGTGCTAATGCCGCGTCCAGATAGCTCCTGCCGTATCGGCCCCTGGGTCCAGGGGCGGTCGAAGGTAGTCGAAAGGTGGTCACCCATGCCGTAATCGACCGCCATATGACTACGCTCGGCGAGCAGCCGAAGTGGGTAGCGCAGCAATCTATCCGGACGGGGGAGTAGGCATGGGGGTGGCGATCGCCGCGACGCCGGGAGCCTTCACCGCTATCCGCGTGGTCGGTGCCGGATATCGCCGTGATCGCGATGGTTGGCAGACGTCGATGGCCGGACCGCAGATGCAGACCGGAGGCAGAGTTTCGGTACTTCTTGCTGTCGTGCCTCACCCGTCGGCGAGGCGTTGGATGGTGGCGCTCAGCCAGGCCTGGAGATCAGCGGGGTCGCCGAGTTCGGAACGCAGCACCCGGCGGCGGGTCGAGACGCCGAGCACGAACGCGTCGATCGCTGCGGCTCGGCTGCGGGCGTCCGCGTCGTCCAGGCCGCTGTCGCGCAGGTATCGGTGCAGCGGCTCGAGCGAGTTGGTGTCGAGAAAGGCGGCCAGCGCCTCCGCCGCCTCCGGGCGTTCGCCCGACGCGCGTTGCAGCACGAGCAGCGGATCCTGCCCGGGTGCACCGAACCAGCGCTGGACGATGCTCGCCGCGAGGCGCGAACCCAGCGCGGAACGGTCGCCGTCGAAGGAGTTCGAGACCGGGATCTCCACCCGGGTTGCCGCCAGGAAAAGACCATCCTTGCCGCCGAAATAGCGCGTGATGAGATTGGGCGACACGCCGGCCGCGTCGGCCACGCCTTTGACCGTGATCGCTGTGTACCCGTACTGGGCGAATTGGCGTTGCGCGTGCTCCAGGATCCGCTGCCGGGTGGCGGCCGCATTGCGGAAGGTCATGTGTATGAGCATACACATCATGTGTACGCTGATACACATGAACGACGAGATACGGGAGCGACTCCAGCGCACGCGGCGCGTCACGACCCCGTGGAGTGCGGACGGGACGCGCGGCATCACCGGCACCCGCCTCGACGAACTGCTCGAACGCTGGGCGACCGGGTACGACTGGGGCGTGCATGAGCGCCGCATCGGCGAGTTCCCCTGGGTGACGGTGCAGGCAGGCGACACCGACCTGCGTGTGATCCATCAGCGGTCCGCGGATCCCGGTGCCCCGGTTGTCGTGCTGCTGCATGGCTGGCCGGACTCGGTGCTGCGGTTCGAGCGCGTCCTGCCCTTGCTCGCGGACATGCATGTCGTGGTTCCCGCGCTGCCGGGCTTCCCGTTCGCGG
Source organism: Nocardia sp. NPDC004278 (assembly GCF_053602975.1). Lineage (NCBI taxonomy): Bacteria > Bacillati > Actinomycetota > Actinomycetes > Mycobacteriales > Nocardiaceae > Nocardia > Nocardia sp. NPDC004278. Next base: position 34,205 of record NZ_JBSGEQ010000020.1, read on the forward strand.
CCCCGCTCACCGTTCCCGGCATGTCGGTCAACCGGATCGCGGGGATCGTTGCTGACGCTCTGGATGAGCTCGGTTACTCGCGGTACACGGTGTCCGGCGGCGACGTGGGTGGCACCGTCGCGGAAATCCTTGCGGCCGAATACCCGGACCGGGTAGCGGCCCTGCACCTCACGAACATTGCCCCGCGGCGTACGCTCACGGCGGACCCGGCGAAGCTCGCGCCCGACGCGGCGGCCTACCTCGACCGGGCGGCGCAGTGGTTCCGGACCGAGGGCGGGTACATCGCGGAGCAGTCGACGCGGCCGAACACGCTCGCCGTCGCCCTCGGTGACTCACCCGCCGGCCTCGCGGCGTGGATCGTCGAGAAACTGGAGTCCTGGTCCGACGAGTCGGCCTTCACTGTGGACGAGCTCCTCACCTGGGTCACCGCCTACTGGGTCACCGGCACGATCGGCACCTCCTTCGCCACCTATGTCGAACCGGTCACCCTCCCTGACCGGATCGACACGCCGACCGTGCTGTCGGTGTTCTCGCGCGACATCAAACCGGAGCCGCGCAGCTACGCCGAGGCGTTCCTGAACGTTTGCGATTATGTGGAACACCGTGCCGGCGGCCACTTCGCAGCCTGGGAACAGCCCGAGGCATACACCGGCGACATCCACCGTGCGGTCGAGCTGGGCGGCTGAAACGATCTAACCTATGTCGGCGGGCATCGCGGATCGTTGGTTGAAGCGCTTCAGTGCGACCCTGATGCCGCGAGGGCCGGAAGCGCCGCTGGTATGACCGCCCCCGGCGCCGCGGCCTCCGGATTCCATCGGTAGCCATAGCTGTGGATGGTCGTGATCAGGCCGGGGCGGTTCAATTTTGTCCGCAGCCTGGTGATGTGCACATACAGCGCGTGCGACACCCCGACGAATGCATCGCCCCAGATGCGGTCCAGCAATTGCTGACGGCTGACCGCCGCACCGGGGCGCTCGACCAGCTCGCGCAGCAGTTCGAACTCGACCGGGGTCAGCTGCACCGGTCGCCCGGCGACCTCGACCATCCCGGCCAGCAGATCCACTCGAACGTCCCCCGCGACGACCGTTCTTGTCGGCGTGAGGTTTTGGTGGGCCGCCGGAGCACGTCGGGCGATCGCGTGCAGCCGGGCCGCCAACTCGCCGATGCGGGGCGGCTTCACCAGGTAGTCATCGGCTCCGCTGCGTAGCGCGCGTACCACCGAGCGCTCGTCGGAGTCCGCGGTGAGCACTAGTACCGACATCGAACTGACTTCGCGTAGCTTGCGCAGCGCCTCGAGTCCCGGCATATCCGGCAACTCGAGGTCGAGGATGGCGGCGTGATAGCGATGGTGCGCGACCAACAGGTCCGCGGCTCTGCGTTTGTGATCCGCCTGATGGCCCCGGCGGCGCAACCGGTGCACCAGCGCTTCGGCCTCATCGAGATTGTCATCGACCACGATCACCCGCATACCAGACACCCCTGCCTTCGAATGCTCTGTGCCCGGCCGATTTCGGTTCGGACGGTAGCGATTCGGACACTAGGGCAGCCGCGCGGCGAGATCATCCGCCATTCCGGGTGGGAATATCCGCATTGATGCGCGGCGGATCGCCAGGTCAGCGGCGATGGAGTTCGCGTTCCCACATGCGGGGACGATTCTATATCGAGGCCTAACGCGCCGCTTAATATAGTGTCGTCAAATGACGGCACGTTCGATCGGGTGAATCCGCGGCATCAGCGCCGATCCCGCTCACTCATCGGGAAATCTGCGGGTGAGCGATGCACGTTGAGCTGAGAACGTCAGAGATCCGCCCCGCGGAATGGGCCGTGCTCGCGGCCGCGACCGCGGATTTCGCCGTATCGGATCGTTGGTTGGAAACGATGGGGCCGCTATTGCCGGGCGAGCCGCGCTGGTTGGTGGCCTATGTCGACGGACAACCGCAAGTCGGGCTGTACACCCGTTTGCTGAAATCCGCACCGGCGGAACCACGTTACGACATCGCCGCCATCTTGCGCGGGGAGATCCCATCGCCCGAACCGCGATCGCCAGTGGTGTCCGCGCCCGATGCCGCATCGCTGTATCCGACGGTGCTGGCGCTGCAGCCCGGCTACACCTGCGTTCCCGCTGGCCCCGGAGCGACCGACCCGGTCGTCCTCGGCCACACAGTCCGAGCCGTACACGCCTGGGCCCAGCAGCAGGGTGTCCGATCGGTGTCGTACCTGTACGTCCCTGAGCGGCAACACATCTTGCACAGCGTGCTGGAAGACTGTGGCGCACAACCGGTCCGGCTGTATCCGACGTGCGTGATGCCGGTCGATTTCGGAGATATCGACGGGTATCTGGCACAGTTGCCGCGCGAACGGCGGCGGGATCTGCGACGGCTGCTGCGCCGGATCGGCGAGAGCGGAGCGGAACTGGGCGAGGCCGATCTCGGCGCGGTCCGCGACGAGGTGTTGGAACTGCGGATGGGGTTGCTGCGCAAGTACAACTCCACCGGCGACCGAGCCGCCCAGGCGGCGACGTTGGACCGGATGATCCGGCACTACCCGCCCGAGGATCGAGTGGTGACCACGGTCCGGCAGGGGGATCGGGTTATCGGTTTCTCGCTGTCGCTGCGGCACGGGAATACGTTGCGAGCGTTGTGGTGTGGGCAGCGGACGGAGGCATACGGCGCATATTTCGTGATGCTGTTCTACGGATTGGTGGCGGCCGCATTGCGCCGGGGGTGCACCAGCATCGACTACGGAACCCTCAAGTGGCAGGAGAAGGTTTCCTACGGCTGCCGACTGGAGCAGTTGGCGGGTCACACATGGCTATTGTGAACGGCCACAGCGGAACTCGGCTGTTCATTCCGGGCCAGATCGTCTCCCTGCTCGGTGACGGGTTGGCCGTGCTGGCCATTCCCCTGCTGGTGTTGGAGTTGACCCATAATCCCGTCGCGGCGGCATTGGCCGCCACACCGCGCACGGTCGGCTACCTGGTCGCCGGGCTGCCGGCCGGGCCGGTGGTGGATCGCGCCGATCCCTGGCAAGTGCTCATCATCGCCGATCTGGTGCGGGCGGCGATCTTCGTCGTGCTCTTCGTGCTGACCGCCGTGCGAGTCGGTTCGGCGGGTGTCATCCTGGCGCTCGCCTTCGGTGCCGGGGTTGCCGGAGTCTTCTTCGAGACGGCATTGGCGGTTGCGGTGCGGGATATCTATCGTGATCGAGCATTGGTGCGCACCAATGCAATTCTCGAAACGGCGAGCCAGGCTTCGATACTGCTCGGGCCACCGATAGTTGGATTGCTTGCCGCCGCAGTTGGATTGGATGCCGCGCTGCTGGTGGAGGCGGCGACATTCGTGGTGTCACTTGCGACGCTATGGGGAACATACCGTCGCCTACCGAAATCCATCGATCGCCGAGATCCGGTGTCGTGGAGACGGTTCGGAGCAGAATTCCGTGCCGGATTGCGCTATCTCTCGGCGTCCTCGTCCATCGGCGCATTGGCCGTGCTGCAGGTGGTGACCAACCTGTGTCTGGCGGTCCAGACGCTGATCGTGTTCTTCGCGCATGACTATCTCGGCATGTCGGCGGGGCTGGTCGGCGTAGTGGTGGCCGCCGGTGGCATAGGCGGAATCCTCGGTGCCGCAACCGCTCCCGTATTCATGACGCGGTTCCGTCCGGTACCGCTGTGTGTGGCCGCCATCCTGTTGATCGGCATCGCCTTGGGCACAGTGGGTTTCGCGCCGAACCTCTGGTGGTTCGCGCTCGGCAATGCCGTATTGATCTGGGCCGATGTGCTGGCCAGCATCGTGGTACGCACACTGCGGCAGCAGCTCGTGCCGCGCGAGCTGCTCGGCCGGGTCACCAGTGCCATGCGGACGGTGGTGCTGGCGGCCGCACCGGCCGGTGCGGTGCTCGCGGGCCTGCTCACGCACCTCGACGGCAATAACCCGCGTCCGGTCTTCGTTGCGGCCGCGGTACTCATCGGGCTGTGTTCCCCGATCGTCTGGATTTTTGGCCTGCGCCGCCATCGCGACATTCCCCTGCTCCGCCGCGGCGAAGAGATGGTGACCGTATGAAGCTCTACACCGGCGAACGCCTGGCCGAATTGGCTCTGGCGCGTGGCCTTTCCGAGGAATACCTGCGTGATCTGCGGATCGTGTCCGCGGTGTTGCCGTTCCGTGTGAACGACTATGTCGATCGCGAGTTGATCGACTGGACGGCAGCGCCCGACGACCCGATCTTCCGGCTCACCTTCCCGCACCGAGATATGCTGCCGCCCACGGTATTCAGCAGTATTGCCGAGTTGTACGACGCCGACGCCTCGCGGGAAGTGCTGGCCAAGGCGGGCGCGCAGGCACGTCGGCTGCTCAACCCACATCCCGGTGGCCAACTCGACGCGAATATCCCTGTTCTGCAGGGGAAGCCGCTACTCGGACTGCAGCACAAGTATCGCGAGACCGTGCTGGTGTTCCCGTCGCAGGGACAGACCTGTCATGCCTACTGCGGCTACTGCTTCCGCTGGGCCCAGTTCGTCGGAACCGAGACCCGCCAGGCGATTTCGGATCCCACCGTAGTGACCGCCTATCTGCGCGAGCATCCGGAGGTCACCGATGCGCTGTTCACCGGCGGCGACCCGATGATCATGCGGACCGCGGCGCTGCGCCGCTGGGTCGATCCACTGCTGGAGCCGGGCCTGGAACATATCCGCACACTGCGTTTTGGTACCAAGGCGCTGTCCTATTGGCCGACCCGATTCACCGAAGACGCGGATGCGGATGACCTGCTGCGCCTGTTCGAACGGTGTGTGGCCGCGGGACGGCACGTCGCCGTCATGGCGCACTTCTCGCATCCGCGTGAGCTGTCCACCGCCGCGGTCCGCAGGGCCATCGCCCACATCCGGGACACCGGTGCGGTGATCCGGGCGCAGGCGCCGCTGATCGCGCACGTCAACGACGATGCCGATGTCTGGGCGCGGATGTGGCAGTCGCTGGTCGAGTCCGGCGTGATCCCGTACTACATGTTCGTCGAACGAGACACCGGCGCTCGCAACTATTTCGAGGTTCCGCTGGCACGGGCACTGGAGATCTACACCGATGCCATTCGACAGGTATCCGGCCTGGCCCGCAGCGCCCGCGGCCCGGTCATGTCCACCCATACCGGCAAGGTTGTACTCGACGGCGCCCCAACCATCATGGGTACCAAGGTCTTTGCGCTGCGCATGCTCCAGTCCCGCGACCCCCGCGACACCGGCAACCAGTTCTTCGCGCGCTATGACCCTGGCGCACATTGGCTCGACGATCTGACACCCGCCCTCGGCACGGCCATTCCCGAGCGACCTCGGAGTGAGGTCGTATAGTCGTCCAGAAAATTTCGGGTTTGTGCCGGGCTTTTCGACTAATCGGCAGGGGTTCCCGTTTTCGGCTTCCGGGATGCCCGCAATGGGTGTGTCCTAGTGGTGGCGGTCGGCCGGACCCCTCGGGTCGACCGCCACCATCGACCACCGACACCCCGAAGCGAAGGTCCGCAATGATGACGAACATCCAAGCGGAACAGCCGGATACAGTCGGCTTGTGGGGTCGGGCTGGCCGCGATGACACTCGCACACCCAATGCGGTCGGCTTGGTGCGGACCGGCGTGTCCGTGGACACCATCCACCGAACCGAAGCCGATGGCCTGCAAGCGACCTGGCAGCTGAACCAGCAGCATGAGATCGGAATCATGTTCGTACACAACACATCCGACGCAACCCGGGTCGCATCGTTCGATCCCGGCGGCTATCCCGATCTCGTCCAGGCGCGCGAACGGCTACCGAAACTCGCGAAGCTCTGGGACGCCGTCCGCCACCACTTCTGGACCGAAGCCATTCCGGCGCACCGCCGTTCGCATCCATCCGAAACGCGGAAGTGAGTCGGATGCCGATCCGGACGGGCGCCCAAGAGTTCCATGAGCCTCTTTTCGGAGGCTGAAAATTCCTGTCCCATAGCTTCCCGCAATGCCACAATGGTCTTGACGTGGCCGATCATGCTTCTGAAGAGGCTCGCAAAGGTAGATCTGTCTTCTTGGTAAGTCTCAATACGAAATGTTCGGCTTAGTCACCTTCGGATGCGGTAACCTCGCCGAGGTCTTCGGAGTTCGTGTCGACCATGTCGAGGGGCCCTGCCGTGGGCGACTGGTTGGGCTTGGAATCGGTTGTAGCACTTGATATTTCACGATCGAAGCGGGTTTGCCATTGCGTGTCGGTCTCCCCGTTGGGATCGGGGTAGTGGGCGCCTTCGGCCAAATCCGCGAGTCGCTGCGACAGACCTTCCAGATACGTGTCGATCAATTCGACCCGGGTGCCGTCGACCGGCTCTTCGGTTTCCCAGGTTCCGTCGAGCTCGTCGGCGCTCACCTCGTTCAGCTGAGCGTGCAGGTGCAGTTTGACCAGCGCGTCCAAAGTGTCTACATAGCCGAGCATTTCCGGGTCGGGACTATCGGTGTACGCCTGTCGCAGCTCGGCGACTGCGCTACGCCACTCGAGTGATGTCCGGGTGTCGTGTGGGTATGGCAGGCCGAACTGGTCGGCCAGATCATCGCGAAGCTGACCGAGTATCCGTAGCACCTCGATGGGTTTACGGATGGGCGGCATGGCGTCCTCCGCCTGTGCCGCTATCTCCTCGAAGATCCTGATCACACTCGAGTACCATTCCCAGTGGCGGAGATCGAGGTACTCGGACTCCGAGGTACGGATTCGCTCGCGGATGTCATCCAGCTCCGAGCTCGGAATATGATGCTTGATATATGTGGCCAAGCCATCTTTTATCGCCCAGAAATGATCGCTGAACCCCTTTGGTTTCGGCCACTCGTCTTGGTATGCGTTACTGTTGTCGATCGGCACTATCTGGAAGCCGTGCGCGAGTAGCCAATTGGCGCCCTCGTGTCGATCCCATGGGCGAATCAGCATGTCGCCCAACCCCTGGCGCATTGCCGCGGGTGTCGGGAAATGCTCGCGCCAGCCATCTTTCCCATGCCAGAACAGCTTGTTCGCGGGAATCCCCGGCACATACTCCACCATCAGCGTCAGGTCGTCGAGGCGCAGCACCTCCGGGGCGTGTGTTCCGGCATCCCGGAGCGTCCGCGCCGCCAATTGCTCCGCATCGGCGTGGACCTTTTCCCGGACCTTCTTCAGGACCGCCTGATAACCATTCTCGAAGATGATCAAGTAGACCGATGCCGACGAGGTGTGATGATCCACGGTCTCGAGGGGTATGCGTACGACCTCACCCGAGGCTGCCGCTTTGGCCAGCTTCTCGGCGAACGATCGCTCATCGGCGAGGTCGTTCAGCCACGCCTTGGCGTCACGGTCGGCCGCACGGGTGTCCGGACGGTTGATGTAATACTGGATCGCGGGTTCCGGCCCGGTGTGGTCGCCGGGCACCGCTTCCACGGTCAGCTGGGCATTCTCGTCGATCAAAACCTGCAGGTACTCGATCGGAATCCCTTCTCGCGCGGCCCGTTCCCGCAGCCCCGGTATCAGCTCGTCCACCAGGTTCTGTTGACCGAGTAGTGGCGATGCGACCACGATGCCTTGGCCCGGCACTACCCCGATTCCCTCGATCCGGTGACCGTCATCATCCAGGATCGGGTCCGCGCCCAAAGCCTTCAGCGCATCCCTGGCCGCCAACACCTCCAACGCCGTCCGCACCTCGTGCACATAGTTCCGGGCGTTCTTGATATGCGGCTTCAGCAACTCGAAATGCTCGGCCGCCTTGGGGACCAACTGCTCTGCCTCATCGCGCAGCACCAGCGTCGCGAATCCGTCGACAACGAGCCGACGTAACGCCGTGTCGAACCGCCGACGCTGCCTGGCCTGCAGATCCAGGATCACCTGCTCGACGCCCTCGAGCTCCTCCCGGTGCGCGTGCTCGGTTTTCATCCCGAGCTGCCGAGCCTTCCACAACGCTTCCGCCGCCACCTCCGCCGCCTCCTTCTCGGCGGTCTCGAGCGCTCGGCGCAGCGGCGGTGCCAGTTCTGGAGTCGCCGCGGGCTGCTTGTCGGGGGCGTTCTGCGGTTTGTCGCCACGGGCGAAGCCACCACCGTCGATATTGAGTTGGGCGAGTTGTTCCGCACGCCGATTTCCGCGTGCGAGTTTGCGGCCGTAGTCGAAGGGGCTGCCGGCGTCGCCGAAGGGGTCTTCGAGGTCAGGGACGCCCATTGGGCCGATCATGGCCGCAGGGCGGATTTCGCGCCTGCGGGGCGGGGGTCCGGCGTCGGGCGCAGGCATGGCGGCGGCATCGTCGGCTGTGCGCCCGGCCGCACGTATGGACTCGCGCGCTCGGTCGGCGGACTGCCGGTCGCGCGATGGCGTCGGTCGCGAGGATGTCGACGGCGTGCTGTTATCGGGCTCGGCGTCCGTCGTCGGCGCCGGGTATACGCGGTCCGCCGCCCAGACCGTCGCGGCGCGCATTGTGCTTGCGATCCTGCCGGTGATGCCCCCGAAGATGTGCTGTCCGGTCTCCAGGAGCAGCTGCCCGGATCGTCCGGGCAGCAGACCGGCGACGCTTTTCACGATGTCGTTCGCGGTGCCCAACACGAACTCGGTGTTTGCCCGCAGGACGGTGCTGACCAGGTACTTGTCGGTCACCGCCATCAGGTATTCCTCGGCCCGGCGAGAGCCGATTCTCGACCAGATGAAGGCGCAGTCGACCCGAGCTCGCAGGTAGTCGTCGCTCTGTGGCTCGAGCCACCGGCAGCCGGGGTAGAACGCCGCCGACCACAGGTCGTCCTTCAGGTGCCGCTTCCAGAACGCGTTCTCATCATCGGTGATCACTCCGCGCCTGCAGGCGTCGTCCATCAGCTCGATGTCGTCGTCCAGCATCGGCCTGCCGGAGAAGTACTGCATGATGCCGGCCGCGATCAGCAGCAGTTGCGGGAGTTCATCATTCGAAGTGGTGCGCTGCCAGCTGGCCCACCTGGTCTCATCGGTGGAATCCCGGCGGCTGGCCCGTTCGGGGGTGCCTACCGGCTTGGTCCGGAACTTCCAGACCGGGATGGTCTCGCCGTCCTTCGTGATCTTCTCCTGCGTGAAGAACAATGTGTGCCAGTCGATCTTGTGCTCATGGACCAGTTGATCGATCGACGAGCCGGTCACGTTGATCAACGCAAGCGTCATGTATACGGGGAAGCGTTGGATGAACCGGGCCAGCTCCAAGAGATCCTTCTCGGTGAGCTCCACGTCCCGCAGTTTGTCGAGGTCTTCCTTGAACAGTGCGTGGAACCAGTCGCGCCGATTGCTGACCCAGTCGGCCCCGAATGGTGCCCCGTCTCGGGGCATCGGCATCTTCAGTAGGTATCCGAATCCCTCAGGGGACAGTGCCACCACTCTCTTGATCGCGTCCTGAACCGGGCGCCAATACTCGGGTCCGGGAGCGACGTTCTCGGCGCCGGGATCCATGATCGTCAGCTGGGCACCGGCTGATCCAGGGTTCGGCTGGTCGGTGTCCTCGTCGTGCTGTGCACCCGGCTCGGTGGTAGATGGATCGTCAGTAGTTTCCAGCGCCGCCGGCTGTTCCGGAAGTGGCTGGGTGCCAAGGTCGTTCGACCGTACAGCCGGTGTTACGTCGTTCGGTGGCCGAGGTGGTTCGTCGCCATTGCCGCCGCCCCGAGGCCAGCCTCCGCCGGTGGCGTGGGGTTGGGCGAGCGCTTCGACCCGTCGGTGTCCGCGTGCTGGTTCGAAACCGTGATGTAGGGGGTTGGCGCGGTCGCCGAACGGATCGTCAGGGTCTGGGACGCCCATGAATCCGGGTAGGGCAGCAGGGCGGGCGGGTCGGCGTTGAGGGCCAGGGTCGGGTGCGGCGGTTTCAGATGCTGCTGCCGACGTGCGCTCAGAATCTGTGGTGGATGATCGGCTGCTCCATGGCGATCGCCTGCCGGAGGCAGCCTCCCGTGGTGGCGTAGTCGGCTCCGTCGACGTTCCGGCCGCGCCGCGGGTGGTGAGCCATTCCGACGGCGTGGGGGACCGTCGTGGACGCGCGAACCGGTTGCGCATGGCGCGATAGAACAGGGCGACATCGGAGCCGATGATTATCGCGTCGGCCACTAAGCGGACGCCAGCCATTCGCAGCCCGTGCACGATCTCGTGCAGCGAGTGATGGTGCGGCATCATGAAACCCATTGCCGCACCGATGAAGTCGAGCCCAGGGAAGCCTACCGGCAACAAGTTGGTGTACGCGACCAACCGAGTGGCGCTGCCCGAAGGCCCCGCCGTAAGCGCAAACCGGCGGTCGACGGCAATCTGCTGGAACAACGGATCGTCGGTGTCGAACTCGACCAGTGCTGTGCCGGGGCGCCATGGCAGCGAGACCGAGTATCGGGTGGGGTCCAGTTCGAGAGCCATTGCGGCACTGACCGGTTCCGCCTCGTGGAAGACCCGAACACCATCGACGACGGCATATCCTGCCGAGTCGAGCATGCGGCCGCTGTGCTCGTCGTAGCGGTAGAGCGGCAGTACATCCGTGATCGTCGGATCTTCGGACCGCAATTGCGCGAGTAGCTCTTTCACGTCGACCCGGCCGCGCGGATCGTGCGGCAGCACTCGAGCTGGATCCAGGATGCTGATTTTCCGGGCGATGAGCATGCCGGCGGGAATGGCTTGCAGCTCCCGTTCCGATATGGGCATCGACAGCAGCGCGTATTCGGTCAGATCGAGACTCCGGCGCGCCATCTCGTCGGGCAAGCGGTTGTGAGTCAGATTGTTGCGCTGCGAGTATTCGGCGAGGAGTTGTGCGACGACCGGATCCGTCGGTTGCACCAGATGGGTGACGTCGCGGAAGTCCACAGCCGTAATCGGATCATCGCGTTTCTCGGCCAGCATCGACTCCCGGATGGCACCCAGTGCAGGGATGTTCAACCCGATAGCCGCTGCTTGTGCCTGCCAATCCGGTTGATTCAGCAGTCCGGCGAGGCCGTCGGCCAGTGTGGTGCCCGAGCGGGTCTGCGTCAGCTCCGCGTTGCGGATCATGGCGTTGAGCACCGCGGACATCAACTCACGCAGATTCCCTTCGCGCCGAAGTTCATCCAACGACACGTGACGCGGTACCGCGCCACCCCACTTCACGTTCTCGTACGCATAGAACGCGTCGTCGATCTGGTCGGGAGTAGCGTCAGGGTGCAACTGCACGAGTACTTCGCGCAGGCAGTCCAGCACTTCGATCACGGCCGCCCGGCTGCGCGGATCGTTGTACAGCGAGCGCGTCAGTGCGACCTCGTCTCGCGTGCGTCGGTGCCGCCAACCGGGTTCGGTCGGCTGTGGAGGTGTGACATCGATCTGCTGTGCCGCTTTGTCACGGGAGGCGGCCGGTGGGGCTTCGGGGAGTGGTGTGGGCTGCCTGTTGCGAACGCCGTTGGCGGTTCCGCCACCCCAGCGTGGGAGCCGGTCGTGTTGGTCGACCTGATTCGCGGGCCACGGTGGTGGCGGCAGACCGGGCCGCCAGAGCGCGCGTTGTGGCGGTGGGCCTTCCGACTGACGTGCGAGGGGCTTTCCAAGGGGTAGAGGCCGCCCGGACCCGGGTTCCCATCCGGTCGTGTCGAGCGTCGCGCGCCATTCGAGATCCGGGCTGAATGTCGACGTCCAGCCGCTGACCGGGGTCGTGACATGCTTGCCGTAGGCGCAGCCCGACAGCTGCGGCCGAGCCTCAGAGGTCGATCGGTAGACCTCGACCATTTCGGTTTCGCGCGCGTCGGACAGCTTCGAAAGATCCGGGCCGCGAACCGATCCCATCGACAGCTCTGCCCTCGGACGTGGGCGCTCGACGGTCGTGACCAGTTCGGCGCCGCCGAGTTTGTAACCGAACGCCTGGTGCTGGTCGCCTCCCCGGCGAGTCGACGGAAGCGTGACGATCGGCGGCCCGGTCCAGGCATCGGGGGTCACCTCGACGATCGCCACCGGCATAACCGGGCGGTCGGTGACGTAGAACTGTGGCGCGTGCGCCCGCCGGAATTGGTCCGCGGGGAAGATCAGTACATATCCGCGATGCCCCGGGGCACTTGCGGTCTCGCGGTCGGCCCGGCCGAGCACGAACGTCTCGACGATCGCCGTTCTGTCCGGTGACCAGTGCTGGCATCCACCGGAACTGTTGCCCGGCCACACGCACAACGCAAAGAACATCGCGCGGTCGATATTCGACGTGGCGAACGCCATCGCATCCGGTTTCGATTTGCCGAGCCAGGTCGCGAACTGGGCCGGAAGTTGAGGCGCCAGCAGCGTGAACGGGCGGTAGCTGCCATGCGCGACATAGCCTTCGGCGAGGAAGCTCGCCACGACACCCCGGTTGCCGTCGGGCCGCGACCCGGCGTGGATCAGGCGCGGTGCGGAGCCGGTCTCATGCGCACCTGCGACATAGAGCCTGGTGGACTGTGGGTTGGGGATTTCCGGTCCTGGGGGAGCGCTGTCGGTGGGACGTGCGCCCCTGGCACGAGGGTTGGTCGATGGATTGTCGCCGCCTGGGGGTTCGTCGTCAGTACTCGCGCCGGTCGGGTGTGCGGGCCGAGGCTGCGCGGTGGGCTCGGCGTCTGTGTGCCCGCTACCGTCAGCGCCGGTGACGTCGGCTGCTTCAGTGCCAGGTGTCGATGATGTGGGCTGCCTGTTGCGTACTCCGTTTACGGGGTCGTCCGGGATGTTGTTGCGTTGGACGGCCAGGATCGGGTTCATGCGGCGGGCCCGACGGTTCCAGCCGGCGGCGCGGAACCGAGTGGGGGCGAGAGGATCGCGTTCAGGGCGAGTTGTTGTGGGGTGTTGTGTGTCCTCCTGTGGTGTCGGTGTTGTCGCCTCGGTCTCGGGTTGCGGGCTGCGTCGCAGTGCTTCTATTCCGTGCGGCGATTCGCTGCCAGGGGGTGCTGGATGGTGTGGTGGACGCATGTCTTGCGGGTCAGTCGTCGCGGAGGTCCCCTCGGCGGTCGGGGCTGTGGTGCGACCAGGTTGTTCTCCGTGGTGTGCGGCCCCGGGCTCGGTCGGTGGGTGTCCCGGTTCGGGGATCGAATTATCTTGTTGCGCAGCCGCTTCCGGAGCCGGTTCGGGACTGCCGGAACCGTGCTGTACTGCGAACGCGGTCAGCACCGTCCCGCCACCGACCTGGAAGCGTCCGGAGAACAGCATTCGAGGAGAGGCGCGGCGTTGATCGATCGCCGGATGCACCTCGATGGACCCGGATTCGGGATGCGCTGGATCGGGCCTGAGCGTGATGTCCACGTCGTCTGGACGGATCTCGGCCGCCGTCAGCTGGAACTGTAGGTCGATGACGTTGTCCTTGGCCGAAGCCAGCACCTGATCCCAATGGATTCCGGGATGTGCGGACGCGAGGTCTCGCACGAGCAGACGTTCATCGTGTCGAATACTGCCCGGTCGCGTGGTGAGGTGGGCCGGCACATGATCTTTGGCATCGAGACCGATGGCACGGTACACGTCGCCGGGTGCGGCCGCCGTCGCGGCGTATCCGCTGGTTCCGGTGGCATCACCCACCAGGCCGGCCGGCCAGCGCGGTGCGCCGTTCGGCGCTATCGGGATGGGCTCGTTCTGCAGCCCGAGACCGTGCAGCATCCGTTCGGCACACAGGCGCAAAGTCAGCGCCGGGCTGTGTTCGCTGTCGAGAATTTCTGTGGTGTGAACGTCGGGGGGCAGCACGTGCCGGATCAGGGGTTGGCTCGGCGTCTCGGCAGGAACAGCTGTTGCACCGTCGGATATCGAATCGACGGACGTGCTCTGCTCGGGCGGCTCGGTTGCGTTGGACCTGTCGTCATCGATTATTCCGAGCCGCAGTGCCATCATGGCCATCGGTATCGGCTCGCGGACGCCGAGTTTCTCGCCGATGCGTGCACGGTGGCGCTCGACGGTCTGACGGGTCACCTTGCGTTTGTGGGCGATCTGCTGGTTGGTCCGCCCTTCGGCGATCAACTGGAGCAACTCGATCTCGTCCTTGGACAGATCGAAGTCCGTCGATGCCGGCGTATCGGTAGTCGTGAGCAGGCCCCAGCGCCTGGCCTTGACCACCGCGGCAATGATGCTCGCAGTATTAAGCTTCTTGGCCGCACTGGTGTTGTAATTCGAGACGGTCCCGGGACTCAATCCCAGTCTTACGGCGATCTCATCGCGCGACAGGCCCTCGTAGGTCAGCTGTAGCACCTCGAGTTCACGAGGAAGCAGCCCGGTGGCGTCGATCGGTTTCGCTCGTCGGCGCGGCCCGCTCGCCGATTCTGTAGCGCCATTGCCCGGCGGTTCGTGCGGAGTCGTCGGATCGTCTTCCGGCCGATGCGCGGCATCGCTGGGTGCTCCCGAGTCTCGGGTCTGCGGGTATGGTCGGCCGTCTGGGTCTTGGGCGTGGTGGTGGTAGACAGTGCCGCCGATTTCGTTGCCGTGCAGCCCTGTTCCGGATTTGAGCGCTCGGTGGTTCTTGCGTTGCGGTGGGAGGCCGCGTGCCGCTCGGTCGATATCGAACTCGTGGAATGAAGTCATCGGCCCCGGCGGGTTGGCACCACCCCCACCGCGAGGTGGCGTGGGTGGCTCCTGTCGCTCTGCTCGCGCACCGGCCGGGGCGTTGTGTTGCAGCTCAGCCGGATCTATCGACAGGTCCACAGCCCCCGAGTCGCGGAGTGTGCGCGCCTGCGCAAGCTGGCTATTCGCCTGCTCCGAATCGGGTGCGGGGCCGGTCCCCGTGATAACCGGTCGGTTCGGGGCGAGCTTTCTGATGTGGGGTGCGCCGCGCTGGAATCCGGTGTATCGGCCGTCGGTTCGTAGGAAATACGCTTCGACCGGTGGTCGGTTGCCGTCGACCTGATTCTCCGGCACCGTGAGTCGATCACCGGTCGCGCGCATGTCGGTAGTCGCGTCGCGGCCGTGTTGGCCATCGAGGTAGCGGATGGTGCCGTGGTCGTTGACAACGTTCACCGCGTGTGCCGTCGGCTGCTGGTTGTTGTCCAGCTGGGAGTGGTCGTAGTAGACGATGATGCCGCGAGCCCGGTGGTCGCCGTCGATCAATTCGTCTTCGACGTCGGCCAAGCTCTGGACGGGTTGGAATGTCGTCCGGTAGTGGGCCTCGATAAACGGTACGTCATGTCTGCCGTCGGTGCCGCGGCCGCCTGTTCGACCCGTTGGCGATGGTGCGGCGACCATGTCGGTTCGGCCGTCGATTCTGAGGTCGGTGACGATCGCGCATTCGGCGCAGTTGTTCTCGTTGCCCAACGGATTCACATCGCTGATCAGCTCGAGCAGCGGATCGGTGCCGTCCGCCCGGATGGAATCTGGATGGGCACCGCGGCTTTCCGTATCCGGTTCCGGCAGGGTCTCGGATCCGTGCTGGCGCAGGCCGAACAGGCGTCTGATCAGCTGGTGCGCGGCGCCGCCGATGGCGGCGGCGTGGTGCGCGGCGACGCCGACGGCGCCCGCACCGATGATGCCAACCGCTATCCAGCCCGGGACGAAGATTCCCTGCGCCGAAAGCAGGGCGCCGCCCAGCAGCGGACCGGCGGCCGCTCCGGAGTACAAGACCATATCCTTCGCGCTGTTCGCCCGGTTGAAGAGCTCCTTGGGAACGGTCTGGTTCAGGTGTCCTGCCACCCGGACATTTAGGCCGACACCGATTATCGAGGTGCCGAGTGCACCAGCGGCCACAGCGAAGGGGTTGGGGGTTGCCGCTTGGAGTGCGGCGACTCCGGCGAAGCCGAACAGCGCTGCCGGGTACAGGAGCTCGACTTTGGTCTTGCTGATCAACTTCTTCGGCAGCAGCCCGCCGATTACGCCACCGATAGCGCTGGCACTGACGACCGCCGCGGTGGCCACATCGTGCATGTGGGCCTGGTCGATAATAGTGGCAGTGCGAATGTTCAAAATCCCGATCGCCGCATTGGTGGCCACCGTGACCAGGGCGTATTCGCTAAGAAATGGGTCGTTCCGGACTGCCCGCGCGCCGTCGGCGATATCGGTGAATATGTCGCGGAATGCGGGGCGGTCCTTCGGGACATGCGGCGGGAGAGACTCTCGGAGGCGAGACAGCGCCCTCAGGATCCACAGCGATGAGGCGCCGTTCGCCGCGAACGGCAGCGAGTTCGCCACGTTCAGCACGATGGGTCCGAGCGCGCGCCCACCGGTACCGGCGACATACCGATCGATTTCCGCCATCCGGTTCGCTGCCAGCAGCTGCTCGGGTGTGACCAGATCTCGAACCGTCCCCAGGAGACTGCGCAGGTAAAACGTCGAAAGGAACGCCTCGACCAAGGTTGTCCCGGCGAGTACCGGGCCGATATCCGGGACCCCGAGGGCCACCGCGCCACCGGCGAAGGTAGCGGCCGCGACAGTTCCCCACTGCGTGATCTGCATTGTCTTGACGCGGTCTTGTAAGTCGGCGACATAGCCCGCCAGGGGCTCGGCCAAGACCTTCGCTGCCATGGGCGCGAATGAGGTGAGGCCCGCCGCCATCGGCGAACCTGTCAGTTTCAGCATCAACAGTGGCAGGGCCGACTCCTGAATGCTGAAACCTATGTTGGAGAGGGCATTCGGAATGTACAACTGGTCGCGATACACCTTATTGGTGATAAGCAACTGCTTCGGTGAGACCGACTCTTCGGGCGTTTCGGGTTCCTGGGTCGGGCCGGCGGGCGATGCCGGTGCCGATTCGGCGGCCGGCGTCTGTCCGGGTTCGGCGGCCGCGCTGGCAGCCGCTTGTTTCCTCCGCTTACCGGGCAGCCAGAATGCACGGCCTTCCGGATTCCGGCCGAACCCATCGAGCACCGGGTCGAACAGACCTGGCTCGCGCCGCAGCGGCGGATCCGGTTCCAGCCCCTCGGCGCGGCCACCGATGATGTCACCTATCGCGCTGATCCCGAACCTTGCGGCGTCCGCGTTTCGATTCTCTGCCACCGCGCCGTAGCCGCCGGGCGGGAGTTGTGGGCTCGGTGCGCCGCCGTTGTCTGCTGCGCTGCCCGTCTCAGCGGCCGTTTCATCCGGTCGGTTGGGTTCGGCAGCCGTCGCCGAGAGGGCCTGATCGCTGGTCGATTCGGATCGTGTGACATCGACGGGCCCCGTGCCGAGTTCGGCCGCTATTCGAATCCGGAAGTCCTGCACCGCATCCGGGGAGACAGTCGTCGAATCACCGTCGGGGGTGGTCGGCAGGGTGCCGACGACGACGCGAAGCCTCTCGAGTTGGCTTTGCGACATTCGGGCCGAAGTGGGATCTGTGTCGAGCGGCGCGAGTACCACCTGAAGCGGGCCGTCGGCGCCGACCTTCTCGGCCAGTTGTGTCAGGAGCCGATGGACTTGCTTCGGCGTTGCGCCGAGCACGGCCCCGACGGTTGCGCGTGACATGCCGTCCGCTACCAAGCGAAGAGTGTGTGCCTCGACTTCGGTCAGCGCGACCGTGTGTACGTCCGCACGTGTCGTCTCCGCGATTGTCGCGTTGCGTCCTCGGACGTTCATTTTGCGGGCGGCGCGGCCGAGGTGGTCCTCCACGGTGTGCGGTGCAATACCGAGCCGCTGGCCGATTTCGCGATTCGACAGTCCCAGTGCGGCCAGGCCAACCACGTCGGCCTCGCGACGCGAAAGCTTGCTGAGTGCGATCGAATTCAACGGAGCGGGCGACACTGTCAGTTCAATCGGCTCTTCGGACGATTCCACCTGAGGGTCATGCGCGGCTCCATCGGCAGCCGGGGCGTCGTTGTTGGAGTCCTGCGAGTCGGAGTCATCGTCGATGATGCCGTTGCGTATCGCCATCTCGACGATCCCGTTCCGATCGCTGATGCCGAATTCACGAACGATAGCGGCTTTCTGTGCCTGTACCGCAAACTTGGAAGTCCCAGTGGCGACCGCGATTTCCGGGAAGGTCTTGCCCTTTGCCATCAGACGAAGAATCGCGATCTGACGAGGAGTCAGTCTATGGGTGACACTGGGCTCTACAACGTCACGGGGGGACGCCACCTGGGACGCGTACAACTCTTCCAGCCGGCTCAGGACATCGACCAGCAGCTCGCTCTCCTTGTGGACGATGCTTCCCCCACTGAACGAGTCCGGGGATTGCCCTTGTGCGGGCCCGAGGTTTTCGCGGCGTTTGTCGGCGAGATGTCTGGCTATCCGGCGGATGGCCCCGTCCGCCATCAGCTTGATTGTCGGCTGCTCGAGCCGCATTGCCACGGCTAGGTCGGCCGGCTGTATGCGGTCACGGAACAGGCTGAGTACGATACGACGCTGCTTAGCCCCGAGCAGGGCGAGCGCCTCCCGTAATTGCGATGGATCGGCCTCTGCCAATGCTCGACGCAGTGCCTCGAGCCTGGTGCGCTCGGCGCGCACGATCGCTTTGACCAAGCTGTCGGCGGCCTCGACTACGATGTCCTCGATTTCGTCGGGATCCGACTGTGTTTCCGCTGCAAAAGGCTTCCCGGTATCCAGACCCCGCAGGGCAGTCCGCTGGTTAAGTGGAAGCCTGTCGATGGCCTCCAGAATTTGCTCGGCGGTGGCCTCGGCCAGCGCCTGAGCTGGATCGGGTGCTTTGACATCGGCTGCCAGTATCGCGCAGAGCCCAGCCCGAAACTCGATGAACCCAGCTGGTCTCCGCGGGGTGCCTTTCGTAGGACCAGCCGAGTCGCTACCGCGTTTACTGCCGGTCCAAGGCGTTGGCTTGCTGGGCTGGCGACGGTTGTTCCATGGTGTTTCCGGGAGGGAACGAGCTGCTGACTCCGCGTCGTCGAAACGGTTGGCCACCGACGGTGCCGCGTCCAGGTCGCCGTGTACGCCCGCGGCATCGACCGGGGTGTCGGTGCGGCCGTCCTCCCCTGCTGGCGGCGCTATCGCTTCGTGCGTTTCGGGTGGCGGTTCGGTTGTCGGGGACTGGGTTCGGGTTTGGCTCTGCGTGGTTCGGGAATTGCTCCCGTCGCGCTCGGACCGGTCACCCATCGGGCTGATCGGGTAGTCGGCAAGCGGCTCACCTGGCGTCGCCGCGACGTTGGTGTCGGGATCGAACAGGGGCACGGGTCGCAGGCCGGTGACGTCGTCGTTCTGGACGAAGGCGACCCCGAAGTAGGTGGCTCCCGATTCGTCCGGGGTGCCGCGCACATGCCGTGTCCACTGTTCTTCGCGCGGACGGTACTCCAGCGGTTCTTCGCGCGGGTCGTAACCGACCAGTTCACGTTGCCAGACATCGCCGTTCTCATCCGCTTTCGTCAGATATAGGTGTGCGCCGAGACCATTCGGACGGTCGAACACAACCGCCACCCGTGCCCCGGGACCGAGATCACGGAGCAAATCCGCGGCCTTGTCGCGTGCGGTGCCGTTCTGGTCGGCGACGAAACCTCCGCGCAGCCACCCCGCGCGTGTCGACCAGCTGAACTCCGCGGCGAACATTTCCTCCGGCGGGCCCTGATCCGTGCGCCGTCGGACCGGTAGTCCCTCACGCTCGAGCGCATCGATGGCATTCGGCGCGCAATCCTTGGCGTTCGCGCCTTCCAGCAGCAGCGCCAGCGCCAGGTCGTCCCAGGACACCGGTGGGCCGTCCGGGCTTCGGAACGCGACCGAGCCGTCACCGCGCACCTCCGAATCGGATTGCGGCTCTGGGGCTTCCAGTAGGAGGCCAGCGAGTCCGGGATCTTGCATCGCACGGAGTACCAACTCGTCGGCGCCCTCGTGCCCGGAGACGAGATGGAAGCCCGGCAGTGGTGGCCGTCCACCCGGCCGGGTTGCGTAGTAATCGCGAATTCGCTTGCGCGCTGAAAGATCTTCGATCAGCGCTGGCAGGGCCTGATCCACACCGGCGCCACCCGTCATGCGCAGCACCCATGCGACTCGTTCTCCGGGATTGTCGCGTGCGGCCGCCTCGATGTCCTGCGCCAGTTGCGCGACCGCGGCGATCACGGACGTCGCGGTGAGGTCCTGATCGAAGACTCGAACGTGCACCTCGTCGGCGGCATCGACATCCCCGATGGCGAGTTCGAAATGTGTCGGTATTTCGAAATGTCCTGAGTAATAGTCCAAGACGTGCACACGCGGGTGGCTGGGTAGATCGGCGGCGAGTTCCGCGGCCGCCGCCATGCCCAGCACCGCCGCTTCGAGACGCATCCGCTGTCGTAGGAAGTCGGCCTGCTCGAATTGCAGCTCGAGCGCCGCCATCGGATCCGCGTCGTCGGGCTGTTGCAGTGCCAGCTGTAGGTCGCTGTCCAGCATCTCTCGGGTGATCCCCAACCGGACGATCCGGTCGCGCCAGCGCGCGGGCAAGGCGCGCTTATCGTCGTGCGGTTGGGGAACCAGCGCCCAGCGCTGTTCTCGATTCAGCGCATCGAAACCCATTACGGCCGAAACAACTTCGTCGACATCTCCGCTCTGGGAAACATCGGAGCGCACCGTGGAAAGCTGATACCAGGCGCCGTCCGCGATCTGATCCAGTTCCGGATGCTCCGCGGCCCAATCTTTCGGTAGCACCGGACGCGGCTGTGTACGTGGGGCGAGCATATCGTCGGCGAGTGCGCCGAGCTGCTTGTCGAGGTTACGAATCTGCTGATGCCGGCTGTGGAACTCGACGTATTCCGGTGCGGTCAGCTCGTCGGGCTGTGCCGGGTTGGTTAGCCCGAGAACGACCAAATCGGCCATTGCGCCGGTCGCCGCGCGGGCTTGTTCCCGTCGCGCCTCGGCTGCCTGCCGCTGCTGGGCGAGAGCGTCGAGCCGAGCGCGCTGGCCATCCAGGAAGCGGGATTCCTCGGCGGCCGCTGTCCGCGAATGGAATTCGACGAATTGCTTAGCGTTGCGGAGTCGGGGGTCGTCGTCCTGCGTGCCATTGGTCTCCAGGAAGGTGACCACCCAGCTGACCCACGCGCCCAATACCGCTTGGTCCACACCGAGCTGTTGCGCGAGCTCGGCCGCCGCCTCGTCTCGCTTGCGCCGCACGTTATACAGGTCCTGTGCTTGCGCCGCCGTCGAATCGGCATGGCTACGGGCCTCGTCGACCTTGTCGAGCAGCCGAATTTCCGCGTCCAACGCATTGACCCGCTCGGCTGCCGCCAGCATGTCGCGGTTGGCCTTGAACGACTCGAGATATGTACGCGTTATCTCGTCGGGCGGGCGCGGCGGGTCGGCACGCTTGTCGTCGTCCAGTCGCGAGGCCAGAATCGCCTGTGCCTGAGTGGAATTGGTGCGCAGTGCTCGCAACGACTCGGAACCTGGCGTCAAGCTGGTCGGATCGATGTCGTGCCGCTCGGCGAGTTCGTCGCGCCGAGCGCGAGCCTGCTCCCGCTGTGTCGCAAGGCGCTCGCGGGCGTCCGGCGGGTTCGCTCCAGCGCCGTCGCCGTGACCGGCACTGCCTATTTCCGTGGAGTTTTCGTTGTTGGCGGCAGATGTGGGGTTGTGCTGAGTGTCGGGTACCGCCGCTTCGTGGGGTTTTTCGGGTGGTTGGTTGTCGGGGAGGTTGTGGTTGAAGACGCCGCCGCGCTGGAAGGAGACGGGGCCGGTTTCTCTTTCGGGTGCGGGTTGGTTGCTGTCGAACGCTGGGAGTCCCGCCATGGCGTCACGGTGTTCGGCCAGGACGTTTTCGGCCATATCGAACAGTCGTTGCCTGGCGGCTTCGGTGTCGGTGGGTAGTTGTTCTCGGGCGGCGCGGGCACGGACTCTGGCGGCCAGGTTTCGTGCGATGAGTGGGTTGCCGAGCGCGGCCATCAGTCGGTGGTAGACCTGGCTGTTTTCCACGCGTGCGGTGGGTTGGTCGGATACTGCGGCGGTATCCGAGTCGACTTGTTCGCCGACGGTGCTTTGCTGTCGTTCGGGTTCCGCCGCATGCGTTGGGTCATCGGAGTCCGGCTGTTCCGCGATGGCTGGCTCGGCCGGGGTCAGGCCGCGTCGTTCGGCCTCGGCGTCGGCCAGCGCGCTGATATTGCGGTGGACCATTGCCTCGCCCTCGGTCGGCGTCAGGGTGTCGACCTCGGCAGCCACCACCGATTCTGCCTCGGCCTCGTCCGGATTGAGAGCGCCGTCCTTCTGGCGGATGCCGTATGAGCTGAATTGCTCCGCCATCCATGCCCGCAATGCTCGAATGTTGTTGGAACCGTGGGTTTCCTCGAAGTAATTACAGACCACCTCATACGCACTCGGCGCGTGGATGGGCAGTAGCCGGCGCAGCGCGTGAGCTAATTCGTGAATGGCCAGGCAGAAGTACACGCGGTCGAGATCGACGCGCAGCCGTCCGGTAGCCGCCTGCTTTATTGCATCGGCGTGCATTCGCGCCGGTGCGGTCATCCACAATTCGTTGAATTCGATGCCGTCAATGGACGTCTCGCCGAATGTGCCGATGTCTCCAGGGACGATCTTGATCTCGGACAGGTCTCTGAGGATCGGGAACCGGGCGATCATGTGCAGTCTGGCCGCAATGAGCTGACCGGCGGTGTCCGCGCTGATACCGGGGTTTTCGATACCGATGAGATCGATGCCATGATCGGCTCGCAGCGCCGCGACCATCGCCATCTTGGCCTGTTGTTCCGTCGGCGTCACAGGACGGTACTCGGCCGCGAGTTGCCCTCGCTCGCGGTACTTCTGGGCCAACCGCTGTGGCGCGATCTTGGTCAACAGGTCGTGCAGTACCTGCTCCCCGACCGATGCGCCGGTCGGATCATGCTCCGTGGCCGAGAAGGCTCCCGCCAGCGCGGCGGCCACATCCAATCGGCCGTCGCCACCGAGTCCATATTTGCGGAACTGGCTGTCCCGCCAGGCGAACGCCTCACTCGGAGACCACGGCATCGGCCCCTGATGACTGTCTCGATGGTGGTCGACAAGCGTCAACTTGGCGTCCCGCTGCGCTCTCAGCCAACTCGCATTATTAAGTGCATAGCCGAATTCCCGCCGGACCAACCCGAGTACCGGCTCCTCGACAGACCCTACAGCGAGCCCGTCGTTCAGCATCTCGGCCCATTGCTGAGCGAAGAGCTCCGGGTCGGCTGCGAAATCGTCGGACAATGTGATCGACCGCGTGTACGGGTAACTCGTAGCGGTTCCCGCGACATGGTCACTCATGGCGAACCGTCGCCCCTGCGAGACGGGCCCGATCCCGATCTGGAGCAGTTGCACGTGCGGGTATTTCGTCAACAAATGATGTATCGCTCGAGCGATCCGACGAACGACTTCCACTGTGACACTGGTTAAGTCGAATCCGAAGATGCGGACCGCGTGTCTGCGCCACAACTCCGCGGCGACCTTGGCGCCCGTCGCGCAGGATTCGAACGGATCGGCCACGGACTGGTCGATAGCACTGGCCGAGACCACCGAATCACGTGCCGCGCGGGCGAGGCACCGATGCTGTTCACGCAGTTCCTCGGGGTAGCCGGGATCGTCGAACGGAAGTCGCTGTTCCGGGGTGGCCGTGCGCCAATGGTGTTGGAGCCGCCCGTTGTGAATTCGGCTGCCGAGGTAGTCGAGGAAGTCGTCAGTCGAGATATCTGTCCCGGACACCAACGCGTCCAGGATGATCGGCAGCGCGATCTCGGCCAAGCGTAGATGTTCGGACAGCACGTCGTTCGGAAGATCATGGAAGTCCGTGGTGGTCAACGGAACTTGGTTGCTGCCCTGGTGAGCGTCAATCCACGCCGGCGCGGTGGTGGTATCGAGCGCCGCGTCGTATCCAGCGGTTTCGCCGGTGTATTCGGCGGCTAGAACCCCGTACAGTTGGGCGGCCAATCCGACGACCAGCGAACGCGGGGGATGTGCGGGAGCGTCGCTGCTTGTGCCCTCGGCTGGGATTTCGGAATCGCTTGCGCCCGAATCGCTCATCGCGGGTACAGCGCCGGTCGGGGCGTCCAGCGCTGGGGAATCGTCATGGACCGTTTGTGCCGCCGGCATTTCTGCGGACGCGGCGGCAGGTGGCGTGTCGCTGGGATGTGCTGTGCTGCCGTCGGGTTCGGGGTTTCCTGCGCCCGATTGCTTCCCGCGGCGTCCATGGGGATCTGTTGGGCAATCCGAAGGGAGGTGGTGGTACCGCACCGAATCGAATTCGCCTGGAATGATCCCGACAGTGAATGGTTGACGCGGCCTGCGCGCGTGATGGTGGCGCCCGCCTGGCCCGGCCGGGCGGCGACGTGTGGGGCCGGGGGTGCCGCTGGTAGTTCCATCTCCGCTGCCGGCCGCTGCCGGCCCGGGCGGCGGTCCGCTGCGAAGGTCCAGACTCCCGGCTTTCATCGCGGCCTCGGTTCGATTTTCGACACCGAGCTGACGGAAGATATTTGTCAGGTGATTCTTGACCGTCTTTTCGGATATTTGTAAGGATTGCGCTATTTCGCTGTTGCGTTTTCCTTCGGTCAGCAGTTCCAGTATCGATTTCTCGCGTTCGGAAAGCTGGATGGGTGCCGTCTCGGCCGTTGCCTCCGAGCCGCCGGTCGGAGTGACAAGGCCCAAGCTTGTCGCTTTGAGCGCGGCTTCGGTTCGATTGCTCACTTCCAGTTTGTGCAGAATGCTCGAAACGCGATTCTTCACAGTCTTGAACGGTTCGCCCAGGTTCAGCGCGATCTGTTTGACCTCGACGCCCTCGGACAGCAGTTGGAGGGTCGCCAGTTCGCGCGCGGAGAGCTTGTGACGAATGCTGTACGGGTCGAGATCCAACTCGGCAGCCTGCACGGCCGCCTCGGTCCGATTGGTTACACCGAGTTTCTTGTAGATCTTGTTGAGGCGGTTTTTGACGCCTTTCTCCGATAGGTAGAGTGCCTGCGCTATTTCCTTGTTCGTTTTGCCTGCGACGAGGAGGGCGAGTGTCTCGATATCGTGGCTGGACAGATCGCTTGCGTCCGGATCCGGGGCGTCGCCGCCGTTGAGATCGAACAGACTCCTGGCCTTGAGCGCGGCTTCGGTCCGATTGCGGACGTCGAGCTTCCAGAAGATGTGCTCCAGATGCTGGGCGGCGGTCTTCTCTGATATGCCGAGTTGCTCCCCGATCTCCCTGTTCGTCATGCCTTCAGCCAGCAAACGGAGCGTGTCGGCCTCGCGTGGGGTCAGGACGTCGCCACCCGGCCCCTCGATGGGGTAATCCGCAAGAAGGGAATTGATCGCGCCGGTGTCTGTGCTGTTGTCGCCTTCCGACTCGGGTGGGTCCGCGGGTGCGGGGGCGCCCGAGTCCGGGCGGGTATCGGGTTGTCCGGTCAATGGCGCATCTGGTCGTTCGGTGCGCGGATCC
Source organism: Nocardia sp. NPDC004278 (assembly GCF_053602975.1). NCBI lineage: Bacteria > Bacillati > Actinomycetota > Actinomycetes > Mycobacteriales > Nocardiaceae > Nocardia > Nocardia sp. NPDC004278. Next base: position 59,338 of record NZ_JBSGEQ010000020.1, read on the forward strand.
GGTGTCGTTGGACGCTCTTGCGGCGCAGGGTTTTCCGGGCCGAACCGGTTGAGTATCCAGGGGGCTTCACCTGGGCGCCGTCGCCTGAACCGGCCGTCGATCGCGCCAGCGGGGTCGTGGAACTGCACCACTGGTCCGGGTGGCGAGTCGCCCATTCCCGGACTGCCCCCACCTCGCCGGGGGTTTGCGGTCGTTGGTTGTTGCGAATCTGGATCCCGCGGCGGTGCCAGCGGTGCCGCGGCACCCCCGGTTTCGAGGACGCCGTGCTCCTGCGCTTCAGGGAAGCGATCGGTCAAGGTATGCGCCGTGTCGAGCAGTCCGGTGGCATCGTCGTCGGCGGCCTCCAATCTCACCGTGACGAATCTTGGACGGTATTTCGACATATTGTCGAGCACGCCCTTGAAGTCCAGGCTGTTGACGTTGTAGCTCACGGTCAGCGCGTCTCCGGATCGGAGCTCGGGATGTTCGTGAGCGTTGTAGATGATTAGGTTCGGATCGCCGTACGATCCGGTGGCACCGACTTCGGGTGCCTGATAAACCAGAGTCGGTGCGGTGAACGGGCCGGTCGGCGAATTGGACACATAGGCCAAGATTTGGGGACTGGCAGGCGTCGTGGTGTCCTGGGTGATCAACAGGTAGCGGCCGCGCCACCGGGTCACGCTGTACTCGTTGGCGACACCGGGCATGACACGGACGGAGTCACTCTCGTTCGTCGACCATCCGACGCCGTCGAAGAACTCCCACTGCTCGCGGAGGTCGTCGCCGGGCACCCGCGCGACGTGCATGTACTTGTCGGCTCCCAAATCCTCGGTGCCGTAGACATAGGTGTGCGTGCCGTCGTAGTCCAACCACGCCGACCACGCGACCCCTGTCGCGGAGGGCATCGGGGTCGTGTCGATCAAGCTGAGGTCATCGACGTCGAATCTGGCGAGTAGGTTGTCCTTGAAGGTCGCGTTCATGACACCACGACCGTTGCGAGCGAACCGGATGAACATGACGGCAACCGTGTTACCCGTGACGTATCCGCCGCCGAGCCAATAGAATTCGCCCTTGTCGGCTTGCATCAACGGTCTCGGCGAAGCAGTCGTCCCGCGATGCACGGTCAAGAGTTCACCGTCGCTCTGAACCACGAACGCGGTATTCACCATGTTGGCGGGCCTACGCCTGGACCCGTCCGGATTCAGTGTCCCCCCGAGGAAGACATCGGAGAACATCCACAGATGTCGGCCGTCCGGCAGTCGCCGCGAGTATGTACCGTCCGCACCCGTCCAGCCGCCGTCGGCATCACCGTAAGACGCGAACAATAGTGTGAGCTCTTCATTGGGAACCGACTCAACGGTCAGGTCCGTGCTCGCCGACATGGGGTGCGAATTCGACTGTGCACCTTGAGGATTCGTACGCGCCTCATCGTTGACCGTTGCTGCCGTGGAGGTGGTGCTCGCATGTGGAACCGATTCGGTCTCAGTGCTGGGGCTCGGCGGGGATTGGGGGGCCACCGAAGCAGCACCCGGGGCAGCACTCGGCTGGACTGCTGCCGGTTCCGACTCCGAACCGCGTGCGGCGGAATCGGGTTCATTGTCTGCTCGCTCCGACGGCTTGCCCGAATCTGGCCCCGGTGGGGTTGGCCCGACACCTGGCACGCCACCCGGCGGTTCGCGGAAGACCAAGGGTCCTTCGACCAACGAATCTCGCTTTGTCCACGGCGACACCACCATTGGAGCGCCGTCGGCGCGGGCCGCGCGGCCCTGTGGGAGGTCGAAGGCAGCGTCAGGGGAACCGGTATACGCCATCGGGGGGAGTTTGTACTCGATCCAAACTTTTTTGCCCGGTTGTCCGAGCGGTGCCAGATCGACGCCGTACGCGATCGCCTCGTCCATGACGAGCCGGAATCCGCGTCCATGCTGGCCTGCGCTGCGGCGACGCATACCCGACGGGTCGGAGCTGTCGGTTTCCGGTATGGCAACGGGACCGGTCTCCCGATCCTCCTCGTCGAATGCGGCCAGGAACCGGTCCTGTTCGGCTTGGTCGACCACCGGTGACGGTGCCACCTCATCGGCTGCGTCGACGTTGCTTTCCGGCCGCATGGTCGGCAGCCCTCGAGAGGTGTCGGCAACCCCGATTCGTGCCCGGTCGTTGTGCTCCTCGACCGTCAATTCGGCCCCGCCCTCGTCCGCGTGTAATGCCGCGTTGCTGAGGAATTCCGATACCGCGACCGCGGCGGCATCGATCTTCTTCGGAGCCAGTCGAGTATGGTGCCGCAGGAATTCGATGACCTGATGTCGCGCCGCCTGTACTTGCGATTCGATCTGCCCGCGGTCGAATGTCAATGTGAAAGCTGGCCTCTGTTGCGGTGCATCGGCTTGTGCGGCGAGCGGGGCGACATCGAACCATCGCGTCCGCTTCCCGTTTGCATCCAGCTGGTAGCCCCAGCGCCGCGACAGGTCGAGCAGTTCGCTGACCTCACCCGACTCGGTCGGCTCTGCCTCCTCCGCATCACGGACCGGCGGTTCCTGACTCCGATCGACCACTGCGATCCGCAGGCCCGTCGCACTGCGTGTCACCGAGACGGTCGCCGCACCCTCCGCGGACCGCAACAGTGTGTCGAGGATTTCTTCGGTCGCCGCGATATCTGTTTCGTCGGTGAGCAATTCGCGAATCGCACTGGAAGCCGCAGCAGCGGGTTCAGTGGCTGCGGCGGGGCCTGCGGTCGGAGTGGACTCGGCGTCGGGCGTGGGGTCTGCGGACTCAGCGACCGGAGCGACGAAGGGTTCGGCTCCCAGGAATCGTGCGGCGGCGTCGACGAACTGCCTGAGCTCCGATGGCGCGTCGGCGCGCATAGCCAGCTGCCGCAGCTCGTGTAGCGGGTCGTCGCTGGGCGCTTGGCGCCACCCGGGGGCCAGTTCCTCCTGCCCCAGGTACCCAGGCAGATCGGCTTCCAACTGGCGTGTGTCGCTGTCCAAGCGCGCCAACTCTTCAGGGGTGGCCCCGTCGCTTATCGCGCGCTGGGCGCGGTACTCGCGGTCCAACGCTCGGCCGAGCCAGCCGGGAAGTTTCCCGGCTTGGACCAGACCCCAGTCATCGTAGTCGAGCAGACGCAACTCCATTTGCAGCTGATCGATGACCTGCAGCAATGAACCCCGCAGCGCCAATCTATTCGGATCCACCCCGAGCACTCGGGCGAGATCCGCACGCGCACGATCGGTTTCGCTGAGCGGTTGTCCGCCGGATTTCCCCGGCTTCGGGCGTCCGGATGTGGGGGGCTCCGGGCTCACCGCGGGTGGATCGGCGGGTGCCGGTGGCGGCTTTGGTTGTCCCTTGCCGGGACGCTTTTTGGGCTTGGGCTGAGCCGTCGATGTCGGTACCAGAGCAGGTGGTTCCGGTGGCGTCTGAGGTGGTTCCGGTGGCGTCTTCGGTTTGCGTTTGGGGTTCTTGGGGTCGTTGGCCGAGGCTTGGGCCATCGGGACCGGGCGTACTGCTACCACCGGTTGTGGCAATGGTCCGGCGAGTGTGGTGGCGGGAGTGCCGCCGCGAGTGGGTTGGATGGTGGGATCGGGGATGTACTGCGTGCTGTCGCGGTTGAGTTGCGGGGCGGCGGTGGGATCGGTTGGAGCGCCAGGGGTTTCGGGGTTGGGTGTGGTGGCGTAGTGGGACGGTGGATTTAGTTCGGTGGGGCGGTCGGCGGGTGTGGCGGGTAGGTGTGGTGCGGGGGTGTTGTTGTAGCGGGGCAGGGGTGGTTCGGAGTCGTGTACAAGGGGTTTTTGCCCGTCGCGGTCGTTTTCGGCGGGTGCGCCGGGGATGGCGGTGTCGGGGATCGGGACCTGTGGTCGGTCGGTGAGGGGTATGGCGGGTCGACGTTCCGGTACGGCCGGGGTGGACGGGCGCGGGACGATCGGGATTGCGTTGGGGGGTGGGCCGTCCGGTGCATCTGGTTGGCCGGGGATCTTGTAGGTGGTGCCTGAGGGTTTGGTGTATTCGTCGGGTGCGTTGTCCGGGAATTCGTCGACTTGTGGTTGGGTGGGGACGTAGCTGGGCATCGGGGGTGTGACGACGGTGCCGATGCGGTCGGGGAATTCTTCTGGCTCGCTGGTGGTCCCGTTGTTGTCGGTGGGCTGCCCGCCGGACATCGCGGGCGGCGGTGTCGGGGAGGAGCCGGAAGCAGTACCGGTATTCGAGGGTCCATGCCCGCTCGGCGGTATCGCGGCAGCGGCCAGTGCTGTCGGTGGGATGGCCTGGGCGGCAAAGTCGTTCTCAGGCACGCCCGGTGTCGCGGCGGGCGGCTGCTGCGGCGAGTTGGCTTGTGCGGCTTGTGGTGTGACCTTCGGTTTGTGTGTGTTGGAGTGTGCCGGTGTTGCGGGGTCGTCGACGACTGGCCCAGCATCGAGAAAGTCGAGGTCGACGATGCTGGCTTCGTAGGGGGCGGTTGGTGTTTCGCCGGGCGCGTGCTCGGCTCCGGCAGCACGTGGGACGAGTGCTTCAGTTGGAAGTTGCGGCTTGCTGCCGGTGATGCCGAGGTCGGTGGTTGTGGCGGTGTGGGTGGTATCAGCCTGTGCGGGGGTGCTCGTCGGGAGCGCCGATCCTGGTGCGGTGTCGGGTCGGCCCTCGTCGGCGAGGATTGTTCCGGTGAGGCTCGGCTGCTCAGTGTCGGGTCGGCTGCTGTGGAATTGGGTGGTGCCGGGGCGGTCGGTCGGTGCCGGGGTTGCCGGTGGGGTGATGGGGTCGGTCGGCGCGGGTGTGTAGGTGCCCTGGGTGAGTTCTTCCAGAGCCGCGTCCCAGGCGCTCCAGCCGTGGCTGGGGTCGGGTGCGTTTCCGGGGGCGGTCGGTGGTTGCGTAGAGCCCGAGAGTGGTTGGGCGCCGCTGTCGTCGGCGGGTAGGCCGAGTTCCTGGAAGATGGTCCGGGCGATCTCTTCGATCTCGGCAATGGTGTCTTCATGCGGCCGCGGTGCGTGCCCGTCGCGAGTAGTGCGTTGGTTGGCCGAATCGGTTTCCGCCGGGAGCAGGAGTCCATCGAGCCAGCTGTCGTCGAGTTCGGTGGCGGTTGCCGCGAGGGGGCGGACCTGCGTGCTCGTGGTGCGGGTGGGGCGGGTGGCCGTAGCCAGGCCGCCGCCCGTCAGCAACGTCTCGGCGAGGTTGCGGCCACGCAGTTCGGTGCCGGTGCGTGCGGGCATGGTTATGGCACCGCCGCTCCCGGAGGCGCTGGCGAAGGTGATGGCCAGGTCGCGTCCGGTTGTTCGGGCCGACGGTGTGGTGATCTTCGTGCGGGCCGGTGGTGTCGCTGATCGGCTTGGCTGTGGCTTCGGCTGCGGGGTTGGTACCGGTATCGGCGCTGGTTTCGGCTTTGGCTGCGGCTGTGGTGGTTTGGGTGGTGGCGGGGCTTGTTTGCGTTTGCGTTTGTTGGGCGGATCTGCCGAGGCCGATGCCATCGGGACCGGGCGTGCGGCTACCACTGGTTGGGGCAATGGTCCGGTGAGTGTGGTGGCGGGAGTGCCGCCGCGGGTGGGTTGGATGGTGGGGTCGGGGATGTATTGGGTGTTGTCGCGGTTGAGTTGTGGTGCTCCGGTGGGGTCGGTTGGGGCGCCTGGGGTTTCGGGGTTGGGTGTGGTGGCGTAGTGGGAGGGTGGGTTTAGTTCGGTGGGGTGGTCGGCGGGTGTGGCGGGTAGGTGTGGTGCGGGGGTGTTGTTGTGGCGGGGTAGGGGTGGTTCGGAGTCGTGTACGCGGGGCTTTTGCCCATCGTCTTCGGGGGGTGCGCCGGGGATGGCGGTGTCGGGGATCGGTACCTGTGGTCGGTCGGTGAGGGGTATGGCGGGTCCGGTCTCAGGCAGAGCCGGGGTGGTCGGGTGCGGGATGATCGGGATTGCGTTGGGGGGTGGGCCGTCTGGTAGGTCAGGTTGGCCGGGGATCTTGTAGGTGGTGCCTGAGGGTTTGGTGTATTCGTCGGGTGCGTTGTCCGGGAATTCGTCGACTTGTGGTTGGGTGGGGACGTAGCTGGGCATCGGGGGTGTGACGACGGTGCCGATGCGGTCGGGGAATTCTTCTGGCTCGCTGGGGGTTTGGTCGTTGCCGCTGGGTTGTGCACCCGACATCGCGGGCAGGGATGCTGAGTGTTCCGCGACGGCATCGGGATTCGACGGTCCATGCCCGGACAGTGCCGCCGCGCCGGCCAGCACTGTGGGTGGGATCGCCTGGGCTGCAAGGGTGTTTGCGGGTGTGCCGGGAGTCGGTGTTGCAGCGTGCGGCTGCTGTGGTGAGTCGGCGTGCGCGCCTTGCGGGTTGGCTTGGTGGGGCGGTGTGTTGGCCTGTGGTTGGGGTGCGTTGGTTTGTGGTGTGGCGTGTGGCTGAGGTGCGTTGGCTTGCCCGGCCTGTTGGTTGGCGTGGGGTGCGCTGGTCACAGGTGTGGGAGCGGGTGCAGCCGCTGCGCCGCCGGAACCAGGCGTTGCCCCCGCCTGTGCGGTCGGGCTCTTCGCCTCCGTCGGCGTGCGCGACGGAGGCGAGCCGGACTCGCTGCCCAGCCTCGGTTCGACCGGTGCGGTGCCTGCGGCGTGCGGCGTTGCCGTGGGGGAGTTGCCGGCCGGTGTGACCGGGTCGTTGGGACCCAACTCGTAGTCGAAGAAATCGAGGTCGAGCAGGATGGCCTCGTCCGGGCCGGGCGGTAGTTGGCCGGGCCCCTTCCCGGTCGCGGGCGGTTGCGAACCCGGTCCGCCACCGGTCGGTGAATCCCCGTGCGAGACAGGTGGTCCCGCCGTGACAGCCGGCCCACTGCCCCCTCCGGTGCCGCCGAGATCTTTGACGGAAGCGACGTAGGGGGTGTTCTCGGCATGGGTGTCGGCACTCATCGTCAGCACCGATCCCGGTGTGGCGCTGGGCTGGCCCTCGGCGGCGAGGACGGTTCCGGCCAGGCTCATCTGCGGAGAGTCGGGTCGGCCGCTGTGAAATTGGGCGGTGCCGGGAAGGCCGGTCGACGACGAGCTTCCCGGTGCGGCCATGGGATCGGCCGGCGCGTCTCCGAAACTGCCCGCAGTGAGTGCTTGCAGGGCATCATCCCAGGAGCTCCAGCCGTGGCCGGCCTCAGGGGTGGATCTGGGGGATGTCGGCGATGCGGGTGGGGCCGGCGGCGTGCCCGATGGCGGTTGGTCGGTATCCGAAGGCGGCGGGGTGCCGCCCTCATCGAGTTCGCGGAAGGCCCTCTTGTATGACTCGCCGATCTCGTTGATCTCGTCGACGGTCTCTTTGCGTGGCCGAGTTGTGGAACCGTCATTGGTTTCTCGGACCGGCAGGCCGTCACGCGAGCCGTCGTCCCGGGATCGGCCGGTCTCGGGGATGGTTTCCTCGCCTGGCCGGGGTGTTTCGGCGCTGCTGTGTGGTCCGGCCGAGTCGGGCGTTGATCCGCCTGGCAGTCCGTCGTGCCCGCTGTTGTCCCGGGATCGGCCGGTCTGGGGGATGGTTTCCTCGCGTGGCCGGGGTGTTTCGGCGCTGCTGTGTGGCCTGGCCGAGTCGGGCGTTGATCGGACCGAGAGTCCGTCGCGCCCGCTTTCGGAGCCGGACCGGCCGATCTCAGGAGGTCGAACAGGGTTTATCGCTCGGGCGGCACGCATCGCCGCGCTCATACCGGCGATGACACCGCTGGCGGCACCCATCATCACCATCTCGGCAAGGTTTCGGCCGGCGAGTTTGGTGTTGGTGAGCGCGGACATGATCACCGCAGCGGCGGCCCCACCCGCGGCTCCGCCGGTGGCGCTGGCGAGCACGACCGCCACGGTGCGTCCGGTTGTGCGTCCCAGTTGTGTAGCGGCGTTGGCCCCGGCGCGGCTGAGCGCGGGCAGGACCGCGCGAGTTGCCAGAGAGCCTGCCAAACCACCCCCGCCGCCGGCGGCCGCCGCCACCCAGACCTGGCCCCAATCCATGCTGGTGCGGCGTCCGGGTTTGCCGTGGCCCTGGAGGATTTGGGCGTATTGCGCACCGGCGACGACGCCGCCCATGGAGACCGCGCCCATGATGGTCGCGCGAATGGCGAGCGCCATATGGGGGAATCGCTCCATGAACGCGGCGGCGCGCTGGAATAGGAAGGTGAGGGTGTCGCGACGGGCGGCGGTGGCGGCAACGTCGGCGGCGATGCGGTCGCTGGCGGCCTTCATCGGTGCGGCGGTGTCGATGAGCAGGTTGGCGAGTAGGACCGCCGCGATGCCGATGACGATGTACTGCTCGAGTTCGATCGCGTTGGCCGAGTCGTAGAGCATGGTGGCCATGCCGTTGGCGTATTCGCGTTGATTACGCGTGTTCGCGATCTGGGTCTTCAGCTCTCCTTGGATCGCCTCGCCCGCTTCGCCCTGGATTGCCGCGGGCACGTCGCGAGCGAGTCGTTCGAGGTCTCGCAGCGTAATGGTGAGACGTTCGGCCGAGCGTGCCCAGGCGTCGGCCGCGGCGCGCATGGCGTCGGGATTCCCGACCGGAAAATGGCCGATTACCCAGCGGGTCAGCCAGTCCGGGAAATGGGGCGGGATCGTAATACTCACCGGGGCGTCGACCGCTCTCTGGCGCCCTCCACCAACAATCGATACAGCACCCGCGCCGGACCGCACGCGTCATCGCCACGCAACTCCACCTCGGCGAATGCCGCGACCAACGCCGCACGCGGCTGGAATCGGCCATCGACAATGCTGTTGCCGCCCAACTGGTCTCGCCACCGCCGGTAGCCGCCGACGATGCGGGTCAGGGTGCCCGGTGCGTCCCACGGGCCGTTGATACGCCGATATTCGGTGATCAGGGCACGCTGCGCCAGCCGTCGGACGGGCTGCCCCGCCTGCGCCTCCATGATCCGGCCGAGGTCGCCGACGATCGTCGAATACATCGGTCGCTCCTCAGATCCGGCTAGCGAGTTCCCGGATTGTATTGCTGCATAGACCTTTTCGCTGAACTGGGCCGGATTCGTGACGAGGGTGCGATCGAGCAGGATCCACGACCGGGTGCTCGCCGATTCCGATCCGTCATAGCCTCGATCCCGGGTTACTTGGGAGATCGGGTCGCCGAGTTCGGTGATCTCGATCCCGTCGAGGTCGATGAACGGATATTTGCCGAGAATGTCGTCGATGGCCGCGGCCAGCTGGGCGACCATCTCCTGTCCGATACCCGAGGTGTCGAAGCCGACGAGCCGCAGTTCGTGTCGATCGGCGAGCTCCCGGGCCGCCGCCAGGGCCGCCGCATCGGTCGGTACCTGGATCTGGTCCGCCGCGGTCGATCCGCGCTTCTTCTTGCGGGACTTGCCGTCTCGCTTCGGCTCGGTGGGCTGCACCGGGCTCACGCCGGTCGGCGGGGGCGCGAAGACCTGTCCCGGTGGGCGAGCGCCGGTAGGGGCACCCGACCAGGGGGTGCCCGACTGTATCGAAGGGACAGCCGTCCCCGGCGTTCGCGACCACGGTGTGCCCGTGGGCTTCTCGGCGACCGCGGGATCACCGGCCCGGGGTGGCGCTGCGGCGGGCGATGTCGTGCCCGGCGCGGCCGGGATCGAATCATCCGCGACCGGCGGTGACGCGGCATTTTCGTTGCCAGCGGCCGAGGTTTCCGCAGCGGGCTGGGGCGCGGCGTCCGGTTCGATCGACGGTGTGCTCGAATCCGGGTACCAGGGCTGCTGGTAGCCAGGTGTGGGTCCGCCGACCGGGTTGTCGCCGGTGAAGTCCGGTTGCTGGGTAGGCGAGGTGCCGCTGTCCGGCAGCTTTCGCGGTGTGTTGGCGTTATCGGGATTCGATCCGAAACCGGTTGTGGGTGAACTGGTTCGGGGCGTACCGGCACTGGGCCACACCGGATCCGTCCCGGAGGACACCGGTTGATTCGAGCCGGCGGTGCGGATCCGTTGACCGCCGTCCTGGTCCTGGTTGTGCAGAGCGTCGTTGACCTCGCCGACGGCCTTGCTCAGTCCGCGAATATTGCCGACCAGGTTCTGGTACCCTTCGAGCCCCTTCTTCGCCTGTGGCTCATAGGTTTCGCCGATCTTCCGTCCCGGCTCGTCGTCACCCCAGGGTTTGCCCTCGCGGGCCAGGGTGTCCTTCAGCTCGGCCAGATCTCGGTGCGCGGATTCGGCGACGGCGGTGAGCTCGGCGATCAGCGCATGGAGGCGATTCGGATCGATATGCAACGACTGGCCCATGCCCGGTAACCCTTCAACCCTCACCAGTGAAACCGAGAAGGCGATTGCCTGGCGAAAAATCCTACTGCGACCCCACCCCTCTCCCCGTCATTGGGAATAGATGGGGCTATCCATCGCGACTCTCCGCTTCGCGCCGCTCGCGCAGGCTCGGTGCGCCGGACACCAGATCGGACAGGTCGGGCATCGCGTCGGCGGCGGCGACGACCGGGGCCAGGATCTGTCGGGTCTGCTCCCGCACGCGGCGGGCCGCCGCGCGCCCGGCCTCGGTGACCGACCGGCCCAGCTGTGCGGGAGTACTGCGCTGGGCATCCGCAGTGAACCGCACGTCGATGAGCACACCGGCACTGTCGACGGTCACCTCCACCAGTCCGTCCGCCGAGGTCGCGGTGCTCCGTGCCGCGTCGAGCTGGCGCTGAACGTCGGCTCGGCGCTCGCGTTGCTCGGCGAGTGCGTCGAGAATCTGCTCGACCTGGTTGCGTATCCCGAAGTTGGCCGAGCGCAGCCCTTCTCGTTCCCAGCGGTCCATGACTACCTTCCCTCGATCCGGCTCAGCCGTAGCGTTCGGCGTATCGCCGTTCGAAGTCGGCGATGTAGACCGGTGGATCGATGGATGACGACGATTGCTCCAGCAGACCGTCGTCGCCGAGATAGAAGATCGCCCGATCGGTCGCGACCATCCCGGCGGGCACCGGCACATGCACCATCCAGCCGACGCTGAATCGTTCGGCGACCAACTGCTCGAGCGGATATCCCGTGGTGTCCAGTACGCGCCCGGTGATGTAATCCCGTACCCGGGAGATGGCCTCCGCGGCGTGCATCGGCTCCGGCCTCGGCGGCGCCAATCCGGCCAGCGAGTACTGATAGAGCGCACCGTCGATATCGAAACGGCCGTCCTCGCCGAATACATCCACCAACTCCCGGCGCGTGACCCGACCGACCTCGGCCGCGGCCAGTAGTGCGGCAATGGCCTCCCGCGCAGCCGAATTCGGCCCGAGCAGATCGGCCACGATACCCAGCACCGATTCCCTGGTCCACACTCCGGGTACCGCTACGGCGCAGTCCTCCGCCGACGGCGACGATCCGCGATACCAGCGCCCGGCCTCCCACCAGTAGCAGAATGACAGCAGACCCGATGCCGCGCGCGGGTCGAGAACCGGATCGGCGACCCAATCCGGTGCGCCAGCATAGAGATTCGGCATCGGCTCGCCGCCGTTGTAGACCGCGTCCAGGGTGGGGGCATTCCACACCCCGCCCGAGAGCACCGCCCGCCCGGCCGGGAGCGCACGCAGCGTAGACCCGTCCAACGCCGCGCCCTCGAACACTCCCGTCCACGGCTCCATGCGCGGACCGAGCTCCGACCGGGCTGCGACGAACGCCGCGGCGATCGTCGCCCAGCGCGACCACATCTGCGGGAACGGAGGAAATTCGTACTCCGCCAGTGTCGCCCACACCTCGCGGGATCGATCGCCACGTGCCTGGGCGGCGGCCTGTTGCGGACTGCGCCGTTGCCGGTCGCCGTGGCCGATGTAGGCGCCCAACCACACCGGTATCTTGGCGCGCGGATACGCCTCGAGATCGGCGCGATACGCCTCCGGACCGAACAGCTGCCCGGGTGGGAACGGCTGCTCGCCGTAGTCGTAGTCGATATCGATCGCGCCGGAATCGGCCAGTACCACCAGCATTCGCCACCATGGTCCGCCATTGGATCGGGCCGCGAGCTCCCGCATTTCCCGGACCAGGGCGAGGACCGGCTCCGGTGGCGATATCGGAATCAGCTGCTCGCCGACGGAATACGCAAGCTGTCCGACCTCGCCCGCCACCGTGACCGCGAATACCGCGTCCGCCCGCTGCCAGCCCTTCGGCCCGAGCGTAGCCAGTGCATCGGCGAGTCGCTGCTCGGCGGATGGTTCGCTCGGTTCGTCCGCCAAGCGGTCCTCCTCATTCGCGCGCTTGATACGTCATTCCGGGTCCTCATTTTCGAGCCTTCCCAGAGGTGGGACTATCGTTAGGAATTCCGAGGTCGATGTGCATCCCGGCGGTGGTCTCGGGTGATCGCCGGGCGCTGGGGCGGGTGACCGTATCCCGCGAGACCGATCGACCTATCAACCGGTGGCCAGCGGGGGCGGGCGTACCCGTTGGGTCGCCCGACGTCAGGTGGCAATCGCGCGACCAGTAAGGATGGGACCTAGCGGTACGTCGGGCACGCCGCGACGACGGTGCCGAAGCTCGCCTAGTTAAACGGTCTGGCGTGCAGTCATAGCGTGCCGTCTCGATCGAGACCGACCGCACGGCACAGCATCTTGCCGTCGACCATGGTCACTATGAGTGGTGGTTCCGCGGCGGGTGTCGAGTCGGCGAATGCGACCGTGATCGCACCGCCCGCCAACGCGGGGGCGGCGAAGGTCACCAGCAGCACGGAGCGACGTAGCCGCCGAAAAGTGTTGCCCGCGTGGGTCCGGTACTCGAACCGAAAGGTCTCCGACGAGGGATCGCTGGCGGGTCAGGGTGTGGAAGGGCCGCGGATCCGGCCGAGAGCGCCGCCGCGAGCGTGGCAACGATGGCCACGACACGACGCCCCTGACAAAGTCTCGTGCCGAATCCGCGAGCCGGTCCAACCCGGTGAATCCCGTGGCGAAGGCCGCCGCGTCGAAGATCGCGAATACCGCGATCAGGACGATCGACCAGCCCGTGGCGATTTCCGTGCGGCCGCCAGACGAACATTTCTGGCTTCGGGCATCGTCCGAAGCCAGAAATCCTGCTCGTCCTGCGACACGAATACCACGGTAAAGTGTTGCCACGATTGGGAATCGTGCGCATATGAGCGAGTCGACCCGCGGGCCTGCGCGGACGCGGGCTTGCGCGGGCCCGGCCAACGCGCACGCCGGGCCTGCGCGCTGGCGCGAGCGAACTCAGTCGGCGGAGACCTCGCTGCGGTCGCCGCTCCACAGGGTGTGGTACTTGCCCGGCGCGTCGATCCGCTCGTAGGTGTGGGCGCCGAAGAAATCGCGCTGGCCCTGGGTGAGTGCGGCCGGGAGCCGTTCGGCGCGCAGGGCGTCGTAGTACGACAGTGAGGACGCGAACGCGGGCACCGGGATGCCGAGCATGGTGGCGGTCGCGACCACACTGCGCCAGCTGTCGATGGCCGTCTCGATCGCCTCGCGGAAGTACGGTGCGAGAATCAGGCTCGGCAGTGCCGGGTTCTGGTCGTACGCCTCCTTGATCCGGTTCAGGAAGCGGGCGCGAATGATGCAGCCGCCGCGCCAGATGGTAGCGAGATCGCCGGGGTGCAGATCCCAGTTGTATTCCACGCTGCCCGCGGCGATCTGGTCGAAGCCCTGGGCGTAGGCGACGATCTTCGATGCATAGAGCGCCTGGCGGATGTCCTCAGTGAATTGCGCTGCGTCGGTGGGCTTTTCGCCGAGCTTGCCAGCGGCGAGACCGACCGCGGCCTTGCGCTGGGCGCGTGCGCCCGACAGTGCCCGCGCGAAGACCGCCTCGGCGATGCCGGTGACCGGGATGCCCAGATCGAGTGCGGACTTCACGGTCCAGCGACCGGTGCCCTTCTGCTCGGCGGCGTCCACGATGACATCGACCAGCGGCTTGCCGGTCTTGGCGTCGACCTGGTTGAGCACTTCGGCGGTGATCTCGACGAGGTAGCTCTCCAGTTCGCCGGAGTTCCACTGGGTGAAGACGTCGGCGATCTGCTTGGCGTCGAAGCCGAGCGCGTCGCGGAACAGGTGGTACGCCTCGCCGATCAGTTGCATATCGGCGTATTCGATGCCGTTGTGCACCATCTTGACGAAGTGGCCGGACCCGTCGGGGCCGATATGCGTGCAGCACGGCGTGCCGTCCACCTGTGCCGCAATGGATTCCAGCAGTGGTCCGAGGGATTCGTAGGACTCCTTCGGACCGCCGGGCATGATCGACGGACCGTTCAGCGCGCCCTCCTCACCACCGGAGATACCCGCGCCGACGAAGTTCAGCCCACGCGCCTTCATCGCGGCCTCGCGGCGGATGGTGTCGGTGTAGAGCGCATTGCCGCCGTCGATAATGATGTCGCCGGGCTCCATCGCGTCGGCCAGTTCCTCGATGACGGTGTCGGTCGGGTCGCCCGCCTTGACCATGATCAGCACCCGGCGCGGCTTCTCCAGCGCCGCGACGAACTCCTCGATCGTCTCGGTGCGCACGAAGTTGCCGTCACCGCCGTGTTCGGCCAGCAGTGCGTCGGTCTTGGCGATGCTGCGGTTGTGCAGGGCTACCGTGTAGCCGTGCCTGGCGAAGTTGCGCGCGATATTGCTACCCATGACCGCAAGGCCGGTAACCCCGATCTGTGCGGATGCTGTTGCGGACGCCATGAATCAGCTCTCTCCGTTCGACGGGCGTTGTTACCTATCGTCCGAAGCTTAGTCACCCCCGGCGATGACGATTCACCCGTGTCGCTCGGCCTTTCGCTGATGTTCGCGCCAGCGGGCGATGAGGCCGTGCATATCCTGCTGGACGAAGTCGAAGAAGTCGACGGCCTCGGTGAGTCGGCGCCCGGTCGGGGTGTCCACGCCGAAGGTGTCGACGCCGTACTGCAGGTTGGCCTTCCACGCGTCGAGTGAGTCGTTGCGCAGGGTGAGCACCGTTTCCCACACATTGTCGCGAATGCGGTACTGGTCCTTGCGGGTGCGCGGCACCCGCTCCCGAGAGACGAAACCGATCTGCCCGAGGAAGCGGACCGCACCCGAGATCGACGGCTGACTGACCTGTAGCGCCTCGGCGAGTTCGGCCGAGGTCATGACGCCTTTTTCGCTGATCAGCATCTGTGCGAGGACCCGCGCGGCCATCTGTGGCACGCCGCTGGCCGCCATTGCTCCGCCGAGTCGTTCGACGAACGCTCGTGCTCGCTCCGATTCCGCTGTCGTCGGGTCTGTTGCCGTCATGTGCAGAGCCTACCCCGTCAAGTTTCTGAACTATTGCAACTATCAGAGATTAGTAATAATGTGCCGACATGCTTCCCAATGAACGAGCCGACCACACGTCGGACTCCAACCCGGCCCTGCTCGATGCCGTCGCACCGGGCGAACTCTCCGGCACCCGCCGCTTCGGTGTGCTGGCCGCGCTCTGTCTCGCGGTGCTGGTCGTCGGTCTCGACACCACCGTGTTGAATGTCGCGCTCCCGACGCTGTCGGTCGACCTCGACGCGTCGACCGAACAGCTGCAGTGGATCGCCAACTCCTACAACCTCGTCCTGGCCGCACTGCTGCTGCCCGCCGGACTGCTCGGCGATCGGTTCGGCCGCAGAAAGATGCTGGCCGCGGCGCTGGTCCTGTTCGGAGCCGGTTCGGTGGTGTGCGCGCTGTCCACCTCGGCGGGGCAGCTCATTGCCGCGCGCGCCTTCCTGGGAATCGGTGCGGCGCTGCTGGTTCCGGTGGTGATGTCGCTGATCGCCGTGCTGTTCCCGGCGGCCGAACGGAAAAAGGCGATCAACTTCTTCGTCGTCGCCAACAGCATCGGGCTACCGCTCGGTCCGATCGTCGGTGGTCTGCTGCTGGATCACTACTCGTGGGCGTCGATCTTCTGGATCAATGTTCCGGTCGCCGTGGTGGCGGTCGGCGCGGTCGTCGCGCTGATTCCGGAATCGCGCAGTTCGGTGCGGCCGACGATCGACTACCTCGGCATCGTGATCTCTTCGGCGGCGCTGGCGGCGCTGGTCTATGGAGTGACGCTGGCCGGTGAAAGGGGTTGGGGCAATGGGTGGGCGATCGCGTTCATGGTCGCCGCGGCGGTACTGCTGGCGATCTTCGCGGTGCTCGAGAGCCGTTTCGGCCGGACCGGCACGCCGCTGGTCGACGCGCACCTGTTGCGTTCGCGGTCCTTCGTGTGCGGCACCCTGCTCATCACCGTCACGGTATTCGCGATGTTCGGCCTGCTGTTCACGATGCCGCAGTTCTTCCAGGCCGTACAGGGCGCGGACGCGCTGGGCACCGGGCTGAAGCTGCTGCCGTTCATCGGCGGCATGGTGATCGGTGCGAAATTGGCGACACCCGTCGATACCGCGGCGGGCACCAGGATCACCGTCGCGATCGGATTCGTCATTCTCGCAGTCGGATTGGCGATGGGCGCGCTGACCGATGTGGACTCCGGCTACGGCTATGTGGCCACCTGGATCGCGATCGCCGGTGCCGGCGCGGGTTTCGGTATGCCCTCGGCAATGAATGCCGCGCTCGGGGAAATCGATCCCGACCGCGCCGGTGCCGGATCCTCACTGATCCAGGCAATGCGACAGGTCGGCGGCACCGTCGGCATCGCCCTACTCGGCACCGTCCTCAATGCCACCTACCGCAGCGCGGTCCACACCGACGGATTGCCCGACCAGGCCGCAGCAGCGGTCGAAAAGAGCGCCGCCAACGGCATCGCCATTGCCCACCACCTGAATTCCCCGCAGCTCCTCGACTCGGTAACCACTGCCTTCGTCGACAGCATCGCAACAATGCTGTGGGTATGCACCGCCATCGCGGTGGCAGGCGCCATCGCATCGATCCTGTTCCTGCCTCGGCACGCCAAGGCCATCGACCCAACCGACCTGATGTAGCGAATTGCCCTGGGCGGCCCGCACATTGGGTGCAGGCCGCCCGAGCACGTGGATACACCTTGGCCTCGGAGTCGCCGACACCGTCTACTGACTTGCGCCCCGATCCACGCGGCATGGTCCGCATCGGTGCACCCCCGGCCGCTCAGCCCCATCGGCATCGTCCACCGTGCATTTCCCTGCGTTCAGGGTGATCACGTCAAACGCCCGCACCAGATCTCCCGCCAACTCTCTGCCAAGACGTTCCCAGTGGGCCGATCGCCGCATCCACGCCAAGCCTCCCCTCAGACCGCTGAACGCCGTACGCCACCGGCACCCAGGTCGCGTTCGATCACGGACCCGCGAATGCGCTGGTGTAGGTGGGCTCCCGGTGTTTACCTGCATGAGCGCATGGTGATCGCTTGTCCAAGGGGGTTGGGTTGCGGTTGCGCGCGAGTGTCGGCTTCGGGGCCGTTACCGGGTTGTCGTGTGGCTGGGGTGTTCAGGGCTTTTCGACCAGTGTTCGCACCCGCTGGCGGCTCGGTTCCAGGTAGCGCTGGCGGGCCTCGGCGAATAGGTGCACGCTGGCTGGGCCCGGCCAGTTGGCGGGCAGCATTTCGTTGGGGAGGCCCGGATCGATATATGGGAGGATGCGCCATTCGTCGAGCATCAGGGTGAAGTGGGCGAAGGTGTTTCGGTCGGTGGTTTCGTTGAGAATGTCGCGGTGGCGCTGGTAGAAGGTTCGGTGCCGGGCTGCGAGATCGTCCAGGTTCCACCATTGCGCGGCGGCCTGTCGCAGGCTGCCGGGTACGACGGGGTCGGTGGCGCGGAACGAGGTTACGTGGGCGTCGAGTTCCAAGGCGGTGATGATGGCGGCGGCCTCCGTCGCTAGGTACTCCGGGTAGATCCAAAGGCCCGCCGAGACTGTGCCGCAGCCGATCGCGGTCAGTCGGCGCCGAAGTTGGTGTCTGGCGGCGCGTTCGGATTCCGGAATGCCGAAGGACAGGAGCCGCCAGGCATCACCCGGGACCATCTGGCGGAATCCGAAGATTCGCGGGTCGCCGCGGGCGAACATCGCCAGTGCGGGCTCGGTCAACGCATAACCCGCACGTCCGCAACGGCTTTCGGGGCGCAGCACGCCCTTGGACTTGAGTCGGGTGATCGCCGTGCGGGTGCTCGGTGCCGGAATGTCCAGTAGGGCGAGCAGTTCGGTGAAGTCCGCGATCGCGATCCACCCGCCGAGATCGCGGACGTACGCGCCGAGCACGGTGCGGGCCAGCGATGTCGCGCTACCGGGCCGTGCGTCGATGTCATCGAGTACCGCGCCCGCGAACTGCGGATCGGGCGTTCGCTCGAGGCGAGTCGAACGGTGGTTGGGGTGCTGAGCCGTCATGTGATTCGATCCGCCATTGCGGGTCAGTGTCCGGTCCAGGTGCGGGCGGCGAAAAGTTCGGGGAAGTAGGTGTGTTCGAGTGCGCGTTGCAGGAATCCGGCGCCGCTGGATCCGCCAGTCCCGCCTTTCCTGCCGATGACGCGCAGCACGGTGCGCAGATGCCGGAACTGCCACAGCTGGAAGTTCTCCTCGAGATCGACCAGCTCCTCGAATGTTTCGTACACGGACCAATATTGTTCCGGAGCTTGGTAAATGGACTGCACCAAGGCGAGAAGTTCGGCGTCGAGGGTGTGGGCCTCGGTGACATCGCGCTCCAACATCGAGCGGGGCACGTCGAGCCCGGTGCGGGCGAGGTGGTGCCAGAAGGCGTCGTAGACGGTCGGTTCCCGTAAGAGCGCGGCCAGCTGATCGTGTGCCGCCGCATCGGATTCGAAGACCCGAAGTACCGCCGCATTCTTATTGCCGAGGATGAACTCGACGGCGCGGTACTGATGGGACTGGAAGCCCGATGAGTTTCCCAGGAAGTGGCGAAACTGCGCGTACTCGGTGGGCGTCAGTGTCGCGAGCACCGACCACTGCTCGGTCAGCGTTTTCTGGATGTGCTTCACCCGCGCAATACATTTCAGCGCAACCCCGATATCGTCGGCATCGAAAGCCGTGCGCGCGGCCCGTATTTCATGCAGCACCAGCTTCAACCACAGTTCAGTGGTCTGATGCTGGATGATGAACAGCAATTCATCATGGTGCTCCGGTCGACTGACCGGATGCTGCGCACTGAGCAACGTATCGAGATCCAGGTAGGCGCTGTAGCTCATGCGGGAACTGAAATCGGTGACGATGTCCGGTTCGAGTGCGTCACGGTGAGTGGTCATCAGCGGCCCCGTTCTCCTGCGGTCCCCGGTTCACCGTATTACACCATCGTGACGCCCGCTAGGGTTGTGTCATATCGCGGTCCGGTGACCGATCGAGAGTCCGGGCATCCGTAGCACCGAGGCTGGCCAGCAGGCGCAAATTGTCGTGGGATTCGGTGCCGGATTCGGCGGACAGGACAACGAGTTCGGTGCCGGTTTCCTCAGGGAGAGCGAAGTTTTCCTGGTGTAGGTCCAAGGTGCCGACCAGAGGGTGGGCGAAGGCTTTTCGGCCGTGGGTCCGAGAGCGGACATCGGCGCGGGCCCACAGTTTGCGGAAGCGGTCGCTGTGCACGGCCAGTTCACCGATCAGGGCCGACAGTTTCGGATCGTCCGGATACTTGCCCGCGGCCAGACGCAGGTGGCCGACGGTATCGCGGGTGCAGACCTCCCATTCGACATAGAGTGAGCGGCCCTCGTCGTCCGGGTCGTCCAGGAAGATGTGCCGGGCGATATTCAGACCCTTCATCGGACTGCGCCCGTACAACAGTTCCGCGAGCCGGTTGCCCGCCACCACGTCGAGGCGGTGATCGACGATGAACGCGGGCGTGTCGGGAATGAGATCGAGCACCCGCAGCAACTCGGGACGGATGCGGACATTCGGTGCCGACTTCGCCGGGCGCAGCGGGCGGCGTGCCAGTCGGTGCAGGTGCTCGCGCTCCACCTCGTCGAGGCCGAGCACCCGGGCCAGCGCATCGAGCACCTGCGCCGACGGCTGCCG
The DNA here is from genome assembly GCF_053602975.1 of Nocardia sp. NPDC004278. Classification (NCBI taxonomy): domain Bacteria; kingdom Bacillati; phylum Actinomycetota; class Actinomycetes; order Mycobacteriales; family Nocardiaceae; genus Nocardia; species Nocardia sp. NPDC004278. The sequence goes on from NZ_JBSGEQ010000020.1 coordinate 79,048, forward strand.
GGCCCGCCCCTGCTCCAAACGCACGTAATAGTCGACGCTCACTCCGGACAGGTGCGCGACCTCCTCCCGGCGCAATCCCGCGACTCGACGGCGCGAATCGGTGGCAATGCCGACCGACCCCGGATCCACCCGGGATCGCCGCGTGCGCAGGAAGTCGGAGAGATCGTCCATCCCTCCAGTATTGCCACGGGTTCGCGGGGCGAGGGTGGTCCTGCTGGTACCAGGAAGTCCCGTCCGATGGATGAAGCGTCTCTGAACAGCGGGCCCGCCGACTCCCAGGATCGAAGACATCCGATCCGAAGGAGCAGCGGTCAGCGACCACAATTCGTTGTGTGGTCGATCGCATCCAGCGCGCACCGTTGCAAGCACGGAGAATCGGATAACACCGAGACTGACCGATCCCCAGCACGACAGCCGCCACCAACCGGGGCGACATCGGATTTGGGTGGGCTACGAGGACCAATTCGATATCCACCCGACAGGCGTCTCAGCACGAGGCCCACCCCTATCCTGGTAGTTATGCCCGGTGAGTACGTGAATGTGTCTGTCACAGTGGCTGCTGACGGGTCTGTCGTTGAAACGACATACGCGCAGGAACACGTGGCTGATATCCGGGTTCAGCCCTTCGGCTCAGGTAGTTATGACGTCGCGTTCATCACGACCGTGGAAGTGTCGCCCCGCTCGGTCGCAGAGGCGACGAGCGAGGGTGGTTACGCTTCGGTGAAGGGCCTGTACTGCAATTTCAGCCCCGCAAACCCGAAATACGCTTACCAGGTAACGGTGCGGGTGCAGACATCTCGCGGACAGGACGCCGAGTCCACGAACAGCGGCTTTCGGCTTGACCTGCAACTCGTCTAGGAGTTAGACGAGGAGTTCTCGACGGGCGTCCCGAAACTCGACGACGGCGGCTTGGGTCTGCCATGGATTGAACGCCCGATCCAGCAGTTCCAGTTCCTTCGCAAGTCGTCCCGAGCCCGAGCCACTTCCGGCGGAGATCGCTTCCATACCCAGGCTCGCGGCGTGTTCTACGTCGCCATTGCCTACGTGTGCTACCGCTGCGCGTACCAGATAGACGGACCTGTCTCTGGCGTAATGAGGAGGCAGCGTGTCGAGCACATGCGTGAATTGCTCTGCCGCAGTGTGGTAGTCGCCCAACGCCGACAGGCTTCGCGCCCGGTGGACGTTGATGTAGGAGTGGTCGAACCATCCCGCCCAGGGGAGGTCCGGGTCCATGTCGGGGCTGTCGACAGATTCCAACGCCATGTTGTAGGCGTTTTCTGTCGCCTTATGGTCGCCGAGCAGCGCGTGACCATGCGCGGCACGCATATTGGCGAGGGCCGCGATCGGTGTATCGCCCGGGGCGGTGCGTATCGCGGCGGCTGCGAGCGCGACCGTTTCGCCGCCATCGCCTTCGTCGCCGGACAGGTGTGCTTTCCGGTTGAGGATGTAGGAGGACATGGCGTCGTCGCCGGATGCCATGGACCACTGGAATGCCCGGTCTGTCCAATACTCGGCGGCAGTGAAGTCCCCGGAGTCCTGGTGAAGCCAGCCCGCGAACTCTGCGTAGCTGGTTTGCATCTTGAGCAACCCGGTGGTGTCCGTGCCGTTCAATCTGCGCAACTGGCCGATGACCTGGATCTGTTGTTGCACGATCGGGATCACGGTGGTCGGCCCCAGCAGGCTGTCCTGGTCGACGAGGACACGTTTGAGTTGACGAAAGTGGTCAAGGTAATCGACGGAAGAGTTGCGGTTCAACGCGATTCGCGGGTTGGGACTCGTGCCGATTGCCGCTTCCATGCCGACTGCCGCGATGAAACTGCGCCTGGAGATCGGCATGAACTCGCCTTCTCCGTTCTCGTAGGGATAGTCACGACCCGACTCATCGTGCCCGTTGGCACGTTCGTTGTCGAGATCGAACATCGCCACTGCGGCGATCTCGATCAGACGCCCGGATGCGGACAGTTCCCGGTCGAGCAGCCGGACGATATCCGCTGGCGGCTTGCGAATTCCTCGTTCAAACCGCGACAGGTCCCCCGCGTTGTAGCCGATCCGGCGAGCAAGACTTCGCAGCGATTCATGGCCACGAAGTTTGCGCAATTCGTCGCCGAACGGACGCCATTGCTCCATGACCCACCTTCCCATGAGCCCTCTACCAGCGTTGCAATATCGCCAACACTGCAACGCTAGTGCAACACCCTCGGTCCCACCGAATCTTTTGGGTAGCAGCCGATGCCGAGCTACACGCCCCCCTTCGACAACCGAATGGGGTTCGTGTCACCCGGTGCTGGGTGCCCACCGACATTGGAACACGCACCGAGGGATACCACCCATGCCTGTAGGAACCATCGCCCTGATCGTCACGGCCGCCGCGATACTTGTCCTCTGCTGCGGCATCGGATATTGGCTGCCCTATGTGATCGACCGCGACCGCGACGACACCATTCCGGACGGCGCGGTGTCGGGCGTCGATATCCTCGATCGCGTCACCGCAGAGGGCACCCTGAGAACCGATTCATGGGAGCTCGAGCCGTCGCATCGCGCATCGCCCGAGCCGTACACGCCGGAGCAGGCGCACGCCGAGATGCGGCGGCACCCGCGATTGCCGCACCGACGTCTGCTCGGCGAAATACGCCGCGTTCTGGACACTGGCTTATTCCGGGCAGATCGTGGCCGACGTGAGGGCCGTCCGATGAGCGTCAGCGAACTGCCGAAACGGTCCGCATTCGTCGGGCCGCAATGCGCGGTCTACTGCGATGTGCCGACCGAACTGATGAAGCGTTACCTCGAAGCCCTGAACGCCCACGAGTGGACGGATGCTGAACGACCCGAGGGGGCGCAGTGAACCGAAATATGTTGCACACCACCGCGATACCGGGGAAGGTCGCGGTGTGGCAGCTCGTCAACCGCGCCGCCCGCATACTGCGCGTGCAGCTCACCACCGAGGCATTCACCGCCTACCGCCTGCCATCGCTGACCAAGCTGCCCGACGCGCAGCCCGGCACGATCATGTTCGATGCCTACCCGGATTTGGTCGACGCCCGCGAGCTGCTTTCCGAGCATGGCGACCTGTGGGACGCGGTACGCGAGGACTACTGGGCCGCCTTACTTAATACGGCGGATCTCCCGTCGTCGGGCGCAGGCGGCTAACAGATGACCGAATTGCATTTCACACGAACGGATATCGCTCCATCGGTGCGGGCGCTGCTCGCTGCCTTCCATGAGGACACTCACAAGAAACTCGACCGTGCCCCCGTGGATAGCCGTCCCATATTGCAGCGCGCGGACGGCTCGATGACGCGGGTTGACGAGGACGGGTGGATATCCGACTCGGACGCGGACCTGGACGAAGCCGACGCCCCCACGATCGCGCCCATAAGCGTCGTCGACACCGAAACGCCGTGACCGGGTAGGAACCGGTAGCGCGAGCGAAGGAAAACCCCATGCAACCCAAGGCAATCGGTCTGCTGCTGCTCGAAATCACCGGATCGGATCGGCAACGGTACGAGCAGGTAATCAGACATCTGGCGCAGCGCCAAGGTTACGAGCTAGCCGGACTGCTCACCATCGGTACCGACACCTACATGCCGACGACACTGGTAGTCGAAACCGTATGCAAGGCAGGCGCTTCCGCCATCCTAACCCCCGACCTTGCCCACCTCGGCGGACACGCGAAAGCGGTCGCATTGGCGTGCGATCTGGTGACTCCGGCTGGGATTGTGCCGCGATCCAGCGGGGAACGGTGATCGCGTCCGAAGAGTCTGGCCCCAGGGGCGCGAGCCCCCAATTGGCCGAATCATTGACCCACACAACGTATTCGATCATCTCGCACACGATTGGCCACGGGTTGTTCTCAAACCGTCGCGCCTCGGACCTGTGTTCCAGAGATCACCCTCAGTCATCCCGAAGGAGCCGGACATGATCAACGTCCCCGCGAATCTGAAGAGCGTGCGCGTCGCAGTCCTGTACGGGCCAGTCTCAGAAGAGGATCGCGTCTACATTCGCAACACACCGCACGAGAAATGGTCGCTGACTGCGATCATGGAAACCCTCACCGAGTCCGGTATCGACGCCGAACACCTCGACCCGACCGCCCCCGATTTCGTTGAGCGGGTCCGCACGTTCGACGTCGCATACGTGAACGTCCACGGTCCCTGGGGTGAGGACGGCCGTCTTCAAGGTCTGTTGGACTACCTGCACGTGCCCTACACGTCGTCGGGTGTTCTCGCGGGCGGTATCGGTGCGGACAAGCTGGCCTCGAAGGCAGTGTTCAACTACGTCGGCATCCCGACACTGCGCGACTCCGGGCTGATCGTCGAATCGGCAATCCCGGCGTTCCCGATGCCCGCAATGCTCAAAGCGGTCGACGGCGGTTCCAGCGTCGGGCTGCAACGAGTCCAGACCCTGACCGAAGCCGCCAACGCGGCGCACCGATTCCGTGAGCGCGGATTTCGCCGATTCTTCCTCGAGGAGTTCGTCGTCGGTCGTGCGATGACGGTTGCGGTGCTCGGCACCCCGACCGGGCCGAAAGCGTTGCCGCCGTTGGAAGTCCTCACCGAACGCGATTACTACGACGAGGAAACCAAGCTCGGCGGCGGCGATGGTCCAGCGGTTACCTATCAGGTTCCCGATGATCTGGCGTCGGCCACCCTCGACGCAATGTCCTTCGGTGCGCTGGCGGTATACGGATTCCTGGAGTGCCGTGGCGCGATCCGGATCGACTACATGGTCGATGCGGCTGGTGTGGCGTACGCGTTAGAGGTGAACACGACTCCGGGTGTGCAGCGGCACAGCAATCTGCCGGTTGCGGCCCGCGCGGTCGGAATCGGATATCGGGAGCTGATCCTGATGCTGCTCGCGGACGCGATCGAGAACGGGGTTCGTCCTCCGTGGGTGGTCCGATCGTTTGTTGAGCAGCACCGCGGCCCTTCGCCCCAGCTCGAGGCGGCGTTGCCCTACATTGGGCTGGCTACCCTGGATCGAATGGAGTGAGATTGCACCGCCTTCCGCTGGATGTCCACCGGTTCCCGCAACACTTCACCGACGACGAAACCGACGACCCTGGTTTCCCTTGGCCCGATGGTGGCCCACAGACATGGGGTGATCGGTGTTGCGGCATTGCGTGCCTGCGAATGCTGCTCCGGTTCCATGGCCTGCCGGTGCCGCTACAGCGTGAACTACTCCGAGAGGGGTTGGACACCAACGCGTATGCCACCGGGGTGGGCTGGACACACGCCGGACTGGTCGCGCTGGCCGCACGGCACGGCCTTGCCGGTACTGCTGAAGCGGTCGACCGTTCCACGCTTCAGGGTATGGCCGCTGACGGCGTACCCAGCATCATCTCGTGCACGTGGCAACTGCCTGAAGACGGACGTAAGGGCGGGCACCTGATCGTGTTTACCGGCGAGGCAGACCGCGACGGTGACACCGTCGCGGGATTCGCCGACCCGTCCCGATGGGGTGCTGAGCATTCGGAGGTTCCGGCGCGACGGTTCTGGGCGAGCTGGACCGGGCGCGCGATCATGCTGCAACCGGCCTGATCCTGGGCCTAACGCTTCACAACGCGAACACCCTGACCGCGATCGGGCCACAGATCCGAGTTCGAGCATGTCGTCGTGCAGGCGGACCGCGCGGTGACTCTCGACGCGCAGCGGCCGCACCGCGTCGGGGGCGGTGGGCAGTTCACCGATCCGCGGGTGATGTGCGAGACTCACTGGGCCGCAACAGGTATCGGTAAGAACGCGAGGAGTCAGGTGTCTTTCGAGCAGTGGAGCACACGTTGGGAATCGGTACCGCTGTCCGAGGCAGTAGAGCGCTACGACATAAGTAAAGCCGCCGACAACCGCGCGGAGGACCTGGAAGAACTCTTCGGGGAGGAGCCGGAATGCTTCTTCGTTCACCAGGGTGACCTGACCGTCGACGGGGCGTTGTCGATAGGAAACAATCCCGGTCTGGCGGAGGACACCGTTTACGTCATCGATGGCGACCTGACGGTCAACGGGCCGATGCGCTTCTTGAACGGAGACGTCTACACGCCGCTTTATGTCACCGGCTCGGTCACCGTGCAGCACCTGATGTGCCTCCTGGACAGCAATCTCTTCATCGGCGGCTCGCTCACTGTCGGGGGTCTGCTGATGACGGAACTCTCCGATATGGGAATGCTCGTCGTACACGGTGCCGCTTCAGCGAGCGCGTGGTTCGAAACATGGGACAAGGGCGAGGTCATCTTCGTCGATGATCTGCAGGCCCGTCGGCTGCGGGTGTCCGAGGGTGACTACTTCGAACACTCCGACGCGGATGACGCGGCCGACATCCTGTTGCCCGAGTTCCTGGACGGCGACCTCGAAGACGCCGCGGAAAAGCTCTGGGCCGCCGTAGTTGAAGGACGTCCGCTGCTACGCCCTTGATTCATCCTGGTTCGATAGGCAGCCGCGGGAAGAAAACCTCATCGAGCTCGCTGCCGACGGCACCATCCCACAGCCTGAGATCAGTGCACCCGACCGACGCCACCCCGAAGCGGGTCGGCGAGTAGATCTTCCGGAAACGAACAACGCCGCCACTTCACTAGAAGGTAGCGGCGTCAGTGTCCTACTCCACGATTTCGAATCACCGTGTTCTGGTAAGACATCCAAGGTGGACCTACCGCAGCCGAGCCAACCACACCCACAAGGCCCGCCACGTCACTACCGACCTGACAAAACCCGCACATACCCTGCGCAAACTCCCTGCCCACGCCGCCCGCTGTTGCTCACTACCCAAGGCGAGCACTTAAGGAGTGCGCAACCAACATGTCACCCCGGACAGGTGCGCCACCTCCTCCCGGCGCAATCCCGCGACTCGACGGCGCGAATCGGTGGCAATGCCGACCGACCCCGGATCCACCCGGGATCGCCGCGTGCGCAGGAAGTCGGAGAGATCGTCCATCCCTCCAGTATTGCCACGGGTTCGCGGGCCGAGGGTGGTCCTGCCGGTACCAGGAAGTCCCGTCCGATGGATGAAGCGTCTCTGAACAGCGGGCCCGCCGACTCGCAGGATCGAACACATCCGATCCGAAGGAGCAGCAATGCGAACACTCATCGTCCACGCCCACCCAGAACCGCGGTCGCTCAATGGCGCCCTCAAGGACATCGCGGTCACCACCCTGCGCGAAGCCGGGCACGAGGTGCAGGTCAGCGACCTGTATGCGATGCGATGGAAGCCGTCGGTCGACGCCGACGACTTCGGTGGGACGAGCGGCCCGCTGCGAGTCGTCGAAGACTCCGGTCACGCGTACGACACCGCGACGCTCACCGCCGATATCGCGGCCGAGCAGGAAAAACTGCGCTGGGCCGATACGGTGATCCTGCAATTCCCGCTGTGGTGGTACTCGATGCCCGCGATCCTCAAGGGCTGGGTCGACCGGGTCTTCACCTTCAACTTCGCCTACGGCGTCGGCGAACACAGCGACACCCGCTACGGCGACCGCTACGGCGAGGGCACCCTCGCGGGCAAGCGGGCCATGCTGGCGGTGACGATCGGTGGCCGTGAACCGCACTACACCGACCGCGGAATCAACGGCCCCATCGACGATCTGCTCTTCCCGATCCAGCACGGCATCCTCTACTACCCCGGTATGGACGTGCTGCCGCCGTTCGTGACATACAGCGCGGATCGGGTATCGCCCGCGGACTTCACCGATGTAGCCAAGGCATGGGAGCAGCGGTTGCTATCGATCGAACAGACCGATCCGATCGCCTTCCGCACGCAGAACGGCGGCGATTACGAACTGCCCGCCCTGCGCCTGCGCGAGGGTCTGGAAGCCAAGGGCCGCACGGGTTTTGGACTGCACGTGCGCGCTTGATCCGCGAATCGCATGGCATGCCCATCGGCGGATCACCGGGCACCCTGCGCCGCTGCCGGTGCGGTCACCGCAGCTGGGCCGGCACCGCCGCGGCGATATCGGTACCCAATGCCGCAGGTGTCGACGGCCGGCGCCGGGCTGCCCCCGGCGCCCGCTGTGGCGACATCGATATCGAACGACGCATCGGCCGCAACGGCGACCGTGATCGTGCACCCTGCCTCCTTGCCGTTCGGGAGCGATTCCCGAATCCGGACGGCTCGCCGTCCCGCTACGGATGTCTCCGTCGCACCCGGTGCGGGTGGTACTGCGCTCGGGCCGATTCGCACGCCGACCGGTCGGGCTCGTTGGCGAGTCAGCGGGCGAACAGCCCGACGAGGGTGCCGCTGGCGATGACGTGGTCGGTGATATCCGATCGGACCACATCGGCACTGGTTTCCTCGGTGAACTCGAGCGGTTGGTCGAGTGCATAGAGGCGGAAGAAGTACCGGTGCGGGCTGTCGCCCTGCGGCGGTCGCGGACCGCTCCAGCCGATTTCGCCGAAGTCATTGCGACCGGCGACGGCCCGGGGCGGTGCCGCTTGCGCACCGACTCCGGTCGTAGTCGGTGCGATCCCGGTCAGGACCCAGTGGGTGAACACGCCACCAGGCGCGTCCTGGTCCTCGCACAGCAGGACCAACTCCGCGGCATCGTCGGGGATGCCGTGCCACTCCAGCGGCGGGGATACATTTCCGCCGTCGTATGAGTAGCGCTCGGGAATTGTCGTGTGGTCGCTGAATGCGGTACTGCGCAGCTCGGCCCGCACCGGGGTCCGTTGCGCGTGGCTACCAGGATTCGGCATCGTCTTCCTCCCGTTCGATTGTGCTTGCGTTGCCCGCGGGGGATCGGAGCGCGGCGGTCGCGCTCGCCGAGCAGCGGCATTGTGCGAGTTACCACTGAGCGACCCGCTAAACCGCCGCGCTGGGCGATCGATCATCGGGCACGCCAGAGCAGCGCCAGCTCATCGGCCGTGTCGCGAATCTGATCCTCGGTGTGGCATGCGGTGACGGTTCAGAGGTACCCCTGCGGCGGCACGTCGTCCCAGGTCATGGCCGCGAAAGTCCGGCGAGGCGGTGCGGTGCCAGCAGGGCTTTCACGGTGTCGGCCGAAAGCAGGCCGAGTTCGATGGCGATCTCCTCGACGGGGCGGCCGGTGTGCAATGCCTGCTTGGCGATTCGGGCGCTGGCGGCGTATCCGATGTGTGGGGTGAGGGCGGTGACAATGCCGATCGAGCGCCGGACGCCCTGTTCCAGATGTTCGCGGTGCGGGGTTATGCCCGTGATGCATCTGGTCGCGAGGGTGTCGACGGCGGCGGTCAGATGTGCGGTGGTGCGCAGCATGCTGTAGGCGATGATCGGCTCGAAGGCGTTGAGCTGGAGCTGTCCCGCCTCGGCGGCCATGGTGACGGTCATATCGTTGCCGATGGCCGCGAACGCGACCTGGTTGACGACCTCCGGGATGACCGGATTGACCTTGCCTGGCATGATCGAGGACCCGGCCTGGACCGGGGGAAGGCTTATTTCACCGAGGCCGGTCGTCGGCCCCGAGGACATGAGCCGCAGGTCATTGCAGATCTTGGACAGCTTGACGGCGACGCGTTTGACGATCCCGGAGACCTGCACGAAGGCGCCGCAATCCTGGGTGGCCTCGATGAGGTCGGCGGCCGATAGCACCGGAATACCGGTGAGTTCACTGAGATGGGTGCAGGCCAGCGCCGGATAGTCGGGGTGGCCGTTGATCCCGGTGCCGATCGCCGTGCCACCGAGGTTGCATTCGCGCAGCAGCGCGGTGCCCTCGCCGAGGCGCGCACAGTCCTCGCGCACCATGATGGCGAAGGTGCCGAACTCCTGCCCGAGCGTCATGGGTACCGCGTCCTGCAGCTGGGTGCGGCCCATCTTGATGACATCGGCGAATTCGATTGCCTTGCGGTCGAATTCGGTTGCCAACCGGCCCAATGCGGCGACCAGGTCGTGGATGTGGTGCACGACGGCGAGTTTCACCGCGGTCGGATAGACGTCATTGGTGGACTGGCCGAGATTCACGTGATCGAGCGGGTCGAGTTCGGTGTAAGTGCCACGGTCGTGGCCGAGCAGTTCCAGCGCGCGGTTGGCGATGACCTCGTTGGCATTCATATTCGTCGAGGTCCCGGCCCCACCCTGGACGGGATCGATGGGGAATTGGTCGTGCAGTGCGCCGCCGCGGATCTCGTCGCAGGCGCTATCGATCGCGTCGGCCCGGCGCGTATCGAGCAGGCCGAGGTCCCGGTTGGCGCGGCAGGCGGCCTGTTTGACCGCGGCCAGCGCGGTGATCAGGGCCGGATAGTTGCCGATGCGGTCGCCCGTGATGGCGAAATTGTCCAGCGCGCGGGCGGTGTGGACGCCCCAGTAGACTTCGCGCGGTACCGCTCGGGTGCCGAGGGAATCGCGTTCGGTGCGCGTGCTTTCGATCATCGATAGCTCCTGTTCAGTTGTGCGTCGGATTCGGGATCGACTGTGTCGCATGATGATTCGAGAGTTCGCCGAGCAGATTGGCAGTCATCCACCGGCGCAGCCCGCTACCGGACATACCGAGGTCGACCAGATACGCCAGCTTCGCGAGCGCGGCCTCCCTGGTCATATCGCCACCACCGATGGCACCGGCGGCGCGCAGGGCCCGGCCGGGCTGATAGCGGTCGAGATCCACTGTGCCGCTGTCACAGTGGGTGATGACGACCACGGGAGTCTCGCGTGTGGTTGCCGCCCGGATGGCCGCCGCCGTGGCGTCACCGTGCAGCGGCAGCGTGCCGGAGCCGTAGCATTCGAGGACGAGTCCGCCGCGATAGTGGCGCAGTGCCGCGTCGAGCAGGTCCGGATCCATTCCGGGGAACACGGCGAACAATCCGACCGGTGGGCTGTCCGCGCGCGGCCGCCGCTCGGGCAGCCGGGGCGGGGTCGGCGGCGGTGTGAATTCCCGGACCGTGGTGAATCCGTCGTAGTGGTCGCACGCGCGTTTGCTGGCCCGCACGGCGGGATGCAGCGATGTGCCGAATGCGATGTACGTTCCCGGAACTGGTTGGGCGGCAATGTGGTTCAGCGCCAGGGACAGGTTGCTCCCGGCATCGCTACCTGGCCGACCCAGCGGGATCTGGGCGCCGGTGAACACGACCGGCACATTCAGATCGTGCAGTTCGAATGCCATCCGCGCGCCCACATAGGCCATCGTGTCGGTGCCGTGTACGACGATGACCCCGTCGGGGCGCCGGTGCGCAATACCGGAGCGCACCCGTTCGGCGATTCGGCGCGCGGTGCCGGCGCCCGCATCGGCGCTGTCGATGACCTGCTCGAGCTCGGTGTACTCGAATCGCACCGCGATGCCGCTGGTGCGCTCGAATTGTGTGACGACATCGGCGATCTCACTGCCGAGGCCGCGGCGGGGTCGCAGACCAGCACCGTGATCGACCATCCCGAACGTGCCACCGGTGTAGAGGATGTCGACAGTGACCGGCGAAAGAAGTTGCGGCGCAGTCGCAACCGGTAGCTCGCGAGCGCTCACCCGTGCACCGATCCGTCCGCGGCGGTGCCGGGCCGCTCGATGGGGGCGAGGACATCCGGATCGAGCCGTCCGCGAACCCGGAACCAGCCAGCGACCATGGCGGCGACGACGAGCAGGAACGCCGCCAGGGTGATGCGGCCGATCTCGTCGTCGAAGAACATCAGCACGATCACTGCGAGCAGGAAGCCGAGTGTGAGAATGTTGAGCACCGGCGCGAACGGCAGCCGGAAGGCGGGCCGGTCGTAGTGTCCCTGCTGGGCTCTGCGCACGAAGATCCAGTGGCAGATCATGATCGAGGCCCAGGTGCCGACAATGCCGAGTCCGGCCAGATTCAGCACGATCTCGAAGGCCTTGTGCGGCATGGCCAGATTGAGCACCACCCCGGCAATGCCGACCACGCTGGTGATCAGGATCCCACCGTACGGTGCGCCGCTGCGATTCATCCGCTGCGCGAAGCGCGGCGCCGCGCCCGCCACCGCCATCGAACGCAGGGTGCGTCCGGTCGCGTAGAGCCCCGCGTTCAGGCTCGACATCGCGGCGGTGAGCACCACCAGATTCATTACATCGCCCGCGTGCGGGATGCCGACCGAGCTCATCACCGTGACGAACGGACTTTCACTGGGGGAATAGGCAGTCCACGGCAGCAGCAGTGTGAACAGGATGACCGACCCGGCGTAGAACAGGATGATCCGCCACATGATGGAGTTCACCGCGCGCGGCACCACGGCCCGGGGATTATCGGATTCGCCCGCCGCGACACCGATCATCTCGGTACCACCGAATGCGAACACCACCCCGAGGGCGATGGTGAGCATGGGCGCCAGGCCGCGCGGGAACAGCCCGCCGTGGTCGGTGATCGTGGAAATGCCGGCGACGTTGTCGCCCACCGATGTTCCGGTGACGATGAACCCGACGGCCAACGCCATGAATACGACGATGGTCCCGACCTTGACCAGCGCGAACCAGAATTCCAGTTCGCCGAACAGCCGGACCGACACCACATTGAGCCCGACGACGACCATGAGCGCGATCAGCGCGAGCACCCACTGCGGCACGGGTACGAAGAACGACCAGAAGTGCGCGTACAGCGCGACCGCCGTGATATCGGCGACGAGCGTCGTCGACCAGTTCAGGAAGTACAGCCAACCCACCGAATACGCGCCGCGTTCACCGAGGAATTCGCGGGCATAGGAGACGAACGCGCCGGACGACGGCCGGTACATCACCAGTTCGCCGAGCGCGCGGACCACCATGAACGTGAAGATCCCGCACACGATGTAGACGAGGGCGAGGGAGGGACCGGCGAGCGCCATTCGGCCGCTGGCGCCGAGGAACAACCCGGTGCCGATCGAACCGCCGATCGCGATCATCTGCATGTGGCGCTTGCGCAGCCGCTTCTGGTAGCCGAGGTCGCCGATATCGATGCGCGGCTCGGGCGCGGCGGCGGTGGCTGTCGACTGTTGTTCGTGGTCGTGCATCGAAACCCTCCATGGGCCGGATCCAGCCTCCGCAGATGGGCGGGCTCAGCGCTGTTCGGAACGCTCAGAAGTAAGGCTGTCAGGCTGTAAGACAGGTTGACTGTAATGGGGGTCACAGCGACTGTCAACGCCGGGTTCGTCGGTGGCCGTTACCCGCTGGAACAAGCATTTTGACGTCGTATCGCGGAAGTCTCCATACTGGTCGCGTGACGGTCGAAGAGGGGTACGTGCAGCGCATCGGCGCCACCGAGGCGGTCTTTCGTCGGCTGAAGAGTCTCATCCAGAGCGAGGACTACGCGGTGGGCGACCGCCTGCCCGCGGAGCTGGCGCTGGCCAAGCAGTTCGGCGTGAGCCGGCCGGTGGTCCGTGAGGCACTGCATGCGTGCGCGATCCTCGGACTCACCGAAACCCATACCGGCCGAGGCACTTTCATCCTCTCCAAGAACGCCGATACCCAGCCGACCTTCGCGGGTGTCGGCGCCGATGACCTGATCGAGGCGCGGCGGCTCGTCGAGATACCGGCTGCCGGTTTCGCCGCCGAGCGGCGCACGCCGGACCAGCTGCGGCTGCTGTTCGAGATCCTCGACAAGCTGGCGACGGCCACCGATGCGCACGACTGGGTGCGCTACGACGGCGAATTGCACACCGCCATCGCGGCGGCCAGCGGTAACACCATGCTGGCCGCCATGGTCGCCGACACCCGCCGCGCGCTGGACCTGCAATCGGAATTCCTCAATCTGACCCAGGACCGCCGCACCGATTCCGACCACGAGCACGATGCCATCGTCCGCGCCATCGAGGCCGGTTCGCCGGAGTCCGCACGCGCCGCAATGACCGATCACCTGGAGCGAGTGGCCGCGACGGTGGCCCGCATCGGCGCCTGAGCGCCAACGCTCCGTGCGACCGAACCAGCTCGGTGATATCGCTGCTCACCAAGCCCGCCGCACCGCTTCCGTCGCTACCGGACTTCGGCCATCGCCGCCAGCGCCGCGACGATAGCCGATGACCGATGACAACGTCAGCGGCTACGCACACGCCACCGCGTTCGTCGCGATGGCACCGGTCGGCCGAGGCCGACGAGCGGGTGCAGCACATCTGGTTCAACAGTAGATTCCGGCCGCGGTGTCGGTATCGAAATAGCCCGGCCGCCCGGTGTCAGGATCGAGTCAGCTCGCTGCGAATCTTCTCCACCGTGGCATCGAGCCGACGCTGGTGCGAGCCCTGCCAGTAGACCCGCCCGCAGCCGCGGCACTGCCAAAACGTGTCGTAATGGCGCCGGGTGAGCGGTTCGAGCAGAGCTTCGACCTCGGCTTTGGCGACCGCGACGACGGCGCCACCGCAGCGCAGGCAGCGGGTGAACGGTGCAAGTTGCTCGCCGAGGTCGAGCCGCCGGATCACCTCGACGATCTGATCGACCGGCCGGTCCGAGCGGATGTACACGCCGTGAGTTACGTTGCGCCGCTTCAACAGTCCGCGGTCGCGGGTGAGCAGGATCCGGTGCGCGGCCGCCGACAGTTCGGCGAGTGCGGCATCGTCGGCGTCCCATGGACAGCGCACGTCCAGGCCCATCAGCCGCATCAGCTTGGCGAGGCCGCCGAGATTGACATCGGCGACGAAGCGCGGCTCGCGCAGCGGATGTGGGCGCACCCTGGTGACCCGGCCGATATCCAGGCTCTCGAACACCGGATAGGCGGTGATCCGATCGCCGTCGTGCGGACGCCGGTCGAAGGCCACTGGTTGCCCGTTGACCAGTACCAGGTCGACCTCGGTGTGCGGGATGCCAGCCGCCTCGATGACGTCCTTCACGGTCTGGTGCGGACGAAACTGTCTGCGCTGCACCGTGTATCGCTCGCCGGGCCGGAGGAAGTCGTTCAGCTCGGCGTAGACCCGCATGTCGACGCTCATTCGGTGAAGACCGCCATCGACGCCGTGAATCCGTGCAGCGCATTGCGGCCCGCGATGGGACCGATCTCGCCCGCGGCGAAGAAGCCGGCGAGCGGTATGCCGTCGAGCAGGTCCTCGATGGTCGCGGCGTCGTGGTCGGCGACCCCGAACATCCGCCGGCCGCGTCCGTTGCAGGTGAACAGCAGTGCACCGGCCGGGCGGCCCGGCAGATCCGTACCCATGTGGACCAGGGCCGCCCGCAGATCCTCGTCGGCCCCGACCGCGTCGCGGACCTGGAACTGCACGGTCGTACCGACCTCGATGAGCTCACCGATTTCGATAGCGCCGCTGGACGGGTCGGCACCGAGGAGGCCACGGATCAGGAAATCGCCCTGTCCGGGCGTTGCCAGGTGTTCGTCGACCACGATTCCGATCTGCAGCCCGCGCGTCACCAGTTCCTGTTGGTCGGGTGGCAGCGCCTCGACCATTTCGCGCAACCGATCGAACGGCGGGCGGCCACCCAGTTCGGTGATCAGTGCGCCACGCGCGCCGGTGACGATATATGGGTACCCGATCGGTCGGCAGCCCTGCGACACGATGGGGACACTGTGCAGGCCGGGCAGTCGGACGCCGACGGCGCCGGAGGTCACCACGTCATGGTCGCAGAACAGCCTGCTGCCGCCGGGCCATTGCGCACCGCTCACCAACCCGCCCATCACGATGGTGCCGGGCAGATCCGCGTTCAAATGCTGCAGCAGTATGTCGGCGGGGAAGGAGAACGGGTCCGGCAGCAGCAGATGGAAATCGCGTGCGGCTTTGTCGAAGCGGTAGCCCGCGAGTAGCCCGCCGGCTGTTGTGCGGACGAAGTCGAGCTGGAAGGTCTCGGCGGCGGCGGGCAATCCGGATGCCAGCCATACCGCCACCGCGGGCTCGTCCTCGATCTCGCGGCGACCCGCCACGATCGCCTGCGCCACACATCCGACGAGTGCGGGCACCCGCACCGCCTCGTGGACTCCGGCGAGTACGGCCGCGGCCTCGTCGGTGTGTGCTCGTGACGCCAGTAGCACAGCAAGTGATGGCGACTCGCCCGCGATCTGGTCGCGTGCGATCGCTGCGGCCTCCATGCCCGCCTGCCGCGCTTGCGGCGCGGTGGAGAGTCCGACTCCGATCCGCACCCCTCTATCCTAGCGACCGCTATAAGAGTGTAGGAGCTGTTGTCGCACAACAAATTTCGGTCAACGCGGAGTTCGCCGCCACCGCGTCGGAGTGGTGGTGGGTGTCGAGTGCGTGGTAGTGGAGGTGCCTTTGGTCCTATTGGGAATGCCGAGGTCGAGGTCACCGCCCGGCCGAGCTATACCGTTTCGGAACCATTGCGATCCCGGCCGCTCGCAACCGCTCGGACACCACGAATCCGCAGGAGGGGTTAGTCCCGGTTGAACCGCGTCCGAACCGCCTCCATCCGCATCCGCAGTTCCTCCGGGGTGATCAATCCACGATCCATCAGCGTGTGCGCCGTGACCACGACCGATCGGGTCCGTACCGGAAAGTCGTGGTAGATCGTCTCACCGAGCGCATCCTCGGCATGGCGGCGTTCCAGGTTGTCCAATGTACCGCGCCAGGACAGGCATTCGCAGGTTGCCTGCATGCTCGACTCCCACGGGTCGGGCTTGCGGTCCAGCTCCGGCAGGGTGCGCTCCCTCTTGGACGCGGGGTCCAGCGTATCCAGCAGGACTTCGTACGGACCGTTGTTCATCGCTGCCCGTCCTTGCCCGTGGCGGCCTGGACCTGGTTCGGCGGCACCTGTGCGGTCCAGTCGACCCGGGGCAGTGCCACGCCGATCATCGTGTCCCTGGTGACGATGGCCGCGAGCTGTTCCTCGGTCCAGCCCTCGGTGCCCTCCGGGCGCATCGGCATCACCATGAAACGGGACTTCTGGTTCGAGTCGTGCACGCGGACCTCGACGTCGGGCGGGAAGTGCAGGCCGAATTCGGCGAGCACCTCCCGGGGCCAACGCACCAGGCGCCGACGGTAGTTGGGGGTGCGATACCAGTCCGGAGACATCCCGAGAACCGGCCGCGGATAGCACGAACACAGCGTGCACACGATCACGTTGTGCACCTTGGGCGTGTTCTCCAGCACGTAGAAATAGGTGTAGTCGCTCGGCGTTCCGGAGCCGGTCGGGTCGCGCCAGTCGATGCCGACTTCCTTGCACGTCTCGGTCCCGTCGGCGAGCAGACGCGCCTTGAAATCCGGGTCCGTCCACGCCTTCGCGACCAGTTTCGAACCGCCGTGCGGACCGACCGATTCGGCCCATTCCGAGAACCGTCGGTGGTCTTCCTGCGAGAACAGGCCTTTCTCGATGGCGAGTTCGCGAACCGCGGTCTCCAGGACCTCGAACTCGCTGATCTCGTCGCTCGTCTGGATCGGTGCGTGCGCCCCGTGATCGTGGGTTCGACTCACTTGCCATCCTCCTCCGCTGGTTCGAGCCAGTGCTCGGACACCTCCGTCTCCAGGGTGTCGACGTCGAAGCCGGTGTAGTTGGGCCACAGGTCCATCTGGCGGAACCGCACCACATAGAACGGTTCGAAGCGGCCGTTATCGCGTCCCCATGCCTCGTCCTCGGGAATCACCCACTCGGGCCGGTTCTCGACGACGACACCCGTTCGTCCGCGGGTGTAGGCCTGGGTGCGGGTGTGAAACATTGATGTCGCGTCGCGCACCCGGACGCGATCGCCGATCTGGTATTTCCTTGTCATGTCCGCGTCGCCAGCCGTGCGCGTACCTCATCCAATTTCGCCGACAGTTCGTCCGGGGTGATCAAACCCTTGTTGACCAGGCACTTCGCCGCGACAGTCGCCCAGCGCGCGTAGTAGGGCAGACCGAAGTACAGCGTCGCGCCGAGGTCGTTCTCGGCGCGACGGCGTTCCTCGGAATTCCACACCCCACGCCAGCCGAGGCATTCGCACGTGACGTAGGTGTTCATCTCCCAGGGTTCTTCGACTTTTTCCTGGTATTCGATTGGTACATCCGGCTGTCCGCCGACGTCGTGCAGGACGTGCCGCAGCGCGGCGAACAGTTCATTCGAAATCTCGTACGGCGAGTCCAGCGGCGTGCGGAACACTGGAGCGATATCTGCAACGCGACTTTGCATTTCGTCGAATCGGTTCGGTGAACTCATGAGGTCTCCGTAGTGACGGATCCGGCTTCCCGACAGGGTGATTGCATACGACGCACACCGGCTATCGAGCAACGATGCCCGAGTGCCGAACGAACCCCTTCACTCGCCGAGATGGGCGTGTGAACGAGCGCCATGGAACTCCAATAGGGCGACTGGTTCGACGATCTGGCACAACGAGACTGGCGACAGGAGCTGTGACCCCTGTCACAATTACATGATCTTCTTTGAGAGCGTACACGCCGAGATCGGGTTGCTGAAGACGTCGCTCCGGGCTGCGACCACCCGGGTCACCACCGCCGCGGGAGGTGGTGACCCGGTGTCGCAGACCCCGGCTCAGTCGTCATCGGGAGCCTGAGCAGTCAGCATGCCGGACGCGACCATGCCAACCCCTTGTGCATGACCGAATCGTCGGGTAGTCCGGATACCAGGAGGTGTTCGATGCAGTCGTTTGCATCCGATCCCTTGACACGGACAGACGAGGTCATAGTGCCGTCGGATTCCATTCGGCTGGCGGGGATACTGGCCGTCCCGCAGAACGTCACCGGTCTGGTCGCCTTCGCGCACGGCAGTGGTAGCGGTCGGCGCAGTCCGAGAAATCGGTTGGTCGCCGATGTTCTGAATCGTGCGGGACTCGCGACGATGCTGGTCGACCTGCTGACCGCGGACGAAGAGGGAGATCGTGCCCGCGTTTTCGATATCGAGATGCTGGCCCATCGGCTCGTCGAGGTGACCCGTTGGTTGCGCACGCGGTCGGAGCTGAGCGAGCTTCCCACTGGGTATTTCGGCGCGAGCACCGGAGCTGGTGCGGCGCTGTGGGCAGCCACCGAACCCGGCATCGAGATTGCCGCCATTGTCTCTCGTGGCGGCCGCCCCGACCTGGCCGGTCCG
Organism: Nocardia sp. NPDC004278; assembly: GCF_053602975.1. Taxonomy (NCBI): domain Bacteria; kingdom Bacillati; phylum Actinomycetota; class Actinomycetes; order Mycobacteriales; family Nocardiaceae; genus Nocardia; species Nocardia sp. NPDC004278. The sequence goes on from NZ_JBSGEQ010000020.1 coordinate 97,880, forward strand.
CGGTTGGCGCTGGTCCGCGTGCCGACGCTGCTCATCGTCGGTGGTAACGACCGGCGAGTGCTGGAGCTCAATCAGCAGGCCCGGCTGCGGATGCCGTGTCCGAGCGAGATCGACGTCGTACCGCACGCGACGCACCTGTTCGAGGAGCCCGGCGCACTCGAGCAGGTCGCGGATCTGGCCCTCGACTGGTTCCGCCGCCATCTCAGCGTTGCGAGCGCCTGAACACCTGGTCCACCGCGGTGGCTTTCGTCCTCGACTGCGGCTTTCTGTCCTGCGGCTGCGCCCGCGTCACGCGGGCGTATCCCGCGCTGTGTTCGAGTCCGGAAGGTGGACGAGGATTAGGCCGACGGCGGCGATCAGGAAGTTCTGCAGCGCCGCCGATGATGCGTTCACCTGCTTGTTGGCCCACATCCGGAACCATTCGCCCGCGATCGTGAGGAACCCGCCCGCGAACAGCAGCATTGCCATGGTCCAGCCCAGGCTCGACAGTTTCACCGCCGTGTCGAGACCCGCTCGAAGTCGGCGCGGCCGTCCGGTCAGTACTCGGCCCCATACCGCTGCGGCCGCCAGCAGTACGAAGGCGATCAGAAACTCCCAGATCACAATCAGGATGTAGGCGATGAGGGCGACGCTGCTATTCGTGATCGCTCGCCAATCGGTTCCGGCATTGTGGATCGTCGATTTCATCGACAGCACAGCGGCGACCGCGTTTCGGTTGGTATCGGTGTCCACGCAGTTGGTGAATGCGACGAACAGGTAGTAGAACCCCGTGATCGTCGCCAACGTCGCCACCGCCATCCGACGGCTGCCCACAACGTCGAGAATCCTTGTGCCGCTGGGTTCCATATGACCTTCCTCGGATCGACTGGACTCCATGTTCGACCATCCGAACCACTCGAATGGGACGAGGAGACTTCATGGTTGGGAAGGACGCAGGCGGGCCAAGGGCGCGGTGACGGCACCGAATCTGGTCCCACTCGGCGTGCCGAAGCGGCGATCTGCGGAAACAGGTGAACGCTGTTGGTCGGGAACGCGGAAGCCGACCGTGCTGGCGATATACCGGAGGAAGTCGGGCAGACGTGCAGTCGGTTGACGCGTCCGTTTCGAATGACAGAGGAGAGTCCGGAGAGTCCTTACCGAGTAAAGGGTGTTCGGCATGGCCACAGTGGGGATATCAGCGGAGCGGACGGTGGTACGCGGGGTCGTGCTGGCGGACGGGGTACCGGAGATCGTGTCGTCTGCGGCACGGTCGCGCCCGCACGAAGATGAGGTCGGCGCTGCGATCGCTGGCGTACTCGACGGTTTCGCGGAAGTTCTGGGTGACAGTGCCCAGGTCGAGGACATAGCCATCGTGTACCGGTCGGTGGTCGAGCGGCGGTTGATCGTGTCGCAGTTGGCGGGCGGACGATGGGCGTCATCGTCACTGGTTTCGGAGCGGTCGGCGCTGGCAGTGCTGACCCGAGAAGAGCCGGGGCTCGACGAATTCGGCACGGTGCTCGTATTGGAGATGGCGGACGGTCACACGTCATTCGTGCTGCTCGGACCGGATCGGGAGGCGGTATCGGCATCGGGCTCATGGGCTTATGGCACTGTCGACGCCGATACCGCGGGTCAGACGATCGGCCGGATCTTGCCGATGCTGGATTCGGTCGACATGCGACCGGACGCGGTCGCTGTCTGCGGTTCGAGTGCGGCGGATCCCGATATCGCGACCATGCTGGTACTCGGATTCGAGGCGCCGGTGATCCTGGTTGCGGATCCCGCCGAAGCCGCGGCGCGCGGTGCGGCGTTGATCGCCGCCCAGCGGCTTCGAGATCTACCGGAGGTGGTGTCGGCCGATGGCGGACGGACCCGGCGACTGCTCCTGGGTGCTGCCGCCGTCGCGACCGTGCTGGGTGCGTCCGGAATCGCGGTGGCGCAGATCCGCGACGACCATCCGTCGGAGGTTGTCAACCGGACCACGGAATCGCTGCCGCCGGGCATGTCCGTATCCGTCGCGCCAGTCGCGCCGATCACGGTCGAGCCCGCACCGACCACAGCCTCGTCCGAACCCATCACCATCGAACCGACGTCGGCCGCGAACTGGTCGATCACCGTGACCCCGACGCCGGCGCACCGCCCGCCCAGCACCGCCTCTGCCCCCACATCCGAAACCACGGACCCGCCCGAACCAACCACCACCACGACCTCCGAGTCGCCGACACCGACGTCGACCACCACCGAGTCGTCGACGCCGACCTCGACCACCGTCGATGCGCCGAACGGCGACTGGCTCTTTCCCGGTGAATCCCCGCCACCGCCGTTGAACGCGGATCCCGCCGTCATCCGCGCCTGGTGGGATAACCATTGGCGGTTGCAGCAACGTTCGCTCGGCGGCGGCTAACCCACGGCCACCGTTGCGGACGGTGTGCACAATACGCGGAATCCGCTCCTGTCGATCGGCGAGTAGCTGGTGCGGCGGCGACCGTCTCGGCGGCCGGAGGCGGAGCGTGGCGCCGCATCGCTGATCGCCTGTGCTGCAACATAACCCCTCCGCATCTGCCCTCGGTCGATTCACTTCGGTTTGTGCTTCGAAATTGGCTGTGCCGCTGCGCTTCCCGAAGTCGATGCGATGGAAAACGTTACCCGTCACCAAAATTGGCTGAGGTCACGGAGGCGTTGCCGGACGGGCAGCTCACGGATCCGAGGCCCGTCGGATAAGCGCGACGCAGGACGCGCTGCTAATTACTTGTCGAGTGCGAGACCACCGACAGTTTCTGCACTTTTGCAGATGGTACCTGCGCATTTCCCTATTGCCCGCACACAAATTGGCACCAATACTGACCAACCGAGCTTGTGCGGTGCGTCACATGCGCACGTGCAGTGTGTGGAAAGAAGAGGGATAACTGGATGACGTCCACCATCGAAGAAGCCAGCTCCGAAAAGGGCCTTGCACGGGTCGCGCAGTCGCTCGCCGGGTGGACGGAGAAGTGGTTCCCGGACGCCTATGTCGTCGCACTCGCAGGCGTATTCATTGTGGCCGCCGCTGCGCTGGCCAACGGCTCGTCGCCACAAAGGGTGGTAAACGCGTTCGGTGATGGCTTCTGGGATCTGACAGCTTTCACTCTTCAGATGGCCATGGTGGTGCTCACCGGATATGTCGTCGCCACCTCCCCGCCTGTCGCCCGGCTGATCGACCGGCTGGCCACCGTGCCGCAAACCGCTAGCAGCGCAGTCGGTCTCGTTGCGTTCCTTGCCATGTCGGTATCGTTTCTGAACTGGGGACTCAGTTTGGTTTTCGGCGGTCTGCTGGCCCGGGCGATCGCCCGTCGGACCGATCTGCGTGTGGACTATCGCGCGCTCGGCGCCGCGGCGTTCATGGGGTTGGGCGCGGTGTGGGCGTTGGGAATATCCTCCTCGGCCGCGCAGCTACAGGCCACCGCGGGCTCGCTGCCCCCGGCACTGCTGAAGATCACCGGTGTCCTCGACTTCGGCAGCACGATCTTCACGTGGCAGTCCCTGCTCATGTGCGCCATCATCATGGCGCTGACCGTGGTGGTCGCGCACTTCTCGGCGCCGAAGGGTGCGGCCATCAAGACCGCCGAGGACCTGGATGTCGATCTGGACGACCAGCCCGCGCAAGTGGCGCCACGCTCGCGGCCGGGGGAATGGCTCGAGTACAGCCGTACCCTGCCGGTCCTGGCCGGCCTGATGACGGCAGGCTGGTTGATCTCCCAGCTCGTCACCAAACCGGTACTCACCGTTGTCAGCAGCCTGAACGGCTATCTGCTCGTCTTCCTCATGCTCGGCCTGGTGCTCCACGGAACGCCGCGCAAGTTCTTGCAAGCCGTCTCGCTCGCCGTACCCGCCACGGCTGGCATTCTCGTCCAGTTCCCGCTGTACGCCGCCATGGCCGCGATACTCACCAAAGCGAAGGGCCGGGGCGGACTTACCGTCTCCGAGCACCTCGCGGAGTTCTTCACGAACATCGGCGGCGGTGGCGGCTTTGCCATCGTCATTGCCATCTACACGGTGGTGCTGGGCGTCTTCGTCCCGTCCGGCGGCGGAAAGTGGCTGGTCGAAGCCCCCTATGTCATGCAGGCGGCGACCGATGTCCACATGAACCTGGGCTGGACCGTCCAGATCTACAACGTGGCCGAGGCACTGCCCAACCTTGTCAATCCGTTCTTCATGCTGCCGCTGCTGGCAGTGCTCAAACTGCGGGCGCGAGACCTCGTCGGTTTCACGTTCCTGCAGTTCATTTTTCACTTGCCAGTGGTATTGCTTCTCGTGTGGTTGCTCGGAAGGACGTTCGAATACGTTCCGCCGGTTTTGCCCACCCCGTGACCTCACCTCGGTCGGCGCCCCGGCTGTGGTCGGCGTCGAAACAAACGTCGGATGCGAACGCGGATACCGGAAGCGTCCTGCGGTGTCGGAGCAGGGCTTTCAGCCGCCCCGGCCGAGGTCGCTCGGGCGAATCGCATGTGTAGTTGTTCGCGGACCTGGTCCGGGGTGTAGGCACGGCGGCGGCGCTCGGCGCGCACGATCACCACCCCGGTCGCGACTACACCGGCCGCACCCGCCAATCCCACTGCCTTCCACCACCTCATACCGCATAGGCTACGGCCATGACGGGTACGGGCATCGGTCTCGACCGAGCACTCGAGCTCACCAGAACCGGCGATATCTGGCTGTTCCGTGGTCATTCGGCCGCCGACCGCGCGATCCGGATGACGACGAACAGTCCGGTGAACCATGTGGGCATGTCGGTTGTGATCGACGATCTGCCCGCGCTGATCTGGCATGCGGAACTCGGCCGATCGCTGCCCGATATGTGGTCGGGAGTCGTGCACCGCGGCGTCCAGCTGCACAATCTGCGCGATGCCGTGCTGGTGTGGGCACACCGCTACGGTCAGCAGACCTGGCTGCGCCAGTTGAACCGTCCGGCCACCCGGGAGATGGAGGACAGCCTGCTGCGCACCATCGCCCGACTCGACGGCACCCCGTTCCCATCCACCGCCGCTCTCGCCGGACGCTGGCTACGCGGCCGGGCGCGCCTGCCGCGCAACAAGTCTCGCCAGGCTGCCGCCCAAAAATTCGAGAACGCGTACTGCGCGGAAGTCGTGGCCGCGACATACCAGGAGATGGGACTGCTGTCGCGGCACCACAGCCCCAACTGGTACGACCCTGGACGCTTTTGGAGCGGAGATAGACTGCAGCTGAGCGGCGGCTACGAGCTGGGCGGCGAAATACCCGTGCAGACACCGGCCGAGACCAATTCCTGACCAACGAGTTCCGCGACGTCAAATGCCGAATCCGCGGTCGCACTGAACTACTGGCAGAAGACTGGTGCCGGTCCCAGCCGCGGGCCGGTTCCGGCTGGTCGGTGGCTGCGACTCTCAGCACGACCCACCCGCCCTGCATGGACCGGTGCCCGGTCAGATAGCGGTGCGCCCGCCATCGACCGGCAGGATCGCACCGTAGACGAAGTCCGCCCGGCTGTCGGCCAGGAAGGCGATGGCTTCGGCTATTTCCTCCGGCGTTCCCGGTCGTCCCGCCGGTGTGGTCGCCGCCAGCTCGTCGAAGCCGTCGTATGCCGCGGTGCCCTCGGTACGGGTGGGTCCGGGGCTGACCGCGTTGACCCGTACCCCGCGGGACCCGTATTCGGCGGTCCATGCCTTGGTCAGCAACACCACGGCCGCCTTGCTGGACCCGTACAGGCTGCTCCCCGCAATACCGAATTCGGCGGCCATGGTGGTGACGTTGATGATCGCACCGTGGCCGCGCGCGGCCATCTGCGGGGCGAGTTCGGCGACCAGGAAATACGGCGCCTTGACATTGATGGCGTACACCGCGTCGAAATCGGCTTCGGTCATCTGTTCCGTCGGACCGGACGGATAGCTGCCCGCATTGTTGACCAGCACATCGACCTGGCCGAGCCGGGCGACCGCGTCCCGGGCCAGTGCCCGCGCGGATGCCTCGCCCCGCAGATCCGCCGGGATGAACACGGCGGTTCCACCGATTGCCTCGATCTCGGCGACCACCGCCTTACCACGCTGCTCATTGCGCCCGGACAGGGCCACGCGGGCACCGCGCCGAGCCAATGTCAACGCGGTGGCGCGACCGATTCCGCTGGTGCCGCCGGTAACCAAGGCCGAGAGTCCAGACAGTTCCGACATCACATCTCCTCATTTCGTATTCGTCGAATCGATCCATTCGTCCGGCGTCGGGTATGTCGCCGACACCGCAGTCCGTTCCAACCGAATTCCGCTGCGGGACATCACGGTTCGCCATCGGTTCTGCCGCTGGCGGCGATAAGCAGAACCTGCAGCGGGTCGGGAAGCCGCCGCCGAATCCGGCGTTGACAGCAGATGCGGGTTCGCACTTCGCTGTCGACCCGCATCCCGTCCATCCACCGGAGTGGTTCGTCATATTCGTATCGGCGCCCACATCTGGCCCGGCGGAGCACCGAACTACCGGGCCTGGCGCGATGCGATGTCTTCCGCTACGACCTCAGCCCCCTGAAGGAACTACTCGCCTGGCGAGACGGCCGTTGACACGCACCGACACCGATTTCAGGCAGCCGGGAGCTAGCCTCGGTAGGCCTCTAGCAGGCGCAGCCACACCTCGCTGATGGTGGGAAAACACGGAACGGCATGCCAGAGGCGGTCGATCGGCACCTGACCCGCCACGGCGACGGTGGCCGAATGCAACAATTCGGCCACTCCCGGACCGACGAAGCTGACACCGAGCAGATGGCTGTGGTCCAGATCGACCACCATGCGAGCCCGGCCACGATATCCATCGGCATACAGGTATGCCCCGGCGACCACATCGCCGATCTCGACATCCACGACCCGCACGCGGTGTCCGGCTCGCTCGGCTTGCTCGGCGGTGAGCCCGACCGCGGCGGCTTCCGGATCGCTGAAAACCACCTGCGGCACCGCACCGGCATCGGCCGTCGCGGTGTAAGCGCCCCACTCGCTTGCGACCACCGGCTTTCCGGCCGCACGGGCGGCGATCACGTTGCCGATGATTCGTGCCTGGTATTTGCCTTGATGGGTGAGCAGCGCGCGGTGGTTGACGTCGCCTGCCGCGAAAAGCCAGCCGTCGTCGACACCGCGCACCTGACAGCTGTCGTTCACATCCAGCCAGTCACCCGGCGGCAGTCCGACGGTATCCAGACCGATGTCGTCGGTGTTGGGCAGGCGGCCGGTGGCAAATAGCACCTCATCGGTCTCGATCTCGGTGCCGTCGTCCAGCATCAGCGTGACCGGGCCCTGCGGCTCCGGGCGCCGCACCGCGCGGACGGACACACCGAAGCGAATCTCGACACCATCGGCGGCGAACCGATCGGCCACCAGTTCCCCGACGAACGGTTCCATCCGTGGCAGCAGTCGCGGCGTGCGTGCCAGCACGGTAATCGCGGCGCTGAACCCGTGCCAGGCGGTGGCCATCTCCACGCCGACCGGGCCGCCGCCCACCACCACAAGCCGGGCGGGGACCTGGCTGCTGTCGGTGCCGTTGCGATTTGTCCACGGGCGCGCCTCGGCGATACCGGGCAGATCCGGTACCGCCGCCCGGCTGCCGGTGCACACCGCGACCGCCTGCCGCGCCGCGAGGACCACCGGGTCGCCGGCTTCGGTGCCGACAGCCACCCGCCGGATGCCATCGAGGCGACCGTGACCGCGGAGCAGCACGGCGCCGATGTTCTTCACCCAGTCCGCCTGCCCGGTATCGTCCCAATCGGTCACGTAGCGGTCGCGGCGACCGAATACCGCGGGCACGTCCAGCGCACCGGAGACCGCTTGCCGTGCCCCATCGACCCGGTGCGCGTCGGCCACCGCGATGACCGGACGAAGCAGGGCCTTACTCGGGATACAACCCCAATACGAACATTCACCGCCGACCAATTCCCGCTCCACCACGGCGACGCTCAACCCCGCGGCGCGGGCGCGCTGGGCGGCGGTCTGGCCCACCGGACCAGCACCGAGGACGACAACGTCGTAGGTGTCTTCACCTTTGTGTCCACTGTTTGCCGGAGTCATGCTCAGCCTCCTCTCCGTCGAATGCACCACATACAGACGACGCACCGGATACCAGCGCCCGGTCATATTGTCTGCCTATCGCCGACAGGCCATGGACGGAATGGGGCACAGCGCGAATCGCGTGAAGTGCCATGCCGCCGGAATCGGTCCGGGCATCGAGCGCTGGGGTGGGCGCGGCCGTTGACGAAGGTGAGGCCGGCGTCGGAGCGAGTGCCCGCAATTTGCTGGAGCGGGGCCGCGGCCTCGAACGCGGCGAGCCACTTGGGGACGGCTCGATGGCCAGGGCCTACCTCAACGACTCCACCACCTGGCAACCCCGACGAACTACTAGGCGCAATCGACTAGTTCGGCGAGCGCGTCCTGTAAGTAGGTGGCGAAGTTCCAGACGTCCGGGATGGCGTCGGTGCAGGCGAGGATGCCGAAGTCGAGGTGGCCGTTGTAGGACATGACGGTGATGTTGAGCGGGCCGGACAGATCGGTGAGTACGGAGATGGGGTAGCTCCCTGCCACCCGAATTCCCCCGGCGTACAACGGTATCTGCGGTCCGGGCACGTTGGAGACGACCATATTGGCCAAGGGGAGTGCGGGGGCGGCGACGCGCAGGAGTAGGCGGGTGGCCAGACCGTGCAGGATCTGCGGTAGGGCCGCGGTGGCATAGTGCAGCAGGGCCGGTGGGGTGGTTTGGAAGCGGTCCTTGGCGGCGAGCATTGCGGCGTGGGTGAGTTTCATGCGGTGCTGTGGGTCGTGTTCGCCGATCGGTAGTTCGCACAGCATGATGGAGAACTGGTTGCCCGCGGTGCCGAGTTGGTCCTGGGTGCGCACCGATACCGGGATCGCGGCCACGGCCGGGTCGTCGGCCGGTGCGTCGTTGTCCAGGAGCCAGCGGCGAAATGCGCTGGTGCACAATGTCATTACCACATCGTTGACGGTGCCGCCGAAGCTGTTCTTGATCTGTTTGACAGTGTCGAGCGGTAGCGAGACGAAGGCGAAGGACCGATCGGTGCCGTTGGGGCCGTTGCCCGGCAGTGCGGGATTTACTTTGGGCATGTCGGTGAGTGCGTTCGGCAGCATCGGTCCCAGGCGCAGCGGCAGGCGTACTCGATCGGCCTGGCGGGTCATCGTGTGTGCGATGCCGCGGCCGAGAACTTCGGCGGGATTGGGCGTTCGTGCCAAGCGGAGCCCCTCGGGCGGTGGCGGCACGGGCTGGGACTCGGGCACGATATCGAAGACTGCGGCCATGACCTCCGCTCCGGACACGCCATCGATCAGGGCATGGTGCACCTTGGTGTAGATGGCCTGTCGGCCGTCGGCCAACCCCGAGATCAGGTGGCATTCCCATAGTGGTCGAGTTCGGTCGAGCGGCTGCGCGTGCAGGCGGGCGGCGAGATCGGCCAGCGCCACGTCGGTCGAACCCTCGGGCAGGCGCGTATCGCGCACGTGATATCCGAGGTCGATGGTGTCGCTGTCTTCCCAATAGGGGAGGTCCAGACCCAACGGAACAGTGCGCAATCGCCATCTCAGGGGTGCGATCAGATGTAGTCGGCCCGCGATCAACCGGCGCAGTACCGTGACATCCAGCGCGTCACCCGTGGTGGGCGGTTCCAGCAGCGTGACCGACCCGACGTGGAGCAGCATGGTGGGTGATTCGGCATTGAGCAGCAGGACATCGAGCGAACTGAGCTGCCGGGATGGCCCGTTGTCGGGCGATAGCGGAATCTTTTGCGACGGTGTCGCTCGGTCAGCGGATGTGCCACTGGTGAGTTGGCCCGGTGTCATGATGCGGGCTTCCAGGTGTCGGGCGGTTTTCAAGTCGGCGTGGAACATAGGGACTCCGCGTTGTCGCTTGGTTCGGGACAGACTGCCGATTCAGTTCAACGGGCGGTGTGATGGTGCCGCGACGCATTTGTGGTCGGTCGGTATCTGCGGGCGCTGCGAACCGTTCGAGCCGCTCCGCTCTTCCGGTGATGCCGATGCGTGTCGAGGACGCGTCATCGAGCTTAGTGGCCTGCGGGGTTCTGTCGGCTGCGGTCGTGTGCCTTCCACGTTAATTCTGTGCAAACGTGCGGACCCCGCTAATTGCTCGCGGTTGTACCGGTACAGCGTCAGCTTTCGCGAACCATCGCAGTGACCGCGAAGTCCGACAAGATGTAATCGGTGATCTCGGATTTCCGCGAAAGATATGCGACTGCCACAGAATTCGGGAATCGGACATTGATGTCCAGCTGTCGCCGCCCGAGCGTCACGCCGATCGCGAAGTCGTCGGATCGCCCTGCTCGAGGACTGCTGATGCACTCACAGCGGGCCGGACGTTCCATCAAGCCATGAAGTCTGCAGGTCGGGTGGACGTTTGTAGTACATCGGAGTTGTGCGGGGCCGACCGCGCGGTACTCCACATTTACTCTTGCTTTTCAGTCGAACTTATCCGAATCCCGTGCGGCACAGCATTATTCGATGCCGCGAGCTATTAACGCTGGCGGAAAAGTGAGTGCCGATGATCGCGGGGAGCCGAATCCTGTTGGGACAGAACCGGAAGTTCCAGATACTTATCACCGTCGAAGTGAATGAATGAGCCAGCAGAGACCGGGGCGGTGCTTCAAATCTGTGCAGACGCTGTGCTCGGGGGGATAGCGGCGGTCTTCGCGATGCGCTGGCGAATCTGGAAGACCTCGGTGACGAAGGGGCGGAGGCGCCCGTCGGATAGCGGAGACTCCACTCCCACGCGCAGGATGTGTTCGGCCTGTGTAGCATTCACGACGATGGTCAGCTCCACCAGACGGGTGCGCATGCGACCGCCGCATCGACCAGGTCCTGTTTGGTGACGCTGTCGTCGGCGAGCCATGCCTTGATGGCCTCCACGGGACTACCGAAGCGGTTGTAGAACATCGCCCGGGTGATGCCGGCGCAGGCCGCGAGCTCGGCCACCGTGATCCGCGAAATCGGTTGTGCCGAAGCCAGTTCCACAACGGGCGCGGTGCCACCCTGGGATGGATCCTCGCGCACCTGCCGCTGACGGCCGCCATCGCAGTCATGGGTGCGGCCATGGTCTGGATGGTCGAGCATGCCGATGGCGCCCGTACACCCGCCAGTACGGCCTGGATGCTGTGCGCCGGAACCGCTCTCACGCTGTGCATCACCATGGCGCTCGCGGCCACGTTGAGGGAGTGGCAGCGCCGGCCCCGCTTCTATCGATCCCTCGCCACCCTGAGCGCGCTCTGCGCGGCGCTGGCGCTCACGGTGGTGTACCTGCGACCCGCGCCGCTGGCATTGGGGCTGATTCTCGTTGCGCTGTACGGCATTCCGTGGGGCTTCGCGGTAGCGCGACGCTAGTCCCCTCGGACCGGGGCAGTCGCGGTCTCCGATCGAGCCGGGGCCGTTGGTTTTGCAGTCGGGCGACGGGTCGAGCCGATTCGTTCACTCGGGCCACGCCGAGTGCTGGATGATCTCGACGAAATCGTTTCGGATACTGACAGACCCCACCGCCGATCACAGCACGAACCCCTTGGCCGCCGCCGCGGCGATGAGCACCCGCCAGATAACCCGGCTCTTCCACGCGGAACTGGGGACCACGCCGGCGCGCTGGGTCGAACGGGTCCGCCTCGACCGCCCAACAGCTCCTGCTGGAAGGGCATACGATCATTTCCGCGGCCTACCGCAGCGACGAATCATTGCGGCGTGCCTTCGCGCGGAATCTCGGCATCACACCCACCGACTACAAGCGCCGATTCGCCACGACAGCCGCAACCCTTGTCGATGGCTGACGATGCCGCTCTCCTGAGGTACCGCGCACCCGTGACCTCGCTGTGGCGGGATCAGCCGAGGTGGGCGCTCAACAGCCAGGCCGGAACCGACTTGCGGCCGGTGGGTTCGTCGCGAATGCCCTCGAACCGGAACGTCGGGCCGCCCGCAGACACACCGATTTCGCCTTCGGGTAGGTCGCCATGGATCCGCGCCGGTCTGATCTCATCGACCACCCAGTACTTCTCCACCGCCTCCCGAAGCTCGTCGGCGGTGACCGGCGCGGGGCCCGGCACGGGTGCATCGGGCAGGGCGGCCCGGTCGAAAACCAGCGCGTAATAGGACGCGCCAGGCGCGGCGGCGCGCACAATCGACTGCTGGTAGCCCGCCCGCGACTCGACCGGGATCGAATGGAACAGCGTGCTGTCGACGATGGTGCCGAAGCGGCCGTCGTAGCCGGTAAAGGAAGTGATATCGGCGACCTCGAAGGAGGCGTTGGCCAGGCCGCGCCGGGCGGCTTCAGCGCGGGCCAGCTCGATCGCGGTCGGCGACAGATCCAGTCCCACGGTGGTGTAGCCCTGCCCGGCCAGATACAGCGAGATCGCCGCCTCTCCGCATCCGACATCGAGGACTTCGCCATGGAATTTGCCCTGCTGGATCAGCGCGGCGAGTTCGGGCTGGGGTTCCCCGATACTCCACGGCGGCTTGACGCCCGGCCCGAACGGGCCGCCTGTGCCTTGGTAGACGGCTTCGAAATCGAAATCATCCGGATAGGTCATAGCCTACGACTATCAGTGCTGCTGATGCCTGTCAACGTCCTTGATGTAGGTGGTAACAGGTCCGAACGGACGGCCTTGTCGGCATCTGCTGTCAGCATGCTCCAGCGGCGGAGCTGCCGACCGGTCGTTGGCCGCCTTTTGTCGGCGCTCCATACCGATGGAATCCGGTGCGACCAGCCGTTTCTCAGTGGTCGACTTATTCGTTGGAGCGGATTTCGTGGTATCGGCCGGTTGATGGCGCGACGTACCGCATGTCCGGCGAATATTTGCCGATGAGCGTGCAGATCGGGTCTGCTGAAAGACGTAATGCGACGGCGGTATCGGCGACCGGCCAATCGGTCGCCGATACCGCACAAGCGGCTAGTTGCGTGCCGCGTCGATCAGCTGTTGGTGCAGCCAGGTCAGCGGGGTGGCGCCGCCGGGGCCGATCGCGTAGTGCGGGTAGCTCTGGTGGATCCCGGACTTCACGAAATCGTCGACCTGCTGTTTGCGCTGTTCGTAGGCCGAGTTATTGAGCTGGTCGTTGAGCAGCCCGAGACCACCCGCGGCGAGGGCGTCGGCGATGAGGTTGCCCGCCTCCAGCTGATAGGTACCGAACTGGGCGGGGTCGGGGTTGGAGATCTGGGCGAAGAATCCGGCGATGCGAGCAGCGAAGTCGCCGTCGGGGGTTGCGCAGTACAGATCTCCAACGGCGCAGAAGGTGTACGTCTTCGGGGTGAGCCAGCCGAAACCGCCCAAGCGTGGACCACCGGCGCCCGCGCCAAGGACGGGCGGGCCGATGAGGTTGTCGGTGGGGGAGCGGCGGGGGTCGGAGATCAGTCCGACCAATTCCACGCGGTTCGGCGATACGACACCGACCCCGGTGCCGATCTCGGCGGCGAGATCACCGGCGGCGTCCGCGCCCTGGCTGTAGCCCACCAGCGCGAATCGTGTTGCGCCACAGCGCTGGGCCATCGCGCTGACCAGGCCACGGGCATTGTCGAGGGCTTCTCGTTTGGAGCGGCCGTACACGTCGCCTTCCCAAGGGAACGCGGTCGCCGCGTAGGCGACGTAGTCGGTCTGGACGTTGCCGGGCAAGCCGTTGGCGACGGCGGCGAGCATCCCTTGGCCCGGTTCGGACTTCGACGTTTCCCAGGTGCCGGGAACCGCTACGACATACATGTCGGGGCACTGCTGTGGGGCTGCTTGCGCGGTCGAGGCCGCGCCGACCGGAAGGGCGGCGCTCACCAGTGCAGCCGCGCATGCGGCGGTGTTCTTCCATCGAGAAAACATCGTCTACTCCCAGGTGTCACGGCTGAGGGCATGGTTCGTTCGGCGTAGGTTACTTCGCGAGTGTAAAGGGCGTGTCGGAATAGCGCTGGGGTAGTAGGACAGTCATCCCTACGCTCGGCCGACGCCAGACCGCCGGAGCCTCCCGTCCGAGCTCGCCGCGGTAGCGAATTTCCGCGCGGCGAGTAGGACGGTGTCCATGTGCAAGCGGTATACGGCCAGGTGACGGGTTCGCGTGCCCGGCTGGGTGACGGTCCATAAGGAGATCCTTACTTGGGCCCCGAATCCGTTTGTGTAGATGTGGAAGTCGCTGAGCAGCTGCTCCTCCTGCAGCAGTGACGCGCGTGCCTCACGCCCGTGTGACTTCGCCACCTCCGCGGTGAGCGTCTGCATCAGCGCGGTGAACGCGGTCATCGAGCGCAGCACCGAGGTGCTGGCCGCATCCCGAAGAAACATTCGTCCGCCGATGCGGCCAGGGCGACCCGGGTTGTCGATCAGTGCGATGACATGGGCGCCGACCGACCGTGCCCACGCCGCGCCGCGCACCGTGTCGGTCATATGGCGATGAATCGATATGGCCATGAAGCAGTCTCGTGCACGCACCCGGCGCAGGTCGTCGGTCAGCGCGCCAGCCGTTGCCGTCACCAGCGCGACGTCCTCACGCACCATGCCGAGCCGGTAGGCCAGCAGATAGGTGGGTGCATGGCATTTGCGCAAGCCCATCACGTGCCCCCGGGGCGCGTCGGTCAGCTGCCGGACTGCAGACTCCCAGGTCGCGAGCGGTCATTCTCCCTCGTGGCTCGAGCCGAGCCGGAGCCGTCGGCCGCGTGCAAGATTAATTGTATTTCTACGCATTCTGCAAATCTTCTTGCATTTTACCCTTCGGGGCTGTTAGCTGTCTCGCACAAGCTGCCGATCACGACTGGATCCGTCCATGACAACGACATCACTCACCGGCGCCACCAGCTCCCCGCAACCGCCGCTGATCTCTATATGGGGTGTGACCAAGACCTTTGGCGCAACCGCCGTGCTGCGCGACATCGACCTGGACATCGCCAAAGGCGAGGTCGTGGTCGTGATCGGGCCCTCGGGTTCCGGCAAGTCGACGCTGTGCCGCACCATCAATCGGCTCGAGACGATCAGCGGAGGCGCCATCACATTCCGCGGCGAGCCACTACCGTCGTCCGGTGCGGCGTTGAAGAAGGTGCGCTCGAAATCCGAACCAGCCGACGATATTCCGCTCACTCCCACCCCCATGGTCGGCGCGGCCCGCTGACCCGTATCAAGAGGAGATCTACCTCGATGACCACAGCCACCGACGCACCCACCGATCCGGCCGAACGCGGCTATCAGACGATCGCGGAACTGGACCTCGATCCCGTCGTCGCCTCGGGTACCGGCACAATTCCGGTGGATGTCCGGATCGTTATCGCACCCGAGGAGTAGATCGTGAGTGAGCCCGTCCGCATCGAGCGCACCGGCGACGTCGTCGTCTGGACCCTCAACAACCCCGAGGCCCGCAACCCGATATCCGATGCCGAGACGGTGGACGCGCTCGAACGGGCGGTGTCGGCCGCCAACGCCGATCCCTCGGTGCGGGTGGCGATCCTGACCGGTGCCGGTACCGCCTTCTCGTCGGGCGGCAATATCAAGCACATGCGCGACCGGACCGGCATGTTCGGCGGCGCACCCGCCGAGTTGCGGCAGGGATATCGGCACGGGATCCAGCGCATCCCGAAGGCCCTGTATCACTGCGAAATTCCGACCATCGCCGCGGTCAATGGCCCCGCCATCGGCGCGGGCTGCGATCTGGCCCTCATGTGCGATATGCGTATCGCCGCCGACACCGCGACATTCGCCGAGAGCTTCGCCAAGGTCGGCATCATCCCCGGTGACGGCGGTGCCTGGCTACTTCCGCGGGCCGTCGGCATGGCTCGCGCCAGCGAGATGGCATTCACCGGCGAGCCGATCGACGCCGCCACGGCGCTGCACTGGGGACTGGTCTCGGCGGTCGTCGAACCCGACGCACTGCTCGACGCGGCCCACGCGCTGGCCGCCCGGGTCGCCGCCAATCCACCCCAGGTGCTGCGGATGACCAAAAAGCTACTCCGCGAAGGCCAATGGCAGAGCCTGGAAAGTCTGCTCGAACTATCCGCTGCCCTACAGGCCATCGCCCACCAGACCGACGACCACCACGAAGCGGTCTCCGCCATGCTCGAACGCCGGGAACCCAGGTTCACGGGTCGGTAGGCGCTGGGTTGCGTGGGTATATTCCTTCCATCATCAGGGTGAGTAGTTGATCTGCTCGGGTGGCGTTGTCCGGATCGCGCTCGGTAACGAACGCGATGGCGTTGACCAGCTTCAGCAGTTGCGCTGCGGTGATATCGGCACGCACCACTCCTGCGCGCTGCGCGCGGCTGAGCAGTGTCGTCGCGGCCGTGATTATCGCCTCACGGCACCAGGACATATCCGACCCGCCCATCGATAGGGCGGCAGTCAGGGCGGCAAGCAGGCCGCGTGAGGTGCTTCCCTGACCGATCAGCGATCGCAACCAGATCGTCAGCGCCGCACCCGGCTCCGACTCGGTGCCCAACTGTTCCGCTGCGGTGCACAGCGCCTCGATCTCATCCTGGTGTACCGCATCCAATAACGCTTCACGAGTGGAGAAATGGCGGTACAGCGTGGCATTTCCGACTCCTGCCCGTCGGGCGATGTCATCCAGCGAGGCGTCGAGGCCGTGCTCCGCGTACACAGCGCGCGCCGCCGTGAGCAATCGCTCGTAGTTGCGCCGCGCGTCGGCACGCATCGGTCGTGCACGGGGCCCGCCCGTGCTGTTCGGTTTCGTCATGACCACCATTCAGATTGCAAAACCGGGGAGTGTCCCCGTATTGTATCAATCGGCAACCGGGGACTGTCCCCATTTATCTGACGGTTGCGAGATATCCAGTCCCGCAAGGACATACGAATCAAGGAACGGACAGATGTCGATATCCGAGCAGTCAATTCTGGTCACCGGCGCCACCGGATGGCAGGGTGGCGCCGCGGCGCGGCGGTTGTTGACCAACGGACAGAAGGTGCGCGCCCTGGTCCGCGATCCGCACAGCCCCGCGGCGCGGGAACTCGCTGCGGCGGGCGCCGAACTCTTCCAGGGCGACATGGGCGACCGCGACTCACTCGACGTGGCCATGCGAGACGTCTACGGAGTGTTCAGTGTCCAGCCGACCCAGGGATATCCCGGCACGCCGCCGACTTTCACCCTCGACGACGAGGTGCGCCTCGGCGTCGCCGTCGCCGAGGCGGCCCGGGCGGCCGGTGTGCGACACCTGGTGTACTCGTCTGTCGGCGGAGCCGACCGAGATCCCGGTATCGCACGCTGGGCGACCAAATGGCGAATCGAGCAGCACATCGCCACCCTCGGCCTGGCCGCGACAATCCTGCGCCCGGTCAGGTTCATGGAGAACCAAGCCGACCCAACGCTCGGTGTTCGCGACGGTATCCTCACCGACGTCTTCCGCCCTGACACTCGCGTCCAGCTGATCGCGGCCCGCGACATCGGCGCCTTCGCCGCGCTCGCCTTCGAGAATCCGGACGAATATCTCGGCAAGGCACTCGAATTGGCGGGCGACGAGCTGACCATGCCGCAGGTTGTCGGCGCGATTACCCGAGCGACCGGACAACCGGTGAGCTACCGATCGCTGCCACGCGAAGCGCTCGAGGGGAGGGACCCCGATGCGATCGCGGGATTTGTCTTCGCCAACGAACGGGGCGGCTGGCAAGCGGACATCCCGGCCTTGCGGAAGCTGCACCCCGGTCTGCTGACCTTCGACACCTGGCTCGCCCGAGACGGCAAAGCGCAATTCGCGGATACGTTCCGGTAAGCAGGCCAGACGACGCGCGTACCGGTCGCCCCGGTGCCGATCGGGATCGCGCGCGGCGGTTGACCGGTGACTCCGGTCATGGTGCGACCTCCAAGTCGGGGTAGCTGGCATGCCACATCGCGTCCTGGACGGCTCTGCCGGGGTCGGTCAACGGCTTTGCGACGCCGTCCTGCACGGCTTGTTCGGCGACTGCGACGGCAACCGTCGCCGACATGACCCGCAGGTTCTCGACATTCGGTAACAGACCGGCGCCCTTGCGCGCACTGTCCACCAGCCCACCGATGGCTTCCGAAGCGGCGAACAACATTCCATCGGTCACATGATCGGCGGCCGAGACGATTGTGCCCAGACCGATGCCCGGGTACACGAGGGCGTTGTTGGCCTGACCGATCTCGTAGGTGGTTCCGTTGTAGGAGACGGGCTCCCACGGCGTTCCGGTCGCGACGAGGCCGCGTCCGTCCGTCCACCGGATCGCGTCGGCGGGCCGGGCTTCGATTCGTTCGGTCGGATTGGAGAGCGCGAAGATCATGGGGCGTTCGACATTTTCTGCCATCGTACGGACGACGGCCTCGGTGAAGGCGCCGCCCACCGTCGAGGTGCCGATCAGGATGGTCGGGTGTACCGCCGCGACCACCGCTGCCAGATCGCTCTTACAGTCGATCCGACCGACGACCTCCGGACGGGTTCTGGCGTAAGGCTTCTGGTAGTCGCGCAGGTCGTTCATGTCATCGACCAGCAGCCCCGGCTTGTCGACCAGCCAGAACCGCCGTGTCGCCTCCCGCTCGGACAGGCCGTCGCGCACCATGACCGTTCTCAGCTGGTCGGCGATCCCGACCCCCGCTGTTCCTGCACCGAATACGACAACGCGCTGTTCACTCGCCCGCGTGCCCGCGACCCGCATGCCCGCCAGGACTGCCGCCAGAGTGATCGCACCAGTTCCCTGCATGTCGTCGTTGAAGACCCGGGCCTTGTCCCGGTACCGCTCGAGAATCCGCCGCGCATTGGACGGTCCGAAATCCTCGAAATGCAACAGCGCATGCGGGAATAGGCGGCTCGCACTTTCCACATAGGCGTCGATGAACGCGTCGTATCGTTCGCCACGCGTCCGGCTGTGGCGATTGCCGACATACAGCGGGTCGTTGAGCAGCGATTCACGGTCGGTTCCCACGTCGAGCATGACCGGGATGACCCGGTCGGGGTCGATACCCGCAGCGGCGGTGTAGATGGCCAGTTTGCCGATGGAGATGTCCATCCCGTTCGCCCCCCAGTCGCCGATACCCAGGATCTCCTCGGCGTCGGTCGCCACCACCAGGTCTACGTCGTCCGCGTCGAGGCCATAGTTACGAAAGGCCTGCTCGATTGCGTCGATCGCGTCTATCGACAGGTACACCCCGTCGGGCCGACGGAATTCGTGGCTGTAGTGCTCGATTGCCTGCGCTATCACGGGGTCGTAGACGACCGGGAGCATCTCGGTCAGATGATCCTCGAGCAGTTTGTAGTAGAGCACCTCGTTGCGATCGTGCAATGCAGCGAGAAACGTGTTCTTGGCCAGATCGCTGGGCTGCGAACTGTACTGCTGGTAGACGCGACCGACCTGTTGTTCGAGCGAGAACACGCCCGCCGGGAGCAGGCCCTGCAGCCCGAGCGAGACGCGCTGCTCGTTGGTGAATGCCGTGCCGCGGTTGTACCGCGGGTCGCGAAGCAGATCACGACCATGGGGAAAACCAGTGGTAGTGGCCATGCCGACCTTCTTTCCAGAGAGGCGCAGAGCGTCGGATCTGCTCATCGGGTGCGACGCTGCCGAAATGGCGGCCCCCGGTTCGTACGGCGCTCTGGAGTTGGACCGAAAACGTTGGAGAACACAAGACGCGCAACTCGAGCTCGAATCGACGTCATCGTCGATCACTTCGACCAACCACCCCCGCGCACGGTGACCGAGCGGACAATCGCGCTGATCAACAGTCTAATTTCGACACAGCGACGCCGGCAGAGAAAATGCGGTTGTCGCTGTCGCCATCACGTCCTGAAGATCCCGAGCTTGTTCGAGGTAGGGCTTGCGGAAGCGTTGGCGGTTTCTCGAACCATCCGAACTGGAATTCGGGTTTCCAGTCGGCGTTGAGCCGTAAAATGACGAAAGCCGTTGCAGTGCAACGGCTTTCGTGTTGAGTCGCGTCCAGAGGGGAATGTCGCGGCGGCGGCCAGCCCGGTGACGACCGCGCCCGAACCGAATTCGCGCATCGCGGACCCCTTTCGAGTGCGCGACCCTGGCGCCTGCCGCCCAGTTCAGACCGATCGGCGTGCGGTGACCAAGAGGTACTCCCACTCCATTCGCCCATTGCCCATGTCGTGCTGGGAAGCGAGATCGGCGAGTTCCCGGTCCAACCGTGCGATCCGGTCTGGTTCCGCGGCAATGGCCTTGTACACGGCGATGGTCGGTCCGTAGTAGGCCTTGAAGAAGTCGCGGAACCCGGCGCCGTCGGCGAAGCGATCGATGACTGCTTTTTCGCGTCGCAGCTCGAGGTCGGTGACGCGATCGCCCAAGAGCGACCGGACATGTGTCTCGTCGCCCCACAGCGGGGGTGGCAGCGCACCGGGCGGGGGCGGCGGAGCGAACGGTTTCATGGTGGCGAACATCTGTCCGATGAAACCGGTGGATGTCCAGTTGATCAGCCCGATCGTGCCGCCCGGCTTGGTGACCCGCACCAGTTCGTCCGCGGCCGCTTGGTGGGACGGCGCGAACATGATGCCTACGCACGAGATCACGGCGTCGAACTCGGCATCGGCGTAGGGCAATGCCTCGGCGTCGGCTTCCTGCCACTGCAGGTCGACGCCCTGGGCGGCGGCGAGACGCCGGCCGACGTCGAACAGTTCGGGCGTGAGGTCGCTCGCAACGACGTCCGCACCGGTCTCCGCGGCCGGGATCGCCGCGTTCCCGGATCCGGCCGCAATGTCCAGCACGCGCTGACCCGGGCCGATACGGCAGACCTCGACGAGATGCCGACCCAGCCCAGGGATGACTTCGGTGGCGACGGCCGGGTAGTCGCCCAGTGCCCACATTGCGCGATGTCGCGCCTTGAGATCTTTGGGGCCGGATTCGGTCATTTGTTGCTCGCACCCGGTTCGGTCGAACCCAACCATTTTGTTGGCAGGCCGGTGAAAACGTACCGATACGGTCGCAGCTTGTGGTCGCGATCGAATGTGTCCATCTCGATACCGGTTATCTCCATAGCGATATGTTGCTCCACGGAGCCCTCGAACAGCGGTAGGTTGATCTGCACCGTGTTGCGGCCCGGCTTGTCTGATATGAGGTAGTGCCCCTTCTCGGGCAATCGAGGCCGAGTATCTCGATCTTCCAGTGCTGACTCTGGCTGACCTCGAAGCTCCACCATCCGAACACGGGCAAGGCGATCCGTGTGCTGCACGGTAACGATGCGCAGGCGGCACAGGGAATTGCCGAGCGGCGCAACAGTCTTGAAGAAGCGGCCTGGAACTTGGGCTACCGCGTCGAAGTGATTCGGTGGCGGATCAACATCACAGAAGCACGTCGACTTCTGGCCAGCTGACGGCTGCGCCGGCCGTAGCTGGTGGATCTATGTAGAAAGGCCGAGACTGGTTACTGCCTGCCCGCGCCATTACTGCACGCGACCACACGAGTCGCTCGGCACCGCCAGATCGGGCGAGGTGCGCGGGTCTCCGCCTATCGACATGAAGGAGGCTGGAAATGAATCACTCGGACTTGGACCCGACCTTCTATCGGAGCGCAGCAGAGGCGGTAGCCGCGCCACCGGAGCGGCTCGCATACGTTGTTGCGTTCGACGGCGCGGCACAGAAGCCGGATGCGCTGTCAGTAGTCGATGTGGATCCGGGCTCGGCCACCTACGGCCGGGTGGTGGGCTGGACCGAGGTACCCCACTTGGGCAACGAGCTCCACCATTTCGGCTGGAACGCCTGCAGCAGCGCGCTGAAGCATGCGGGCCACCACAGTGCGGGGCTGGCTCGGCGGTACCTGATCGTGCCGGGTCTGCGCTCGTCACGACTGCACGTATTCGATACCCAGCCCGACCCACGCCAGCCCACCCTGTCCAAGATCGTGGACAGCTCCGAGCTCGCGGCCAAGGCCGGCTACTCCCGTCCACACACGCTGCACTGCGGGCCGGACGGTGTGTTCATGACCTGCCTCGGCGCGGCAAACGGATCGGACGGGCCGGGCGGGATCGCGCTGCTCGATCACGATACGTTCGATGTGCTGCGGCAATGGGAGACCGACCGTGGGCCGCAATACTTCGCGTACGACGCCTGGTGGCATCTCAACCAGAACACGCTGATCAGCAGCGAGTGGGGCACCCCGTTCATGATCGAGGACGGGCTGAAGCCGGAGCTGCTGCTGGCCAACAAGTACGGTCACGCGATCCACTTCTGGGACCTCGCCGCCGGTCGACACCAGCAGCGGATCGATCTCGGCGAGCAGTACCAGATGCCACTAGAGCTGCGCCCTTCGCACGATCCGGACGCCACTTGGGGGTTCGTCGGTGTGGTGATCTCGACCGAGGATCTGTCGGCCTCCGTGTGGCGTTGGCACCGCGATGGTGGTGTGTGGGCGGTCGACAAGGTGATCACCATTCCGGCCGAACCGGCCGATCCCGACCTGCTGCCGCCGGCACTGAAACCGTTCGGCGCGGTACCGCCGCTGGTCACCGACATCGGCCTGTCGGTCGACGACGCATACCTCTACGTCTCGTGCTGGGGCACCGGGGAACTCCGGCAGTTCGACGTGCGCAATCCGGCTGACCCGAAACAGACCGGGGCGATCCGCCTCGGCGGGATCGTCGGCCGCAGCGCCCACCCGGCCGCGCCGAACAAGCCGCTTGCCGGCGGGTCCCAGATGGTCGAGATCAGCCGTAATGGTCGGCGGGTCTACCTCACCAACTCGCTCTATAGCGCGTGGGACGACCAGTTCTACCCGGATGGGGTCGGCGCCTGGATGGCCGTGATAGACACCGATCCGGACGGCGGAATGACCATCGATGAGTCGTTCTTCCCGCACGACGAGGACTTTCGAGGTCTGCGGGTGCATCAGGTGCGCCTCCAGGGCGGCGACGCATCCTCCGACTCCTACTGCTATCGGTAGCCGGATCGAGCCGGGACCACTGGATCTCGACCGCGTACGCCCGGTCGGCGAAGTGTCCGTACCAGCAGCAATTGCTGGTCCTAGCGTGAGCCGCGAAACAATGCTCGACTGCGAAATCGTGCGCTGTCAGCTGGCTGCACTCCACTCGGCGGTACCCGATGCCGAGATCTGATCAGCCCGAGAGGTTGAGCGGCCGCGGCTTGTGTCAGGGCGGGCCCAGCGCAGTCACCGGGACGCCGTAGGGCAGGAACCGCACGCGACGGCGTTCATCGGTATTGTCGCGGTGCGCACGCAAGGCCTCGAGCTCGCTCGGAAAAACCTGCTCGACTCTGGCCTCGCCGACGTCGTCGATGCTGTAGATGACCCATACCCCACTGCCGGTCTCGCCGGTGGTCTCGCCCTCCGGCTGCGGCGGCCGCGTACGCTCCGGCTGAACAAACTGACCGAGCAGCGACGCCAGCGTGCTCCCGCCTGCGCGATCGATGTACTCGCCGGCCTTTCCGAGAAGGTCGCGGAATTCGATCCCCACCTCCCGTAGCGCGCGTTCGAATTCTTCCGGATCGATCCCGAAAGGCCCGTCGGTTGCCATCACATTGCTCCTGGAGACGAATTCGGCGCTACGTCTTCAGTGTCCTCGCGCAACCCCGATTTCGCCACGCCTGGCAATGACCATGACCCGATGTGGCGAACTCGGCTCACCGGATCGGCTGTGCCATGCCGGGTGTCTGACAGCAAAGGAGTGCATGTCATCGAACCATCCGTCACCCCTGGGTGACGTCCAGCGCAGAGTGCTCGACGGCGTCTTCCCACTGGTCGCCTTGTTTATTCACCGCCCGATGGTGTCGCCCACGTAGCGCTGGCGATACTCTTTCGATATCTTTTGCGATACCGATAATTCGGTCACTGGCTTTATCGCCAGGAACTGCATGGACAACTACGGTTGAGATAGCCGATCGATCTTGGAAATTCGTTCTGGTCATTTCGCCCAAAATTCCCACCAATAAAGGAATCCGTTGTCCTGGAAACAATTTAGACGTACCGCCTGTGCGGTGACAGCAGCGGCTACCATCCTCGCGATCACAACATCGTGCGCGGAAGGCACCTCCGATGACTCGAATGCGACCACTGCGGCGGAGCCACCAGAACTGCGGAGTGCGCTGGATGACGCTGTTCGGCAGGGGATTCCGGGTGTTCAGGTGGTTATCACCCAGGATGGCCGCGACCGCGCCGTCACCTCGGGCGCCGCTGACACGACATCCGGCCGCGCGTTCGCACTCGACGATCGGATCCGGATCGCCAGCAATACCAAGTCGTTCGTCGCGACGGTCATGCTGCAACTCGTCGGCGAGGGGAAGATCGAACTCGATGCGCCGGTCGAGCGCTACCTGCCCGGGTTCGTCCACGGCAACGGGTACGACGGACATCGGATCACCGTGCGAAATCTGCTGCAGCACACCGCCGGATTGGCCGACTACATCGAACCCGAGAAGATGGCGAAGAGCGCAGGAAATTTGCATCGGCAGCCGTTCGACGCCGCCACGTTGGTCGGCGAGGTCCTCGCGACGAAGCCGCCGCTGGCGGAGCCCGGCGAGCGGATGATCTACTCGAACGCTGGGTATCTGCTGGCGGGCCTGGTAATCGAGCAGGTCACCGGACGCCCCATCGGGACCGAGATCACCACTCGAATCATCCAGCCTTTGGAACTGGCCTCGACGTACTATCCCGAGCCCGGCGAAACCGCTCTCCGCGGCTCCCATGCGCACGGCTATCTCGTGATCGACGGACAACGCACGGACGCAACGGAACTGGATCCCTACGGGATCGGCGGCGCCGACGGTGCGATCGTATCGACCGGGGCCGACCTCAATCGCTTCTTCACCGCATTGCTCGGCGGCAGGCTGCTGGCGCCGCACCTGCTGGACGAAATGCAGCGCACGGTACCCGCCGACGCGCTGCAACCAGGCGCCCAGGCCGGTCTTGGTCTCATGCGTATTCCGGTGTCCTGCGGCACAGAGGTCTGGGGACACGGCGGCGCCACACTCGGGTTCGCGACGCGCGGCGGCGTGACGGCGGACGGCGTCGCGGTGACCGTGACCGCCAACCTGCTGCCGCAGCCCACCGAGGCGGCCACGGCAATGAAGGCCGCCTTCGACGCCGCGGTGTGCCCGCCCGAGCCGATCCCGCCCGAGCTGGCCCGGAACTTGGATGAGATTGTCCGGCAGGGCATCCCGGGAACGCAGGTGGTCTTCACCGCCGCCGGCCGCGATCGCCAGGCGACCGCGGGCGTCGCGGACACCGCCTCCGGTCGGCCGTTCGCCCTCGATGACCGTGTCCGGGTGGGCAGCAATACGAAAACCTTCGTGGCGACCGTGGTGCTCCAACTGGTGAACGAGGGCAAGATCGAACTGGATGCGCCGGTGGCGCGCTACCTGCCGGGCACGTTGCAGGGCAACGGATTCGACGGCAATCGCAGCACCGTGCGCCAACTGCTCCAGCACGCCGCAGGACTGCCCGACTACGCCGACGAAGAGCTGCTGCGGAATTTCGACACCGTCCGCACGCAGCAGCTCGAAGCAGCCGATTTGGTGCGCACCGTGCTGGCGAAGAAGCCGCCGTTGTTCGAACCGGGAACCGGCTGGCAGTACTCGAACACCGGATACCTGCTCGCCGGCATGCTGATCGAGAAGATCACCGGACAATCCGTCGGCGCCGAGATCGCTCGTCGCATCGTCGAACCACTCGGGCTGAATTCCACCTACTATCCGCAAGACGGCGAAACCACCATCCGCGGGCCACACGCCAACGGCTATCGCGATGCCAATGGCACGTTCGTCGACGCCACCGATATGAACACATCCTGGGCCGGAGCCGCGGGAGCACTCGTCTCGACCGCCGCCGATCTGAACCGATTCTTTATCGCGCTACTGGACGGCCGGCTGCTGCCACGGCACCTACTCGCCGAGATGAAGCACACCGTGGCCGGTCCGCCGGATTCCCGAATGCAGTACGGGCTGGGCCTCATGCGACGGGAAGTGAGCTGCGGTAAGGAAGCATGGGGACATGGCGGAGACCTCGAAGGCTTCACGACACGATCCGTGGTCACCCCCGATGGGCGCGCCGTGCACCTGACCGTCAACCTGCTGACCATGGAAGACCAGCCGCGCGCGGCGATCGATGCCGCCTTCGACACCGCGGTGTGCTCGGAGTGAGGGCCGCGGGTGGCTCGGCGTCAGGCGTCGAGGTAGGCGAGCACGGCCTGGACGCGGCGGTGCACCCGATCCTCGCTGCTCAGATCGAGTTTCGCGAAGATGGCGCGAATGTGTTTGTGCACGGCGGCATTGCTGACCAGCAGGTGTTCGGCGATGGCGGTGTTGTTGTGGCCCTCGGCCATCAGCGCGAGCACCTCGCGTTCCCGAGTCGTCAGCGCCGCGAGCGGGTCGGCGCGATAGCCCCGCACGATCCGCGCGAGCACCTCGGGGTCCAATACCGTTGCGCCGAAAGCGATTCGGCGCAGGACATCAAGGAAGTCCGCCACCTTCTCCACCCGCTCTTCGAGTAGGTAGCCGACGCCGCCCGCACCATCGGCAAGCAGGTCGCCGGCATGCTCAGGCTCGATGCTGCTCGACAGCACCAGCACCGGCAGCCCGGGATGCACCCGCCGCAACTGGATCGCGGCGCGCAACCCGTCATCGGTGCGCGTCGGCGGCATCCGGAGATCGACGATCACCGCGTCGGGTCGGTCGGCGGTGACCGCGGCGATGAAATCGACGGCATTGTCACAGGCCGCCGTCACCTCCATACCGGAACTACGCAGCAACAGCACGAGCCCCTCCCGCATCAGGGCATGATCCTCGGCGACTGCAACCCGCATGGCGGCTCCGGCGGTTCTCGCGTTCGCAGCCATTACTTGATCAGTCCAACGAGCATGGCGACGGTGTCGGTGCAGTAGTCGAGGTCGATGCCGCCGGGGGCGAACAGCAGCTCTTGCGACAATCCGCTCAGCAGCGCGGTCACGGCAGGCACTAAGCGGGCAGCCTGCTCGGGTGTGGTGCGAGCGCCCGAGCTATCGAGCTGCCGGTCGGTCAGCAGCCGCGCGAGCGCCGTATCGGTCCGCTCGACCATGGTCACCGATGTCAGCAGGTCGCGGTCGCGCATGCCGGCGACCATCGTCTCGAGCTGGAACGATGCGCGCACGTTCGCCAGGTCGCCGGTCGCCGACTCGTAGCTGATCCGCGCCAGCTCGTGCAGTACCTCGGTCAGCGTGAGTCTCGGGTCCGCCAGCCGCTCCAAGACGTCGAGCTGCTCCTCGATCATGCGCTCGGCCGCGGCGATCAGCAGCCCACGCTTACTGCCGAAGATCGAGTACACGGCGCCGGTGGTCAGGTCGACCGCGTCGGCGATCGCACCGACGCGCGCCGCTTCGTATCCGTGCTGTGCGATGACGGCCACGGCCGAATCGAGGAGTGCGGCGCGATTGCGCGCGCGGGTGACCTCCCGTCGCATTCGAATCCGCTCCTCTCGCCCATCCAAACGATAATCTGATTATTTCAATAACCAATCTACCGCATGTCAGCGTCCCGGTTTGCTCACCTCTGCCCGCGCCGAAATCTGGTCCATGCCTGGTGTTCACCGCCGGAACCGCGGTCGGCGGTAGCAGCCCTTAGCGCCGCTAGGCGGCGATGATCATCGAGCAGATGGCCAACTTCAAGCGGAACCAGGCGCCCGGCACCGGTCTCAGCCCCGACAAAATGCTGCTCGCCAGCGGCTTCTCCTACGCCGACGCACACCGCGTCGCCTCGGAGTCGACTACGAGCAGATCCCCGGCAACCGGCGATAGGATTGAAGTCGCAGTCGCAGTCCGCGACGACTCCTTGCCGGGGCGGTGAGATGTGGGGTAAGCGCGAGGACATGATTGTGCGGGGACGGCTACCGTTCAACGCCGAGCCGCCGCCATCGGTGCTGGCGGGCAGCGAAATCACCGCGGTGGACGCGTTCTATGCGCGCAATCATGGTCCGTTCCCCGACATCCGCACCGAGCAGTGGCGGTTGGGCGTCGATGGACGGGTGGACAATCCGCTCACCGTGACCTACGACCAGCTGACGACCGGCTTTGAGCAACACAGCGTGGTAGCGACGCTGGCGTGTGCCGGCAACCGGCGCGCCGAACTGCTGGCGGTGCGCCCGATCCCCGGCAAGGAGCCATGGGAGCACGGCGCGATCTCGACCGCCGAGTGGGCCGGGCCCAGGCTGGCCGATGTGCTGCAGGCGGCCGGGGTGCACCACGATGACCGACTGCATGTCGCATTCGCTGCACCCGATGTGGCCCAGGAGGCCCGGCCGGTTCAGTCCTACGGCAGCTCCATCCCGCTGACCAAGGCGCTCCGCGAGGAGGTGTTGTTGGCCTGGCAGATGAATTCTCAGCCACTTCCGCGCGTTCACGGTGGCCCGGTGCGTGTGGTGGTGCCTGGCTACATCGGGGCTCGCAGCGTCAAATGGGTCACCGCCGTCACCGTGCAACCGGTCCCATCACAGAACTATTTTCAGGCCCTCGACTACCGCATTCTTCCGCCCGAGGCCGACCCGGAGGCGGTCGCGCCGGGCGAGGGCATCTCGCTATCGTCGTTGGCGCTCAACTGCGACATCCTCGTGCCCACCGAGGGCGATCGGATTCCGCGTGGCTCCCGGACCGTTCGTGGATGGGCAATCGCCGGCGACGGCCACGGCATCAGACGGGTCGACGTCTCCGTCGACGACGGCCGCAGCTGGCGGCAGGCCGACCTGCACCCCGCACCCGGCCGGTGGGCGTGGCGGCCGTGGTCACTGACCGTCGACATGCGACCCGGGCCACTGAACATCACCGCCCGCGCCTGGGACGACGCCGGAGCCACCCAACCCGAATCCCTGGCATCCGTATGGAATCCCCGCGGATACGGCAACAACGCCTGGGCCCACATCAAACTGACGATCCTGTAAGGCATCGCGGTGTGCACGCCGAGATCGCCGCCGCTGGCAAAGCCCGACCGCTGGGAATTCCCGCAGGTGCCGCGAACGAGTGCATGCTGCGACTACACGAAAGCTGTTGCGCCCCAACCTCTGACAGCGACTGATTCAGGCCGGATCGGCACAGACCAGACAGGTTCGGACATGGCCACCTCTCGCACGATCGAACACCAGACCCGCCGACTTCTTGTCGCGTTACCCCAAACCTATGAGGAGGCGCTGACGATCTACGAAAAGCTTGTTCCGCCAATGGATCCAGCCGCGTTCGCACAGGCGGGATCCTGGGATGAAGTCCTCGACATAGCGGCGCTCAGCGCTCCGCACGGGTTCATGCGCTACTACCGCAGCGATATCGGTACCGCCATGGTGGGGTCGCCGTCGAAGTGGCGGGCCACGCAGTACCTGATGGGCAATCACACGATTGCCGAACGCATGTTCCGCCGCGACCCAGCGGTCATGCTCCATGCGCCCCTGCGCACCCTGGTGTTCGTCGGCCCCGACGGCGAGACGACATTCGCCGTCGACCAGCCCAGTCTGCTGTTCGCCAGCTTCGACGATCCCATCATCGAGGCGGTCGGTCGTGAACTCGACGGCCTATTGGCCACCCTCATCCGATTGCTCGGTGGTCAGCTGCCGCCGGAGCTGAACGGCGGTATCGACCTCGCACGAAATTGACTTGGGTACAGTCGAATTCGTGCCTGTGCCCGCTGCGATAGACGCGAACTAGGTTGTACGGGCCGCCATCAGAGCTTTCCGTCAGGCCCTCACTTGTTCATGGATCCACCGATCGGCCAGCGTGGTCCAGATCGCGGCGTCACCGGCGCCGCGCGCCAGGCCGAGGCTGTGGGGACCGTGCGGGAACACATGCACTGCATGGGGTACATGGTTCGCGGCCAGCGCAGAAGCCAATCGGTAGGTGTGCTCGGGCGCTACGTAGGCGTCCTCTGCGGTGTGCCAGACGAAAAACGGTGGTGATTGCGGCGAGACCAAGGCGTCCAGCGAGGTCGACCGGCGTAGTTCCGGGCTGGCGTCCGCACCGAGCAGGATCAGCCGGGCCGGACGATAGGTCTCGGTCTCCATCGACGTGATCGGGTAGCCGAGCACGGCGAACTGTACTGCTTCGTCGGTGTCCGCTCCGGGCGCCAAGGCAGCCAGTCCGGCCAGATGGCCGCCGGCGGAGAATCCGACGACCCCGACTCGTTGTGCGCCCTCGGCCCGTCGGCGCCGGATCTCGGCACGCAAGGCCTGCAACGGAACCGGGTGTCGGACATTGAGCGGATATCGGAATACGCTTGCCTGAACGTCGATGGAGCGCAGCCAGTCGACAACAGGTTCTCCCTCGTGCGGTGCGTGTTCGGCGTATCCACCGCCGGGCAGCACGATTATGTGCGTCCTGGTCATCAAACCTCCCTCGCGTCCATCCCCGGTCTGTAACCACTTCGTTGGCTGCTGGGCGCTCGACATGTTCTCACCCTGCAGCAGTCGATATAGCTGTCGCACTCACCTGAATGAGTGAGTGCGGCCGCAGCGCACCCGCCGTCACCCCAATCACCCGATCGAGGTGATGCACCTCGTCGTCCCGAACACGTACACATTCAGTGTGACCAGTACGGACCTTCGCCCAGGGAGAATTTTGCCCCCGCGGCTGCCGGATGTGGGCGACGACGGAATACCAGGCGTGCCGATTCACCGCACACGCTTACACACCCGGCTCGAGCAGGACCGGCGGGTGGAGATGCCCGAGCCGGACGCACTGCAGCTTGGCAGCGGGCGTCTGAGGCAGCGCGTCGTGGCGGGCGTGCGCGATCGGCTGAGGAGGCTGTCGGGTTCTGCTCGTGAGGTCGGTAAGACGGCGCTGACCGCGGAGGTGGGACGGCGGGCGTCCCGGATGGGGCTGAGAGTCATTGCCGGGCAATGTGATCCGGCGCAGCAGGCGACGCCCGGGGCTGCCGTGATCGCGATGCTACGGGCCGGGCGCGAACCGTTCTCGGTAGCGACGATTACGCGCAACTCGTGCATACGGCTGCGGAACCGCTTCTCGTCGCTGATCGAATCGGGGATCACCTGGCCGCCGCCGCAGCAGGCGGGCCGCTGCTGATCGCGCTGGACGATCTGCATCGAGCCGACCCGACCAGTCGATTCCTATTGTGCACCGTGATGTCGCGGCTGTCCGGACTGCCCATCGTCTGGGTGCTGGCTGGGCGTGACGACAGCTTTTTCGGTGAGTGCCTTGACACCGACCGAACGTCGCGTGGCCACACTCATCGCGGCGGGGAATACCAACAGATCCGCGGCCACCGAACTCGCTGTATCCACCAACACCATCGGAACCCATCTGCGGTCCGTGTTCGCCAAACTCGGTGTGCGATTACGCGTTCAGCTCGCGAACGTGATGAATCAGCATGCCGCCAGCTGAGTTCGGCTCCGATCCAGGGTGGCTGAGGCACGGAAATACCGATGGGCGTGCGTGTTTTCCCGTCGGTCAGTAGGGAATGGGTTTGTTCGTCTCGGCCCAGCCGCGCTCGACATCACTGCCAGGCGCGGGCGGGAACAGTCCCGCGATCATCCAGGTGTCCCGGGGCACCTCGTTGATATTGAATTCGACATGCAACCCGCGGTCGTGGGTGTACGGGGCCATGAGGTCGTGCAGGCGCTCGCTCATGCGCTTGCGCATATCGGGATCGTCGACTTGGCGTGCCAGATGGTCGATGGTGATTCGCACCGAGGGGGTCGGTACGCCGCCGACGTAGAAGGAATCGGCCGGGACTTCGTGGAAGAGCACCACCGCATAGAACTCGGGCAGCCCGAAGTGCGCGTAATAGGCGGTGATGTCCTTGGCGAAGTTCTGTTTGTCTTCGGCCGTGAAGGTGTCGGCGGGGTGATAGATGTGCCACAGCGGCATGATGAACTCCCTTGAAAGAGCAGGATTTTCAGCGAGCGAATGGCAAAGCGAGGCCCTCGACCGGCCCGGACAGCGCGGCCTTCACCTGTCTGGTGAACTCGTCGACGAGCACCTCGGACGCTCCCTGCTCCAGCCCGTCGGCGACCGCCGCGGCGACCTCTGCCGGCCCGATCTTCGGCACCGCGATGGCCTTCACCATGTCGGTGTCGGCGAATCCGAGATGCACACCGACCACCTGTGTGCCCTGCTCCGCCAATTCGATCCGCAGCGAATTGGTGATCGACCACAGCGCGGCCTTGGACGCGCCGTACGCCGCCGCCCCCGAACTCCAGGACAGCGCCGAGTGCATATCCACCAGCGCCCCACCGCCGTTCGCCGCTAGGACCGGTGCGAAAGCCCGTGCGATCCGCAGCGGCCCGAAGACATTCGTCTCGAACGTCTCCACCACATCCGCCATCTCGGTCCGCAATAGTGGGCCCGGCCGCAGCACGCCCGCGTTGTTCACCACGATGCTCACATCGCCGGCCCGCTCCTTCGCTGCGGCGATCGAATCCGGGTCGGTTACCTCCAGCTCGAACGGCACGACCCGCGGATCGTCGCTCGCTTCCGGCTTGCGTGCGGTCACGTACACCTTGGACGCGCCCCGGTTCAGGAACTCCTGTGCGAGCGCGCGGCCCAGCCCGCGCTGCCCGCCTGTCACCAGGGCGATCGCACCCTCGATTGTCGTCATGTCTGCCTCCCTGATCTACTCTTGCGGCGATCTGACTATATATAACTATAGTTAACTAGGTAAGGGCAGGTCGCGTACGGGCGTGTCGCAGCGGATCGAGTGTTCCTATCCGGATCGCATCGCAACCCACAATCGCCTGTAGGCTCTGTGCACCGATGACACCCACCTATTGCGCCGGCTGGACTGCAACTCCCAGATCTTCGGGTGGCTCACATCCTGTCCGGCTATGCAACGATCGACGGAATTGCCTTCGCGACCGGCCGGGAGATCGTGCCGCGCTACCCGGACGGCGGCGCAGCATCCCGGTGCTGATCGGAATGACATTCAGCGATATCGAGATCGTCCACACCGACAGTGAACGCTGGTGAGGGTGCTGCCCGACCGGCACCGACTCGACCCGATCATGTCGGGTCGATCTCTCCTTCCGTGCAGGCGATCAGTTCTGGAATTGGGAATAGGCGGCGGCGAACAACGTGTAGGGATTCCCGTAGCCGGGAAAAAGGGCGGTCATTTCATCGATAACCTCCTGTGCCGAGGACAGTTTGGCAACAGCACGGTCGAATGCCTCGATGTAGGAACGGGATTGTGCGAGTTGCCGTTTGAATTGTTTTGGGGGAGAGGTTTGTTCGGCGTGGTCAGGCAGTGTGCTCGTGGCCGTGGAAGGCTCCGGCCACCACGGGCACGAGCAACCGCTCGATCTCCGCCGTGGGTGCGGCGGCGAGCTCGGCGCCGATGGGTGCCAGCGCGAGCCAGTTCAAAAGTCCGGCCGCACAACGGGTCCGGAAGATCAGTTCCTGCTCGTCGATCTCGGGCAAGTGGTTCGTGAGCACCCGCAGGCTCTCGGCGCGGGCTCGATCGAACTTCTCGTTCAATCGATCCCACCCTGCCGGCGGGTCGATTCCGACGCGCGCCACGGTCCGCATGACCGCCAGGTCCTGCCCGCCGGCGGCAAGGGCGCGAATCATCGGCCGCGTGAACGCCGCGGCCAAGTCCTGAAGCGTCGCAGTGGATTCCACCGCGCCGAGCTCCTGGATCTGTGCGTCCAGGTACCGCTCCAACGCCTGTTCGATGGCCGCATGACACAGCGCCTTCAGCGATCCGAAGTGATAGCTCACCGCCGCCACATTGGCTCCGGCATTCTCGGTGAGCTCGCGCAGTGTCACCCCCTCCGGTCCCCGCTGCGCGAGCAACTCCAGCGCGGCGGCCAGCAACCGCTCACGCGTCCGTTGCCCGGTCTCCCGCCGCAAATCCGTCTTCTGTTCCCGCACGACGAAAGTCAAGCAGTCGTTTGAATTCCTTGTCAAACGCCTGCTGAAAGCTGTTTCTGCTTACGCTCCCTGACAGGATTTCGCGGCGGTGCGGATCACGTCGATCACCAGGCCGGGCTGGGACAGCATGGGGACGTGGCTGCTGTCCGCCTCGTAGGTGCCGGCGTCCATGCGTTTTGCGCAGAATCGCTCCAGCTCCGGATGTACGGTGCGGTCGTTTCTGCCCACGATGTACCAGCTCGGTTTCGACTTCCACGCGGTGCCCGCGACCTGCTGCTCGAAGAGGTCCACGGCGGGTACGCCCTGGGTAGCCAGCAGGAGTTGCTGTTCCTGTTCGGAGAGATCGCCCGCGAAGTATTCGATACCGTCCGGCCGCAACCAGATGCGACCCTCGGCGATCTCGATGTGCGCGAACACGTCCGTCGTGGGGAACTTGGCCTGCAGACTCTGCGACGTCTCGTCCGCGTCCGGGGCGAGCGCGGCGATGTAGACGAGCCCCGCGACACGGTCATCGGTCCCCGCGGCCGTAATGACGGTGCCGCCGTACGAGTGACCGACGAGGATGGCCGGGCTGCTGACCCGGCCCAGCGCCCGCTTGACCGCGGCGACATCGCCTTCCAGTGTGTCGAGGCTGTTCTGCGTGGACACCACCTCGTGTCCCGCCGCCTGCAATGCGGGAATCACCTTGCTGAAGCAGGACCCATCGGCCCACAAGCCGTGGGCGAATACGATGCTCGGTGTGGTCGGCGTCGACATGATGCGCACCCTTCCTCGGTACGGATCGGCGGGACCCGCACCGCTCTAGGTTTGTACTCTGTCTGCGATCTTTGACGGCCGGGTCGGCCCTCACGGCCACCATCCTCCTCTCGTGATCGCATCGGGACCGCGCTTTCGCGAGGTACTCCCGGTCGCTGGTCCGGTTGCCGCAGGTTCCTGCCCCGGCAGGACACGCAAAACAATCGCCACCACCTTTGACAAGCATCGTGGCCAACCCATCAGGCACTCCGATTGCCTGTCAGCGCGACAAAACGGGGAAGTTCACGAATTTGTTCTCGCCATCATGACGATGTGTCGTTGCCCTGCTCAGCGCACGCTTGTGACGAGCATCACCAGTCATATCGAAGGGTAGGCAACGTGGCTGAACACAGTCTCGACGATTCACCGTTGAGTACATTCCACAAGAAACTGGCCGTGTACTCCTCGGGCGGCCCATTCCTCGACGGCTACGTGCTGAGCATCATCGGCCTCGCGTTGACACAGATCAGCCCGCGGTTCGGATTCACCGCGGCCGAGGAGGGACTCGTCGGTGCGGCAGCGTTGATCGGCATCTTCCTCGGCGCGTTCGCCGGCGGCTGGCTGGCCGACATGTTCGGTCGCGAAGTGCTCTACACCGTGGACCTGATCGCGATCATCGTACTGTCGTTGGCTCAGTTCTGGCTCAACGGATTCTGGTGGCTGTTCGCGCTGCGCCTGCTGATCGGCATGGCTGTCGGCGCCGACTATCCGATCGCGACCTCGCTGCTGGCCGAATTCACCCCGCGCCGCTACCGCGGCCCGCTGCTCTCGATGTTGATGGTGGCCTGGTTCGTCGGCGCCGCAACAGCCTACGTCGTCGGCGACCTGCTGGCCCGGTTCGGCGGCGGGGACGCCTGGCGGTGGATGCTGGCCAGCGCCGCGGTGCCCGGGGTGGTCATTGTTCTGATGCGGATGGGCACCCCCGAGTCGCCGCGCTGGCTGATGCAGCAGGGACGCGCAGACGAAGCGCAGGCCGTGGTGACCAAGGTGTTCGGCCCACACGTCACCGTCGAACAGCTTGCGCCGGCAAACGAATCCGACAAAGTCGATCTGACGCGCCTGTATCGGTCCGGGTATCTGG
Organism: Nocardia sp. NPDC004278; assembly: GCF_053602975.1. Classification (NCBI taxonomy): domain Bacteria; kingdom Bacillati; phylum Actinomycetota; class Actinomycetes; order Mycobacteriales; family Nocardiaceae; genus Nocardia; species Nocardia sp. NPDC004278. The sequence continues at coordinate 133,472 of NZ_JBSGEQ010000020.1, forward strand.
GCCGGATGATGTTCGTCGCGGTGTTCTGGACCTGCTCGGTTGTTCCGGTATTCGCCATATACGCATTCGGCCCGAGAATCCTCTCAGCCCTGGGGCTCACGGGCGGCCTCGAGAACGTCGGCTCTGCCCTCATCACCGCCGTGTTCGTAATCGGCTGCCTGATCGCGGTCACCATCATCAACCGGATCGGCCGGCGTCCGCTGCTGACCCGCAGTTTCCTACTGTCGGGCGTCGCGCTGCTCGTCCTGGGCATATTCCCGGATTCCGGGTCGGCGGTGGTGTTGTCGTTGTTCACGCTGTATGCGGTCTTCATCGGCGGCGCCCAGGTGCTGCAGTTCGTCTATCCCAATGAACTGTTCCCGACCGAGATTCGCGGTACCGCGGTAGGGATGGCGTCGTCACTGAGCCGGATCGGTGCTGCAGCTGGCACATACCTGGTCCCCCTTGCGTTGCTGCACATCGGTATCGGCAGCACGATGCTGCTCGCCGCCGCGGTCACCCTGCTCGGTTTCCTGGTCAGCGTGATCTGGGCGCCGGAAACCAAGGATCTGTCCCTCGACGAAGCAGCCGCAATCGGCACACCACGGCCGGTGAGCACTGCCGATCGCGGCCACGGGATCACCCGGTGACTGCATCACCGCCGCCGGTATCCGGTCACCGATCGCTGCTCGGTCCTGTGAAATACTCGAAGTCCGCCACGATCGGTGACCGGTCTGCCCGAAACAGCAGCCCAGGACCGGCACTACGCAGTCAACACGCAACGATCGGTCAGCAAATGGCAGATGTGCAGCGACTGGTCGACGAGCTTGCCGAACGGCTCCATCGCTCGGTGGCCGTCGACGACACACGCGGCGACCTCATCGTGTCGAGCAGGCATTTCGGTGACGAAGACGCGGTACGAGTCGAAGTCGTATTGTCCCGGGCCTTGGATCCACACGTCGCAAGATATCTGTACGGCTTCGGCATCCGCTCCGCCACCGACAAGGTGGTGATCCCGGCGAGGCCGGAGCTGGGTCTGAAAGCCCGTTGTTGCTATCCACTGCGGCACCGTCGGAAGCTGTACGGATTTCTGTGGCTCATCGACGACGCCCACTCCGGAACCGACGAGCTGATCCGCCGCTACGCCGACACCATCGCCGCCGAGCTGTCCCAACGGGCCTCGGCCAGCGACGACAAGAACGCCCAGCTGACCGCTCTCGGCCGGCAACTGCTGTCGAGCTCGGCGGCTGATTCCCGCGACGCTGCCGCCGAGTTGTCTCGCCGCGGCTTCATCAGCCCCGGCGGGACGATTCAGGTGGTGGCGGCGGCGCAACCACTACACCAACCCCGCAGCCCGGCGTTTCCGCCGCTACTGACCACTCCAGCGGTGCGCGAGTGGAGCCGAGCCGGCCGCGCGGCGATCGAGCTCGACCTCGCCCCCGCGGCTGTCCTCCTATGTTCCGGCGGCATCGGCCCCGACACCGGCGTCGACACCCTGGTCGCACGCTTGGCCGACGCCCTCGACGACCAGAGCGTCTGCGTCGGTTGTAGCGCTCCTGGCACGCTGGACGCCGCCCCGATCCTGTTGCGGGACGCCGTTCTGGCGGCCTGCGCCGGGCACATCTTTTCCGACGTCGGCCGGGCTGTGACCGGGGCGTCGCTGTCGCCCTACCAGTTACTGATGGACATGGCGGTCACCTGTCCGCAGGCCGCTGTCCCGCCGGCCGAACTAGCGCCGCTGTTCGATCCCGCCAACCGGATCCTGCTGGAAACCGCCGAAGCCTACCTCGACGTCGGTGGCGACCGCACCGCCACCGCTGACGCCCTCTATATCCACCGCAGCACGCTCTACTACCGGGTCAGCCAGATCGAGAAACTCACCGGGATCGATCTGGCCGACGGCCGGCACCGGCTCGCTCTCCACCTCGCCGTCAAGCTACACAAGATCGCTGATTCCGATCTGCCTGCCCTGCTGCAATCTGTGGAAAACCTCGATCAGTCGTCGTGAATTCTGCGGATGTAGCGCACGAATTCAGCGACCAGAATTCTCGGCAGGGAATAATAATTCCCCGGCCGAATCCCAGCCCCACCAATTCCGCCGGGAACAATCCGGCAGTCCTGGGAAGTATTAGTCGGTCTGTAACGGCATCCGCCGAACCGGCGGCCGACCGATGAGGGGCAGACCGGCGCCGACGCGCACACATCGTGTTCGAGAAGGGACAATCATGACCATCACCAGCGAGCTGGACACCAGCGCTCATCCGCTCGAGCGAGGCCGCGAAGTGCTCTATCTCAGCAAGCAGAACATCATCGAGCTGGACATCAGCCGGACCCAGATCCTGGAGTTCACCCATACCGCCCTGGTGGAGCACGGCCATCACCGCTACGAGATGCCTGCCAAGATCGGCATCCATCCCTATCCGGAAGTCTTCTACCACGCAATGCCGGCGCACGTGCCGGCCGCAAACGCGGTGGGCTGCAAGTGGATCGAATGCTACCCGAACAACCCGGCACGATTCGGGCTGCCCCAAACCACGGGACTGATGGTCATCAACGACGTCGAATCCGGAGTGCCGGTGGCGATCATGGACTCTACCTGGATCACCGCCCAGCGCACACCCGCGGTCACCGTTCTCGCTGCGGCCAAAATCCACCCCGACGCAGCCACTTTCGGTATGTTCGGTTGTGGCATACAAGGCCGAGAACACGTCCGCTACGCCGCACGAGCACTGCCGAAACTCGAGACAGTGTACGTTTACGACACCAACGACGCCGCGGCGGACGCGCTCATCGCCGATCTCCGCGACCAGGTTCCGTTCGCGCTCGTCAAGGGTGACAGCGCGGAGGAGGTCGCCAAGAGCGCGCAGGTCCTCAGTTCGGCAACCGTCATCCTCAAACAACCGCTGGCCGTGGTGAAAGACGAATGGATCAGCGCGGGACAAACCATCCTGCCCTGCGACCTCAACACATTCTGGGATCCGCGAACCAGCAAACGCGCTGACAAATACATCGTCGACAGCATCGATGAACACATCCTGTTCGCCGAAATGGGTTATTTCCCGGATGGACTGCCGACCATTACCGCCGAAACCGGCGAAGTGCTCGCCGAACTCACCACCGGCCGCGACCACCCCGACCAGATTATCGTCAACAGCAACATCGGCATGGCCGTCTGCGACGTCGTCGTCGGCAAAGCCGTCTACGACAAAGCCCTCTCCAGCAGTATCGGCACGGTACTGACTCTCTGACCGGCGTGGGGCGTTCCCCGACATAAGAACGCCCCACGCCCCGGTTCATTCGCGATTTGCGGGAATCCGGCCTTCGTCGAGAAACCACTACATCCCGGACGGGGTCTCCCTTGTCGGCCGGCTCGTGTAGGCGCCCGGCACGATTGGGCCGTACCCGCGGCGGATGCGTGACGGAATGGTCAGAACTCGACTTCGTGTACTGCGGCGCCGGCTCGTACGTCCAGGACCGTCAGCAAGATCATTCGGCACACTGGCATGTTCGAGAGGTGGCCGCGCAGGGTTATCACCATGCTTGCCGCGGCTCGCCGGCATTCCTGGACTAGATCGACGAATGCCGGGGGGAGTGTCCCGTTCTGGGGTTCGGGCTCGTGGAATACGGTGCCCAGCTCGTATCCGAGTGACCTGGCGATGTTCCGCAGCCTGTCTTCGCTCGGGCTCGGGTTGTGGTCATCGAGTAAATCGTCGCGCAGATATCCGTATGCAAGGGGAAGTAGTGCAGTCATCAGATCATTCGGTTTCCTGTTGGCCGACTTCGGGAGATTCTCATCTATCAGCCGGATCTGTCATCAGGGACAGCAAGTGTGCACCGGTGCCGTTTGGCCCGCGCGAGGCCGAGCTCGGCTGTCACGCTCGTCGCCCGGTTGTGCATAGCTCATGGCATTGGCCAGGAGCCATCTCGCACCTTCGTCTTAGTTGGCGAAATGATGTGCCGCTTAGTTGGCGAAATGATGTGCCGCGACCCCCACCGAGCGTCTTTGCTCGAGTCGGCTGCACCTCGTTGTGCACCGCAGGGGGCGTATTCGTTCTCGGCAGTGTCATTCATTTGCCCGCCGACCGTCGAGACTGTGTTGAGCCATCTCTCCAATCACGTCGATACGTCTGGTGATGGTGGTCACAATCATGCACCGGGCGTGGCAGCGATACATCGTCACAATGACGAGCACAAATTCGTAAACTTCCTCGTTTTGTCGCGCCGATAGGCTGCTCGGCCAACGCGCCACCGCGCGCGAATACCCGCAACCTGATTCAGCCGGCCAAACCGTCCGTTACGAATGACGGACACTACGGCTGATCGAAGACACCGACGGACTGTTGGGTCTCGAAGAACGGGTCGTAGACGATATCTGGCGCGAGCAGGTCAACCCGATCCGGCGCAATCTGTGGTCCCAGAAACAGGTCGCGGCGGGACTGGGCTTGGCCGGCCTGTCATCATCGATGTGCCACACAGCACCGACAACGGCGGCATCCGTGCCCGCGTTCTGCTCTATGGCAAAGACCTCATCCCGGAGCCCGCTCCTACTTCGCCGAGTTCAACGGCACAGGGATGTCACCCGATCCAACGGGCGGTGTTCGGCGCCATGGCCGCCGGTGCGAGTACTGGTTCAACTGATTGATATCTGTCGGGCGCCGGCGCGATCCGGGGCAACTATGCCTACTCGATGCCGAAGTCCTTGATCCTGCGGTAGATAGTCGCCCGCGATATCCCTAGTGCCGCAGCGGCTTCGGCCTTGTTGCCGCCGTTCTCCTGCAGGCTGCGCACGATCGCGTCGCGTTCCAGTGCTTCGATCCGGCTCAGTCTGCGCCGGGTCAGCGAAAGGCATTGTGGTGGCAGGTTGTCGATGTGGATCAGACCGGATCGCTGCTGTGAAACGGCTTCGGCTAATACCCGGCGTAGTTGGGCGACGTTGCCTGGCCACGATAGCTTGTTGAGCTGGCGCATGGCGTCCGGGGCAAGCCGGACTTCGGCGCCCTTGGTCAGCTCGCCCAGCAGGAAGGGGACCAGCTCTTCGAGGTCTTCGATGCGGTGCCGGAGCGCGGGCACGCCGACGGTCTGGCTGAACAGTGGCAGCAGCGAATCGAGAGCCGTAGCGGGCGTGGCCGAATGCATTGTTGCCGCGATCCATCCGCGACCGGCGCAGGTCTGGAGTATGTCCGCGATCGGCTCGACCGCCTCGGTCGGCAGGCAGTCCATATCTTTGATGACAACATTGAAATTACTGTTGCTGGTTTCGGCGCGCAGCGCGGCCAGTAGGCCCTCGGTGTCGGCGAAGTCGGCCGTCCGCAGCACCCGGGCCATCTTGCCGGGGCTGACGTGCGCGACGACAGATTTCGCGAGTTTTGTTCGTCCGGAACCCTTTTCGCCATCGATGACCACCCATTCGCGATCCCGGCAGCAGCGTTCGACCTGCTGGCAGCTGCGCCGCCACGAGCTGCTCCTACCGGCGATGCCGGGCAATGCGAGCGTGCCGCGTGCGACCGGGTGGTGCACGGTGCGGTCAGCGATCAGCTGAACGTGCAGGACCATGTTGAAGCTGCTGCCACGTATCGAAATACGTTCGACTGCTGTCACTTTTGCGGTCTGACCGCTCGGCAGCGGGGCCAGGAGGGTATCGACGGCCCCGGGACGAACCAGGTCGGTCGAATATTGCAGCAACGCCCCTTGGTCGTGCGGGTCAAGAGCCTGGCGCAGGTAGTGGTTCATCAGCACCACGTCGCCGCCGATCGCGAGCACGCCGAGCGGATACTGGCGGCATTGGCGCAGATACGTCTCCAGCAGCGCGGTCTCGGTTTCGCTGGCGAGCACGCGGAGCCGGTCCTGGATCTGGCTGCTCGCGCTGTTGGCGAGGGCGAGCATCAGCGGATCGGATCTGCTGGCCCAGCAGGTGAGATCGATGACGCCCAGCATCGAGCGCGTCAGCGGGTGGCGAATGGGCGAGCCGGCACACGCGAGCCCGCCTAGGGTGCCGAGATAGTGTTCGCCGCCACGAATGAACGTCGGGGTGGCTGTTTCCAGGGTGGTGCCGATTCCGTTGGTGCCGACGAAGTCCTCGGCATAGCTGTAGCCGGGAGCGAGTTGCACACCGTCGAGTGTGCGCATGATTGTGGCATCGGCGGCGCAGCGCTCGAGCAAGAGCCCATCCGACGAGGTCAGGATGACGCTGACAGCCTGGTCGGCCAGATCGCTCGCGAGCCGCCGCAGCACCGGCGCCGCGGCGCTCACCAGCGGGGAGTCGAGATTCGGTTCCCGCACATAAGGCAGCTCCACACGGTCGGGATGGATCCGCAGCGCGCGCGATCGGCACCACGAATCGAGCACAGTGTCGCGCACCGGCGGGAAATCGAGCGAACCCACGGTGAGGAATTGTTCGCGCGCCTTTTCTGGGCTCACGGCGACGTCGGCTCGAGGACCCGGCATCTGCTCATACCTCGGTGCTTGTTGCTCAACCCATGGTGGCGGCCGTCTCAAAGGATGACGCGTCTCAGATTGAGACCGTCAGTCTATCGCTTCCGCTGTGTCATGGGCACAGGGAGAAGTGCTTCGCACAGCAAAACCAGGAGGAAGACGTTTGAGCCGCCAGAGCCTCAGCAAGGCTGATCGAAAGATCACCGACCTATCGGGGGAGTCGACCTTCGCAGAGGTCCGGTCTCGCGCCGAGCTGCCGGATGCGTTCTTCGCACTGTTCCCCGACCCGACCTTTACCCACAGTTGCGCGTTCTGGCCCCACCCGGACGACACCTCGGAACGAGCCCAGTCGGCGAAGATCGACCTCGCTCTGGCCCAGTGCGATCTACGGCCGGGGATGACCCTGTTGGATGTCGGTTGTGGCTGGGGTTCGACCATGCTGCGCGCTATGGACACCTACGGGGTGAATGTGATCGGGCTGACTCCCAGCCGTAACCAGTACCGGTATGTGCGGAATCTGCTGGTCGACCGGATGGTTCGAGGACGCCCCTATGGTGGGGTGCGGCTGCAAGGCTGGGAGGAATTCGACCGCCGCGCAGACCGGATCGTGTGCATCGGCGCGTTCGAACCCTTCGACCGAGACCGCTACGGCGAGTTCTTCGAATTCGCTTACCGCACACTGCTCGCCGATGGAGTGCTGCTGCTGCAGGCCATCGTCGGCGACAACCGCGACGGCCTGTGGGCCCACGGAATTCAGCAGACCAGCTCCGATGACGCGTCCATGCGGTTCCTCACCGAAACCATCTTCGGCTCGGGCCCGCTGCTGCCCCCAAGCGGACGCGACCCCAAAGGTGTCACCGCATACGCCGAAGACGCCGGATTCACCGTTACCGGCATGCAGTCGATGGGACCGCAGTACGCCACCGCCCTCGACCAATGGGTCGATGCATTGCGCGAGCAGCGCGACCGCGCCATCGAGGTCGCCGGACCCGACACCTACAACGCCTACATCCGGTACCTGACCGGATGCGCCGACTACGCCCGCCGCGGCCGCATCGACGTCATGCAATTCACCTGCACCAAACCCGGCCCACCGCACTGAACCAGACACATGACCAGCGACGACCGATCGTCATATCGGTGGTTCTTGCTGCCGCAGACCGGGCAGATCCTGGTCAGACGGTGGGCAGATCTCCTGGATGAACTCGCCGCGGAATGCGTCGAAGATCAGGTCCTTCGTGGCGATGTACTCGGCCATGTAGTCACGTTTGCCGTGTTCGATATTGGCCTCGAGGCTGACCCAGTGTTCCAGAAGAGTGAACGACTGCGGATCGTCTCGGTCCTGGAAGATACGGAATTCCAGGCAGTCGGGGTTGGCGCGAGTTGGACCGGCGATCTTCTCCAGCGCCCGTTGCGCTACGTCGATCTGATCCGGCCGCGCATGCACTCGCACAAGCATGACCAGGGGTCCGGGATGCGGTGATGCTGCAGCGGCCCGTGCGGTGACCCCGGAGTGGGTATCTGACATGTGGAAAACGTATCTTAATTGGTTCATTGATCCAAATTAGTGCGATGCTCCAAAAATGCTGGCAGAATCGGGCCATGGCAACACGAGCGCGCCGGGCGCAGCGGCGCAACCAGGTGCTCTCCCGCGAGCAGATCATCGCTACCGCTATTGAGCTGCTCGACGGCGGCGGCGAGAGCGCGCTGACGGTCCGGGCTCTGACCGAGCGCCTGGCCACCGGCACCGGGGCGATCTACTACCAGGTAGGCGCCCGAGACGAGCTGCTGGATGCCGCGACCGAAACAGTCATCGGCACTGTGCTGGACACCGAGCCCGCCGGGGCCCGGGCTACTGCGGGGGACGAGATCCGCGCCGTGGCGCTGGGCCTGTTCGACGCGATCGCCGAACATCAGTGGCTTGCCACGCGCTTGGCCCTGCAGATCACCCGCAATCCGTGCGGGCCGGTGACGGTGGGGATCTTCGAGCGGTTCGGCCGGCAGGTGGGGGCACTGGGTGTGCCGCAAGCCGCGTGGTTCGACGCGACTTCGACGCTGGTGCACTACATCCTCGGTGCTGTCGGCCAGCACGCCCGTGTGGACGGTGATACCTCGGGTGTCGACCCCCAGGCCGACCGCGGCGAGTTCCTCGGCGCGGTGTCGACCGCGTGGCGGGAACTCGATCCCGACGACTACCCGTTCATGCACGTGATCGCCGGCCAGATGCGTGAGCACGATGACCGCGAACAGTTCCTCACCGGCATCGCCGCCGTCCTCGACGGCATCACCAACCTGCGCTGACCCGTCGAATCCGATCGGGTCAGCGACAATCAGAAGGGGATTTCTTCATGCATGACGTCATAATCGCGGGCGCCGGCCCGATCGGCCTGTTCTTGGCCGGCGAACTCGCACTGGCCGGTTGTGCTGTCCTGGTACTCGAGCAGGACCTGGACCCGGACTCGCCGTTGAAACACTCCCACTCGGGCTGCGCGGGTTGACCCCCGGTTCCGTCGAAGCGTTCTACCGTCGCGGCATGCTGGACGCACTGCTGAAAGCGTCCGGTGTCGATGCGGCAGCGGTCGGCGCCGCCCCCGATGCCGACCGGACCCCACCTCCCCGGAATGTGAGCCACTTCGCGGGAATAACGCTCGACGCGACCAATATCGAAACCGACGCCCTCCCGCACCGGCTGCCCAGTCCGGCGATGGAACCGATCATGACCAGCCTCGAGGCGGTCACGACGGTGCTGGCGGAGCGGGCCGCCGCGCTCGGTGCGCAGATCATCCGGGGTGTTCCCGTCACAGCCGTGACCCAGGACGACGACGCCGTTGTCGCGACAGCGGGCGGGCACGAGTACCGGGCGCGGTGGCTCGTAGGATGCGACGGCGGCCGCAGCGCGGTACGCCGGCTCGCAGGCTTCGAGTTCGTCGGCACCGAGCCGCTGTTCACCGGCTACGTCGCACGAGTCACCTTCGCCGACCCGCAACAGTTGCGCCTCGGGTTCAACCTGACACCGACCGGTATGTACCTGCGCACGCCCTTCGAAGGACACCTGGGCATGATGGACTTCGACGGCGCCACGTTCGACCGCGCACAGCCGCTGACCCGCGAACACCTCCAAGCGGTCCTGCGCCGGGTCTCCGGCACCGAGGTGACACTGACCGAGGTCCACCTCGCCTCCAGCTTCACCGACCGCGCCATGCAGGTCACGACCTACCGCAACGGCCGCGTCCTGCTCGCCGGCGACGCCGCCCACATCCACTCCCCACTCGGCGGCCAAGGACTCAACCTCGGCATCGGCGACGCGATGAATCTCGGGTGGAAGCTCGCGGCAACCGTGCACGGCTACGCGCCCGACGGACTGCTCGACACCTACACCAGCGAGCGCCACCCCATCGGCGCGTCTGTTCTCGACTGGTCCCGGGCCCAGGTCGCAACCATGCAACCGGGCCCCAATGCCCCCGCCCTGCAGCGGCTGGTCCGCGACCTGATTAGCACCCCAGACGGAACCACCCACGTGTACCGGAAAACATCGGGACTGGCCCACCGCTACGACCTGGGCAGCCGACAGCCCCGCGCCGGCCACACCGCCCCTGACTTTCGCTTCGACGACGACACTCGCCTCGGTGACCTCCTACAGCAAGGACACGGCGTCGCGCTCGACTTCAGCACCGACCACGCACTCCGGGACGCAGCCCAGGGTTGGCAAGGCCGGATCCATTACGCGGCCGGCCCGGTACACGACAACCTCGGTCTCGGCGCCGTACTGATCCGGCCCGACGGCATTGTGGCCTGGGCGGACGACCATGGCCCCGATCCCGAAGCGTTCCAACAAGCCGCGACCCGCTGGTTCGGCCGCCCGGAACACTGACCGCCCGCCGGCAAAGGCGCACGAACCCGCATCCGGACAGCGGTGATCGCCTTCCTGGTTGTCGCGGTGCAGCGGCACCGGATTCGGCTCTTCAGGCCGGCGACGGTTGCGCCTTTCGCCAGCGCAGGGGCGACATCCCGGTCCAGCGTCGGAAGGCGCGGGTGAAGCTGGCGGATTCGGAGTAGCCGAGGCGGTCGGCGATGGCGGCCGTGGGCAGATCGGTGCCGGAGAGCAGTTCGCAGGCCAGTGCGCTGCGGACCTCGTCGAGGAGGGAGCGGAAGGAGTGCCCCTCGGCGGCCAGCCTTCTGCGTAGTGTGCGTGTGGACAGGTGCAGGGCGGCAGCTGCTTCGGCTTCGGTCAGGGGGCCGCGGGGTTGGGCGAAGACTACGTCGCGCACCTGGCCCGAGGTGCCGGTCAGGGCCCGGCGCGCGGCGGCGAGATCGCGGCATTGTCCGGCGGCGAGGTCGGCGGTGTGGGGGTCGGCCTGCGGCAGCGGGTCGTCCACGGTGCTCCGGTCGAAGACCGCGGCGTAGTGGGCGCAGTCGTATTGCACTGCGCAAGAGAGAGTTTCGGCTATCCGACGGGCGGCATCCGACTCCGGCTCGGGGTAGGGCAGCCGGACGGTGTGCAGCCGCGCGGTCGGTCCGGCAATGTCGCGGTACAGCGTGGCGATGATGCCGATATCTCGTTCGGCGACGAAACGGGCCACCGCAGGATCGGTTACTTCGGGCACGATCACCAGTGACACCTCGTCAGCGGATTCCACGGCGGTGATGAGGCAGAACGAATACGACAGCTCCAGATAGCGCAACCCCACCTCGATGGCGTCGCGCAAGGACTGACTGGCGATGAGCGCATAACCCCAGATACCGTGCGCGGTGGCGTGATAGCGCAGACCGGCCAGCAGTCCGAGCCCGGCGATGTCCGGTAGCGCGCGCAGCACATTGGAGATGAGAGCGATCTCCTGCGCACCGGTCACGAGTGTCCCACCGCGCAGATCGTCGCCGCGCAATCCGGTGCGACGCAGACAGTCCTGCTCGCTTACTCCGTATTCCGTGGCGAGCCGCGTGATCAGTAGCGCACTGGTGGGTGTGCGCAGTGCGGTGCGTGCCGTCACGACGACTTCGGGGGGATGGTCACTGGCCAAAAATATCAAAAAAGCGGCCCGGCCGGACATAGGAATTCGCTGGTGGTCCGCCCTAGCCTCGGGAAGACATGGCAGTGACCGGCGTCACTGCCGAGCGGCCAGGAGGCGAGGAGAACGTTGAGCGAGAAGGACCGCTTCGACTATGTGATCATCGGGGCAGGCAGTGCCGGTGCGGTGGTGGCCGCCCGGCTGTCGGAGGACCCATCGGTGTCAGTGCTGCTGCTGGAGGCGGGCGGGACCGACGATGCCGACGAGATCCACATTCCGGCGGCCTTCGCCTCGTTGTTCAAGACCAAGTGGGACTGGAACTACGAGACCACCGAACAGAAGCATATGGCAGGCCGCCGCGCGTTCTGGCCGCGGATGAAAGCGCTGGGCGGCTGCTCGTCGATGAACGCCATGATCTACATACGCGGCAACAAGGCCGACTTCGATTCCTGGCGTGACGACTTCGGGGCCGAGGGCTGGGGCTACGAGGACGTGCTGCCGTATTTCGTCCGGGCCGAATCGAATACCCGGCTGCGTGACCGATTCCATGGCACAGCAGGTCCGCTGCACGTGGAGGACCGGCGCTTCACCCACGAGTTGACCGACACCTGGATCGAGGCTGCGGTCGCGCATGGCCTGAAACGCAATGACGATTTCAACGGCGCCGAACAGGAAGGTGCGGGCCAGTATCAGGTGACCTGCAAGAACGGCCGCCGCTGGTCGACCGCGGACGGCTACTTGCGCCCGGCACTGTCGCGCCCGAATCTGACCGTGCGCTCGCACGCCTTCGTCACCAAGGTGCTGCTGGACGGCGCCCGGGCGATTGGGGTCTCGTATCGGCAGCGCGGTGCGACGCGCAACGCCTTTGCCGATGCCGAGGTCGTGCTGTCCGGTGGTGCGATCAATTCGCCTCAGCTGCTGATGCTTTCGGGCATCGGACCGGCCGCGCACCTGCGTGAGCACGGCATCGAGGTGGTAGTGGATCTACCCGGGGTCGGAGAGAACCTGCACGACCACCCGGTGACGCCGTTCCTCTGGCGCACACGCGGCACCTCGGATCTAACCGATTTCTCCAATCCGGCCCGGCTCATGCAGTGGAAACTGACCGGACGCGGACCGCTGTCTTCGAACGTCGGCGAGGGCGGCGCGTTCTTTGCCTCCCGCGACGGGATTGCCGCGCCGGACATTCAGATTCACGTAGCACCGACCGGGTTCTACGACAACGGATTCCGCGAGCCGGTTGGCCAGATGTTCACGGCAGGTGTGACTCTGGTGAATGTCGCCAGCCGAGGAAGATTGCGGCTGCGGTCGGCGGATCCGGCGTGGAAGCCGGAGATGGATCCCGCCTATTTCGAGGATCCGGCCGATATGGCGGCGGTGGTCGCCGGCGCGCGGCGTGTGTTCGAGATCGTAGGAGACCGTTCGTTCGCGCGTTTCCTGGATCAGCCCTATCTGCCGAACCGGGTCGACGGGGCGACGGACGAGGAGCTGGCCGACCATGTTCGTGCCTGGACCCAGACGCTGTACCACCCGGTCTCCACCTGCTCGATGGGCACCAGTGAGAACGCTGTGGTGGACCCACAACTGCGGGTGCGCGGGATCGAAAGGCTGCGCATCGCCGACGCGTCGATCATGCCCGTCGTGCCCCGCGGCAACACCAATGCAGCCACGATCATGGTGGGCGAGAAGGCATCCGATCTGATTCGCGGCGGCCACGCATGACGCCGCCGACACAGACCCAGGAAATCCGAGGAGATTCCGTGAGTACAGCAGTCGCCGCGACCTTCGATTCGCTCGACCCCGCCACCGGCGACGTGGTCGGCACACATCCGGTGTTCACGACCGAGCAGGTGAACGAAACCGTCGCGCGCGCACAGGAAGCTGCACGGTGGTGGGCCGAACTGACCTTCGGTGAACGCGCCGAGCGGCTGAAGAAGTGGCGCGGGGTGATCGCCCGCCGCCTGGCCCAGCTCGCGGAGATCTCGCACGCCGAGACCGGTAAACCCATCTCCGACGCCCAGCTCGAGATCGTTATGATGCTCGACCATCTGGCCTGGGCGGCGCGCAACGCTCCGAAGGTGCTGGGCCGCAGGAAGGTTCCCACCGGCCTCACGTCCGCCGACCTCGGCGCGACAGTGGAGTACCTGCCGCTGGGCGTGATCGGCGTGATCGGGCCGTGGAACTTTCCGGTCTTCACCCCGATGGGCTCCATCGCGTATGCGCTGGCCGCGGGCAACGCGGTGGTGTTCAAGCCGAGCGAATTCACCCCCGGTGTCGGCACCTGGCTGGTGGACACCTTCGCACAGGTGGTTCCCGAACACCCGGTGCTGCAACTGGTCACCGGTTTCGGCGAAACCGGTGCGGCCCTGTGCCGTTCGGGCGTGGACAAGATCGCCTTCACCGGCTCAACGGCCACCGCCAAGAAGGTCATGAGCGCATGCGCCGAAACCCTCACCCCGGTGTTGATCGAGGCGGGCGGCAAGGACGCGCTGTTGGTCGACACCGACGCCGACCTGGATGCGGCGGCCGAGGCGGCGGTGTGGGGCGGGCTGTCCAACTCCGGACAGGCGTGCATCGGCACCGAACGCGTCTACGTGCACGAGCGTGTGTACGACGAATTCCTCACCAAGGTGCGGGACCTGGTGCGCGGTCTCCGCGCGGGCGACGACCCGGAGGCGCAACTCGGCCCCATGACGATGCCCACCCAGCCGCATGTAGTTGCCGAGCACATCGCCGACGCTCTGCGCCGGGGCGCGCGGACGCTGATCGGTGGGCTCGACGCGGTCGGGGACCGGCTGGTGCAGCCGACCGTCCTCACCGACGTCCACGAGGACTCGCTCGCCATGACCGAGGAGACCTTCGGACCCACACTGGCGATCAACAAGGTTCGCGACATGGACGAGGCTGTCGAACGCGCCAACAATTCGCGCTTCGGCCTCGGGTCGGCCGTGTTCTCCAGGCAACGCGGCGAGGAGTTGGCCCGGCGACTGCGCTCCGGCATGACCGGCGTCAACCTGGTCTACCTATTCGCGGCCCTGCCCGAACTGCCATTCGGCGGGGTCGGCGAGTCCGGATTCGGCCGCATCCACGGACCCGACGGGCTCAAGGAGTTCACCTACGCGAAATCCGTCGCCCGACGCCGTTTCCCGGCGGTGCTGGCACTCACCACCTTCGCCCGCACGGCCAAGATCGACAAGCTACTCGCCACCCTAACCGTGCTGCGCCACGGCTGACGCACCCGAAAAACGAAGAAAGGAACCGACTTTCCAATGCCGAGCACCATGCAGGACGAGCCGCTTTCGCTGGCGACACTGCTGCGCTACGCCGCCACCTTCCATGGCGACAGCACGGTGTCGACATGGGCGGGCACCGGCCTGCGGACCATGACCTTCAGTGAAATGGGCTCGGACGCTGCCCGATTGGCGAACGCATTGCGGGCGCTCGGCATCGGCGAGGTGACCGGGCCGGCACCTTCATGTGGAACTGGTCATCGTGGGCGCGTATGCAGTCTGGGGTTTGCAATGAACGCCTGGTGTAGCTGGACAACAGCCCCGGCGGCGCATATGCCGCCGAGGCTGTCGCACGTCCGGACGCTACCCGCCTACGACCAGGCCGCCCACCCCAATGTCTCGAATAGGTCACGAATTGGTCACGGCAGTGCCTGTGTCGGTACTTGGGGTGCCGTGAGGATCGCCCCATGAGCACCGCCAAGGTGCCCAGTTTCCTGAACACCCTGCTCGAGGGGTCGGGGCGGATGTACTCCTCGACCCCGGGTGCAGGCGGCGCAGTCCTCGGGTACACCGCGGTTGCGCCCGGCAGGTCGGCGAGCCGTGGGTGTTGTGCCGTTTGCTCAGGTGTGCCCTGCTGTGGGAGTTACTGACCCGAATCAGGCCTGCCCCGGATGGGCCGGCCCGATGAGAGACCGACACAGCAGCTGGCGGTGGAGGTTTCGCGGTCGATGTTGCTGCAGTTCGTGCGGACGGTCCCGCTGCCAGCGGTCGGCCCGCCTCCATACGGTGTGCCACCGCGCGGATCGGCCGACCGTGGTGCGGCCCCGGCGATGACGTCGATGATCGCGTCGGGCCCGGTTGGCGGCGCGAAAGCCTCAGCGGTCCAACATGATCGCATGCTTACAGCTGCCTTACTCCCCCGGTGGTAGAAACGAGATCATGGTTGCTGAGTTCCGTTTCGGTGTCTGCATGGCGTTTCCGGGTTCGCGTTCGAAGTGGGTGGACAAGGCTCGTCGTGCGGAAGCGCTCGGTTACGACGTTCTAACGGTGCCCGACCATCTCGGTATACCCGCTCCGTTTCCGGCGTTGTCGCTGGCGGCGGAGGCCACCGAGCGAATCACGCTGGGCACCTTCGTATTGAATACGCCGTTCTACAATCCGACGCTGCTGGCCCGTGACGTCGCCACACTGGACCAGTTCAGCGGCGGCAGACTGGAAATCGGGCTGGGCGCGGGATATGTGAAGGAAGAATTCGACGCAGCCGGAATACCGATGCCCGGCCCGGGCGCCCGCGTCGAGCACCTCGAGCAGACCGTACTCACCATGCGCAAGCTGTACGCCGACCCTGCCTACCAACCGGCGCCCACGCGGCCGGAAGGTCCGCCGGTCATGATCGCCGGATCGGGAAACCGCCTGCTACGCATTGCCGCTCAGCACGCCGACGTGATCGCCCTGCCCGGCGCCTCGACGCCGAAGACCGGCGGCCTGCCGAACCTCATGAGCGCGGACAAACTCGCCGAACGCGCCGACTACGTACGCGGCCTGCTCGGCGACCGCAGGGATCAGGTGGAACTCAACCTTCTGGTGTGGGCGGTAGCCGGCCCGGCCGAGCGGAACACTCTGGGCGATCGGGTGCGCCAGTGGCAGCCCGGTTTCACCGACGATCGGATCGACGCCGCAGCCGGGGTCATGGTCGGCACGCCCCAGCAGATCGCCGACAGCGTGCGTGAATGCCGAGACCGATACGGGGTCACCTACTTCACGATGATGGAACCGGCCATGGATGCGTTCGCGCCCGTGATCGAACTCCTGAAGTAGCCGAAGGGCCGATGGTAGCTCGCGCGCGATATCCGGTGCGGTTTCCGGTATGGGTACCGTCGGTCTGCAACAGCTCGAGCAGAGCCAGCTACCTGGGCTACACCGGATTTCGCCGAAATTGTCACACCGGCCGACGCACTCGCGATCGGAAGCGCCCGCACCGTGGCGCTGTTCGCGGCGGGCAGCGTGCGCTGGCGGCAAGCAAGTGCAGATGGCTGGCGAGCAGGTCAGCGAGGGTATGAGCGTAGAGGTCGGCTCGCTCGGTGCCGGGTCGCAGCCGGTCGAGCAGATGCCGTAGCAGCTGGCGGCGCAGCAGTGCATCGTCGGGCCACCGGCGCCGGTCTGCGATCGGGAGCAGGTGGTCGAAGAACCGCTGGCGGTCGGCGGCGGCGATGACGGGGTTCGACGGACTGGGCCCGCGCCCGCGGTGAGGTCGGTCAGTTGCGGGGGTGGGCGGCCGTTGGTGGGCCAGGTTGGATGAGCAGACCGGCAGCGGTGCTGTGCCGTTATGACGGTTTCGTGAGCCGTTCGTACCGCTAGCGCCCGTGCTGTCGCAGCCGCGGTTCGAACCGGCCACGGCAGTGCCTCGAAGATCAACGTCGCCAGCAAACGCACTACCGGAAGTCGGTGACGGGTGCGCTGAGCGCCGTGGCGTCGACATTCGCCGCAAGGGCCGCGACCTTGGCGGTGGCGTAGGCGTGGGCGTCCGAGCCGAGCAGCCGGCGCAACGGGCCGTCGCCGGCCACGACCTGGCTGATGATCACCTCGGCGCCCTTGACCGGGTCGCCGAGCTGGCTGCCCTGGAGCTCGAGGTGGTTGTCGGTCATCTCCCGGATGGCCGGGTAGTGCGCGGTCGCCTCGGCAGGCAGGGCGAGCGAGTCCTCGGTGAGGAACTCGGTGCGGAAGTAGCCGGGTTCGACGATGGTGACGTTGACACCGAAGTCCGATACCTCGGCTGCGAGAGCCTCGCTGAGCCCCTCCAGCGCGAACTTCCCCGCGCAGTACAGCGCCCAGCCCGGAACAGCGGTCAGGCCCAGGATCGAGGATACGTTGACGATGTGGCCGCTGCGCTGCTCGCGAAGGACGGGCAACGCTGCACGGAGCACGTTCCACACGCCGATGATCTGGACGTCGAGCATGTCGCGGACCTCGTGGTCGCTGGTCTCTTCCACCGCGGCCAGGAATCCGTAGCCCGCGTTGTTCACAATGCAGTCCAGGCCGCCGAAACGCTCGGTGGTCTCGAGCACGGCCTGCTCGACCGCGGCCTCGTTACGGAGGTCGACGGTGAGCGGGAGCAGACGTGAGGTGTCGACCCGGTCGCCGAGCGCCGCGAGCAGCCGCTCGCAGGAGCGCGTCGTCGCGGCGACGTTGTCACCACGCTCCAGCAGCTGCTTGACCAGTTCGAGCCCCAAGCCGCGGGAGGTGCCGGTCACGAACCAGATCGCGGGTCGCTCTGTCGGAAAAGCCATGATCATCCTTAGCTCGTACAGGAGGCGACCCCGAGCGGTCCTCGGGGTCGGTATGCATCCAGCGTGGTTCACCGCAGTGCGTCGTGGACGCCCATATCGCGCCCTGCACGACCGCGGACGGGGCGACCTAGGACTCGCAGGGCCAGCCAGGAACGCCCGGCATCGGCGACACTCGTCTGTGTGGCTGAAACCAACCGTGAACTGGCTGATTTCCTGCGACGAGCCCGCAGCCAAGGCGACCCGTCGCGGGTGGGCCTGCCCCCGGACGGCCGCGTGCGCCGGGTGCCGGGCCTGCGCCGTGAGGAAGTCGCCCTCCTGGCCGGAGTGTCGACCGACTATTACGCCCGCCTCGAGCAGGGCCGACGTATCACCCCCTCACCCGCCGTGGTCGAGGCGATCGGCCGTGCCCTGGGGCTCGACGCCGCAGCACACGCGCACCTGCAGGACCTCATCGGAATCAGGGCGACGACCCGACGAAGCCCCCGCGGCGTCCAGCGTGTCCGACCCGGCCTCTACCAGCTCCTCGAAGCCCTCGACGGCGAACCCGTCCTTGTCCTGGGACGGCGCACCGATGTCCTCGCCGCCAACCGGATGGCCAGGGCATTGTTCACCGACTTCGAGCGGCTGGCCCCCCGGCACCGCAACTACGCACGCTGGATGTTCCTCGACGACGACGCCCGCGCCCTGTTCGTCGACTGGGAGGACCAGGCACGAGCCGCGGTCGAGAGTCTGCGGCTCGAGGTCGGCCGCGCCCCGCACGACCAGCACACGACCGCCCTCATCGCCGATCTGCGTGAACACAGCCCCGAATTCGACCATTGGTGGGAGCAGCACCGCGTTCACCAACGCACCCACGGCTCCAAACGCCTGCGCCACCCGCTGGTCGGCGAACTGACCGTCGAATACGAAACCCTCTCCCCGCCCGGAGACCCCGACACGACCCTGTTCGCCTACACCGCCGAAGCGGGATCACCGTCGAAACGGGCTCTGGACCTCCTCGTTAGCTGGACCCTCACCGGCTCCAGCACGCGCGTAGCATGCGCATGACGGTGGGGGTTTGCCCTTGACGGAATGACTGCGGTCGCTGTAGTCCCTGGACGAGCAGTTCGACCAGTCGGCGGGGTCCGCGTCGGATAGATCACAAGGGGCGAGCGGCGCGGGTGTCGGCGGTACGCCACGTGCTCGGGGCCTGCCCTGTGCCGCGCTGGAAGAAGGTGGTGAAGTTCGCGGCGTCTCGGAAGCCGAGACGCTGTGCGCACCTGCTCACCGGCAAGTCGGTGTGGGCGAGCAGCCGTTTGGCCTCCAGCACGATTCGCTGGTCCAGGAATTCCTTGGCGCCAACGCCGGTGGCGGCGCAGGTAGCCCGGGTCAGCGTTCGCCGGTCGTAGCCCGTCACCCGGGTGTAGTCGGCGACCTGGTGCCACTCCGTGAAGTGTTCCTCGACCGCAGCCCGGTAGCGGCCGAAGACTTCCCGATATCGCCTCCCACTGACGGCGGGGGTGGCGGCCTCGACGGGCAGCACGCGCAGAACCAGCGCCGCCAGAAGGTGGGAGAGCAGCGCGGGGGAGGCCAACTGCGGCATCCGCGCTGCCAGATCGTGTTCGCATCGCAGATGATCAGCTGCCAGCAGGGCGAGCGGTTGCACCTGCGGTGCCAGGTGCCAGGTGGCGGACGCGGAGAGGTCCCACGCCGGAGTCGGGCCCAGGTCGGGCAGGAAGCCGGGCCGGAAGAGAACCAGGGGACCATCAACGCCGTCGACGTCGCTCCAACGGTGCACCATGCCGGGCCGGATCCACACCACGTCCCCTTCTCCCAACAGATACGTCTCGAAGTCCGCTACGTGACTGCCCCTGCCGGCGGCGACCAAGGCGAGCACATGAAAATCCGGTCGCTGCGGCCGGGTACGGACGCCTTTGTCGTCCATCTCCCGAAGCTGCGCGAAGCTGAGGACCTCCACACCGTATGCCGCCCCGAAGGCGGGCATGTAGCGCACTTGCCGAACAGCAGGGTGTCCGATTTTCACAAGAATTGCGTCTCTATCCACCAGGGAGCAGCCACATGACAACTGTAGCTTCGAAGGCGTCACCTGCTGATCAGGGCAGGAAGAGATGGCACACCCGCGGCGGAAGCAGCAGCGCTCCGCTCCCCGCCGACGTTGAGGAAAGGCGCGGAAATGATGGAAAACACAAGCACTGTACGCGTGGCAGGCGGCGCTATCGAGGTGCGCTCGAAGGGGCACACCGGGCCGGCGCTGGTGTTCGTCCACTACTGGGGAGGCTCCGCCGCCACCTGGAACGGGGTCGTTGAACGGCTTCCGGCCGAACAGGTCACGGTCCGCTTCGATCAGCGCGGCTGGGGCACATCACAGGCACTGCCCGGCCCCTACACCCTGGACCAACTCGCCGACGACCTCTCGTACGTGGTCGAAACCTTGGACCTCGGGCCATTCGTGATCGTCGGCCATTCGATGGGAGGCAAGGTGAGCCAGCTCGTCGCAGCACGCCGGCCTGCGGGACTGGCGGGCCTGATGCTGGTTGCGCCCGCACCGCCGGAGCCGCCCGCCGCGGTGACCCTCGACTATCGACAGACGCTCTCTCACGCGTACGACTCACCGGAGTCCGTCGAGCAGGCGCTCGCTCATGTCCTGACTGCCGTCCCGTTGCCGGAGTCGCTGCGGGCCGCTGTCGTACGCGACAGCCTCGCCGTCCACCCCGAGGCCCGGCGGGAGTGGCCGTTGCGGGGTATAGCAACGGACATCACGGACGCCGCCCAAGCGATCGACGTCCCTGTCACGGTCCTGGCCGGGGAAAACGACGCGGTGGAACCGCCACACGTGCTCCGAGATCACCTACTGCCGCACATCGAACACGCTCAACTGGGCATAGTCCCCGGCGTCGGCCACCTCCTACCCCTGGAGGCACCCGACGCGCTCGCCGCGGAGCTACACAGCCTCATTGTCCGTCTCAGCAGCTAACTGCTCGAAGCTGCGCCCCTGAGCCTGATGCGACGTGCATCCGATGCTGGCCGTCGAGGGCAGGACCTGCCGGCCTTTGCCTTCCAGGCGCACGCGGATGGGCGGGAGTCCGGGGTGTGCATCGAGTTCCATGGGATCCTCGGCGCCGTCCCTGGCCGCGATCCTGGACCGGGTCGGCTACGCATTCACCGACCACGTCGGCGACCTGCTTGTCGCGACGCGTGGACACCGGTGAAGTATCCGGGCGCGGTTCGCGATCCCGACAGCGGTGGCTTAGATCTCTGATGCCGAGGTCGCCGAAATCGCATACACCGCTTTCGCTTCCACCAAAGACCGCACCACCGCGCGGCTGATCGTGCACCGCGTCAAAGAGGCTCGCTACCCCGACACGCTGTTCGCGATCTGGCGGTATCTCCCGCTCTTCACCTCAGCGGCAGCGGCAGACGAGCAAGATCGATTTACGCGAGCGTGGTAGTGAATCGAACGGGATCGCTGGCAAGAGCACCACATCCCCTTCCCTGTTTGACGCGCGGTTTGCTGGGAACGCGGTAACGGTGGAGGACGTACTCGAACGTGAGAGCAAATGGGAGGTCGACCGGGACTTCACCCTTCCGAGGCTCGACGACCTGGTGGCGAACAGCCGCATCGAGGAGGTGCCGGTCGAGCTGACCAGCACCTATTTCGATACCGCCGAGCGAGATCTGTTCGCCCATGACCTGACGTTGCGTCGCCGTGAGGGTGAGGACGAATCCGGCTGGCAGTTGAAGGTCCCCCACTCACGGGGTCGTGTCGAAGTAACCGCCCGGCTGTCGGACGAGCTGCCGCACGAACTCGCCGAGATCGTCAACGGCGCCGCGTTGGGTAGGCCGTTGAATGCGGTCGCCAGGGTTCATACATTGCGCCGCCGTCACCGCATCCTCGGTTCAGGCGGCGAACTGATCGTCGAGATCGATGACGACATCGTGGACTCGACCGCAGCTGACCGGCCTGCGGAACTGCTCGCCTGGCGTGAGATCGAGGTCGAACTCGGCCCACACACCGACAAAGTCCCGACGATATTGCGGGACCGGCTCGTCGAAGCAGGAGCGCGCGAGTCGAGCTATCCCTCCAAGCTGTCTCATGCGCTGCCGGAGCGATTCGGACCGGCCGACGCCCGCTCCCGGGCCGCACGTGCCTTGCACGAATACATGACCACACAGATCGACCTGATCTTCGCGGGTGACGTCGGGTTACGCCGAGGCGAGGAACCGATCCACGACACCCGCGTCGCGACGCGGCGACTCCGCTCCACGTTGCGCGTATTCGGCAAGCTGCTGGACCACGCCGCGATCGGCGAGATCGACAACGAGCTGAGATGGTACGCAGCGCTTCTCGGCGACATACGCGATTGCCACGTCCAACGCCGTCGCCTCGACGATGAACTCAACGCGCTACCACCCGAACTCGTCTTGGGTCCGGTCGCCGCGCGGATCGACTCGACGCTACTGGCCCGGCAGTTGCCGAGCCGCAATGCTCTCGCCGAGGCAATGAACTCGCCCCGCTACCTGCAACTGCTCGCGACCCTGCAGACATGGAAATCGCAGCCGCCGTTCGAGCGACGGATCCGTCGGCGCCAACTGGTGAAACAGGCCCGGCGAGCTGCGGGCAAAGCCGACCGCCGGTTGATGACCGCATTGCACAACCACCGACACGAATCGATGCACCGCGCGCGCAAAGCCGCCAAACGCGCACGTTACGCCGCCGAACTGCACAAGCCCGTTCGAAAGCCCACACGCGCAAGGTCGAACATCAAGTACTACAAGAAGATTCAGCGCCTGCTCGGCGACTACAACGACAGCGTCGTGTCGGCCGAATTCCTGTGGCGAACCGCGACAGCAGCAGGCACGGCAAGCGACGAGAACGGTTTCACCTACGGCCTGTTGTACGCGAACGAGATGCACGCCACCGAAGCCGCGGGCCAGAGTGTCGCGGAAGTTGTCGCAGGCGAATAGGCAGCGCTTACGGGGGATCAGCCTGGGCCTGTGTCTCATTCGGTGGAAGGGCGCCGCGATGACGGTGGTCGGCGGCGGATCGTCGGTCCCGCAGCCCTACGGGGGCGGGCATCAGTCCACGAACCTCGCCGACATCCTGGAGCGGGTCCTCGACAAGGGCCTGGTGATCGCGGGCGACATCCAGGTGAACCTGCTCGACATCGAACTGCTCACGATCAAACTGCGGTTGGTGATCGCGTCCTTGGAGACGGCCAAGGCGGTCGGCATCGACTGGTGGGAGACCGACCCCTGGCTCAACAGCAAGGCCCGCACGCTGGAACGGCAGGATCGGGATCTGGAACTGGAAAACCGGGAGCTTCGGGACCGGATTGCCCAACTGGAGGCGACAAACGAACGCCGCCAACTCATCGAGCGCGGCCGCGAGCCGAAGGAAGAACGATCGTGACCGGTGGTCTCGGGGTCTGGCTGTACGCGGTGTCGTCCAGCTGCGGCGACGCGGCGGAACTGAGCGAGCTGACCGGAGTCGCGGGCGAGTCGGTTCGGACGGTGGTCTCGGCCGATCTGACGGCAGTCGTCGGCTCGGTGCCGCTAGCGGTTTTCGGGGAGCAACCACTACGCGAGCACTTGGAGGATCTCGACTGGTTGGAGGCGACAGCCCGTACGCACGACGCCGTTGTGTCGGCCGTGGTGCGTCGACGCCCCGCCGTCCCGCTACGATTGGCCACGGTCTTCAGCGACGACAACCGGGTGCGCGAGCTGCTCGACGAGCGGCGGGCGGACTTCGGTGCGGCCCTCACCCTGGTGAGTGGGCGCACCGAGTGGGGCGTAAAAGGCTACGGCGATCGCGCTACCCTGACCGCTGCCGTGGCCGCGGCCCGGGCCGCGAACTCAGGCAGCGCGACGGGGGCAGGGACCGCGTATCTGGCCCGGCGTCGCGCGCAACTGTCCGCGCAGGAGACCGTGGAACGCGATGCGGCAGAGCGCGCCGAGGAGATCCATACGCGCTTGGTTCACCAAGCCGCGGCGGGACGACGTCAGGCGCTGACCGATCCAGCCGTGAGTGGCCGCCGGGACTGGATGGTGCTCAACGGGACCTACCTTGTGGACAACGATTGCACCGACGACTTCACCGCGGCCGTGACGATGCTCGACGCCGAATTCCCCGGCATCCGGCTCGAACTCACCGGCCCGTGGCCGCCATATTCGTTCGCAGGCGTGGAACGAGAGCCGGGATGAGCCAGGTCGTCCGCAATGTCGACGACGAGCGCCGTGTCGCGCTGGTCGACCTGCTGGATCGGGTGCTGGCCGGAGGGGTGGTCATCTCCGGCGACATCAAACTCGCCATCGCCGACGTCGACTTGGTCCAGATCTCGTTACGAGCCCTCATCTCCTCGATCAGCACCCTGTACGCGCCGGTCGGGTCCGCGCCGCACGATGCGCTGGAACCAGCCGATGACTGAATTCGGCGGCATCCCACCGCGAATCGACACCGATCCCGAATCCGTCGAGCGCGGGCTGGTCACCCTCGTCCTCACCCTGGTGGAGTTACTGCGGCAACTGATGGAGCGACAAGCATTACGCCGCGTAGACGCGGGCGACCTCAGCGACACCCAGATCGAACGCATCGGCACCACCCTGATGCTGCTCGAACAACGCATGGACGAACTACGCGACCACTTCGGCCTCACCCCTGAAGACCTCAACATCGACCTCGGCCCCCTCGGTCCCCTTCTCCCGCGTGACTCGACCGACCGCTGACGCGGTCTCGGCGCGGCGTTACCGACTACATCTTGGTGTACCGGGCCATAGCGAAGCTGTAGAGGCCGTAGGTGATGATGCCCAGGCCGGACACTATGAGCAGGACCGCTCCGTAGGGTTGAGCTCCAACGGTTTTGAAGGCGCCGTCGAGTCCGGCGGCTTTGTCCGGCTCGGATCGACTCACGGCGAGGATCACCAGCAACCCGACCGCGGCGATGGCCAGCCCTTTCGCGATGTATCCGACCGTGCCCAACCTTCGCACCAAATCGCTGGTGGTGCCCTCGAGGTCCTCGAGGAAGTTCTGGCGCACTCCTTTGTAGACGTGGTAGCCGCCGATCGCGATGATGATCAGCCCGCCTGCGATGAGGGTGATCGTGCCGGTGGTGGTGTGCATCATGCGAGCGGTGATCCCCGTGCTCTGGTCGCTGCTGGACTGGCCACGGCCGCGGGCGAATCCGAGCGCGGAGAGGGCGAAAGCGAAATAGGCCACCGCCAGCCCAGCCGCCTTGATGCGATCGAATGCTTTGGATTTCTTACTGTCGGCGTCGGGTTTGGACGAGCTGCCGAGTGCCGCTTCGGCGAGCCGCCACAGCGCCATCAACAGGAAAGCGGCGACGCACCCCCAGAGGGCGGCGACGCCACCCGGCTTGGCGGCCAGTTCCGTCATGGCCCCGGATTGGTCGGCGGTGCCGGCGGTGCCGCCGAGGGCGATCCGGATGGCGATGTAGCCGATGATCAGGTGCACGATGCCGCTCACGACGAAGCCGGCGCGGGCGGATCGCTCGAAGACACTGTTCTGGGCTACCCGGCCCACGACCGAGGCCGAGTTGTTGTACGACGCCGACGATGATCCGCCAGTCGACATCGAGGACGGCTTGTTGTCGGGCATGGTGCTTGCCTCATATTAGTGGTGGTGAAAGGTCCGCCAGGGTTGCGATGAGCGGTGTGGGGAGCGCGGTCCCAAGACCGACCTCTGGCTGGGCCCGTCGTCCCGGGAACCCGCCCGACATCGGTTCGCTATGTGGATTCGCCGCGCTGTGGCTTTGCCTTCCATGGTGGCGGTAGATGGGGGCCGGATCAGCACGGACGTCTGATTGTCGGTGCGCTGCTCGCCTTCCCGGTGGCTGCCGCGGTGCTGCTGATCATCAGTGAGACGGTGTTGCGTTCACTGGATGGGCGTTAGCTATCTGTCGGCTCGATGTGGGCGTGGACCGGTCTGCCTGGAGTTTCATGCGGGTCGGGATCGGAGTTCGGCAGGAGCACGAGGTAGGCGCGTTGCTGGCCGGTGTGCTGGTGGTGGATGCGGGACCGATTCTTCGGGCGGATGGCCTCGCGGGACCACCCGCCCGTAGTCGACGCTGCTGACGAGCGTCGAGTCAGTCGCGAAAGGCGTCCTTGACCTTCTCGCCTGCATCCTTGAGGTTGGACTTGGTCTGGTCGGCCTTGCCCTCGGTCTGCTTACCCTTGTCGCCGGTGGCCTCGCCGAACTTCTCCTTGGCCTTACCGGCCAGTTCCTCTGCCTTGTTCTTTGCCTTATCGACAGCGCCCATGATCGCGGCCCCTTTGTTCTGTTCGAAGGTGCCGGCCTGCTGGCTCCAGCCGGTCTTCTGACGGATAACCCGCATTCGGACAGCCAAACAAAGGAGGTCAGGTCAGCGCTGGAGCGACCCGGACCAGGACTAGCGTCATTCACGTCAGACGCTGCTTCCTGACGCCTCCGTGGGGTCAGCGGCCGATGCTGTCCAGTTCGGCCATGTCCTCGTCGGAGAGGCAGAGACCGGCGCCGGCGATGTTCTCGCGCAGATGCGCCGTCGATGATGTGCCGGGGATGAGCAGGATGTTCGGGGAGCGCTGCAGTAGCCAGGCCAGTGCGACGGACATCGGAGCTGCCCCCAGTCGGTCGGCGACTCCAGAGAGCGCCGCGGACTGTAGCGGCGTGAAGCCCCCGAGGGGGAAGAACGGTACGTAGGCGATATCGTCGCCGGCGAGTCGGTCGATGAGGTCGTCGTCGTAGCGGTGGGCGAGGTTGTACATGTTCTGCACGCACACGATCTGGGCGATGCTCTGGGCCTCGGTGACCTGCTCGGTGGTGACGTTGCTGACCCCGAGGTGGCGGATCAGACCTTCCTGCTGCAGGTCGACGAGCGTTCCGAGCGCCTCGGCGAGGGAGCCGGGCTGGGGGCCTTCGGCATCGCCCATACGCATGTTGACCAGGTCGAGTACCTCGACACCGAGGGACTGGAGGGTCTCGTGGACCTGCTTGCGCAGGTCTTCGGGTCGCCGGGCTGTGGGCCAGCCACCCTGCGCGTCGCGGTTCGCCCCCACCTTGGTGGCGATGAACAACGATCCCGGATAGGGCTGCAGGGCTTCGCGGATCAGCTCGTTGGTGACCTGTGGCCCGTAAGCGACACTGGTGTCGATGTGGGTGATCCCGGCCTCGACTGCCTCGCGCAGCACCGCCAGGGCACCGTCGTGGTCGGCGGGCGGCCCCATGACCCACGGGCCCGCGAGCTGCATCGCGCCGTAGCCGAAGCGGGTGACGGTCGAGTCGCCCAGAGCCCAGGTGCCACCGGGAAGTGAAGTGGAGGATGCGTTCATCGTGGTTGGTTCTGCTTCCTGATCAGGCGGTGGCGCGTGTCGCCACCTCGGACCATCATTGGGGAGTTACTTCCCATCCGGAAGTAGGCACTCCAAGGTGCGTAACCCACTCTCAGGAATAGGTGTGATCAGGTTGGGGACGACAAACGCCGCTCAGAGACGAGCGCAGGCCAAGGTGGAGTACAACGCGTTCTTGGCGGCATGCCCTAGTCGCCAACTGCTCGACCGGATCTCGGACAAGTGGGTTGTGCTCGTTTTGTGCGCGCTCGGGGGCGACGCTTCCGACCAGCCTGGTACGGCGGGCGTTGCGAGGGCGATGCGCTACTCCGAGATTTCGCGATTGCTGGCGGGAGTCAGCCAGAAGATGTTGACCCAGACATTGCGGTCGCTGGAACGTGATGGCCTGATCACCCGCACCGTGACACCAACCGTCCCCGTCACCGTCACCTACAAGATGACCGACCTCGGCCACTCTCTCCATGACATGACCCGCGGACTCAGATCGTGGGCGCAGAGCCACATGGACGAGGTCCTCACACACTGCGCTACCTACGACGCTCGCGTCCCGTAACCAATACCTCGAACCGTCAGATGCCACGACAGCCTCGATTGTGAAGAGCCGTTTTACCGGCGCACCCTGCGCGGCGAATTACTGCGCACTGTTCACGAACGAATCTTTCATGCTGAACGGTATTTCGATCATGGCACAGCATCAAATGCGACACGTGCCTGCGTTGGAGGGCGACCGCCTGGTCGGCATTGTCGCCCAAGCCTGACATCGCCACCGCCCTCGACGACGCCGAGTCGGGCAATATGGTGGAAGTTGTCTCGACCGTTTTCTGATCTGGCTCAATCAGTGTGCGGGTGGGTGTAATTCGGAAGGCCGAGTACGCCGACCGAATTTCCGCGATCATCACCGTGGGCAGGACATTTTTCTGCTATGCGGTGAAGAAGCCGTTCAGGTCGGGTCCGGTGCTGGACATACATTCATCGACGCCGGCGTCGATATATCGCTGTATCTGGTGTCGACGCCGCTGCGGGTCGGGCCCAGCCGCGAAGTGCGCGCGGATATCGCGTGATATCAGCGACAAGATACGGATCAGCCTTGGCCTTCGATCAGTTATTTTCCCAGTTCGGGGTGGTTGAGTGGCGTTAGGGTGGAGGGGGGTGAGTGCGAGGAGTCGGAAGATGAGCACCACCGTTGTGATCGTGATCATTGTCGTCGTTGGGGTCATTTTGCTTGTGGCCGGTGTGTGGTTGTCGATGCGCAAACGGCGCGAACACCGCCGGGCTGAAGCTGGGCGTATCCGCGACCGTGCGGCGGAGCGGGAGTTCGAGGTCGGTCAGCGGGAGGCGCGGGCAGAGGAGACCGCTGCGAGGAGTCGAGCGGCAAAGGCGGAAGGTGAGGTGAAGGCGGCGCAGGCCGAGCAGCTTGCCCAGCAGGCGCACGTGGATCGCGGCGAGGCGGCGGATTCGCGAAGTGAGTTGGACAAGGAGTGGGAGCGCGCGGATAAGGTCGATCCGGATTCGAAGTCAGATGAAACGAAGCGGGGGTCTGACTCTGAGCAGGCGCCGCACCGTCCTTGACGTTAATCCCGTGGTGTCCCTGGCTGTTCGGGGCTCGGAACATCGGCGCCACGGAAGCGGCTCTGACCACTAGATTGCGTTCTGCGGCCGGGGCGGTTTCAGAAGGCATGTCGGATTTGTGCAGGATTGGCCCCACCTCTGCGGGAGTAAGTGATCGGCGTGGACAGCCGCCGCGAAGTCAGCTGACAAACGCTGCCGTCGATAGGGGTCGGTTGTGCGTTCGAGGGCGCTGCAGAGAATGTGATTCTGGTTGCGGCAAAAGAATTCCGGCCAGAAACATGCTCTCGCGGTGTGTGCCGAGTTGGCGGTGCTGGTGCGAGCGGGGTAGGCCGTGCATGATCATTCGACGGTGTTGCCGAGTTGGTGGATGACATGGGGCGAGTTCTGGACCGGGTTGACTACCGCCGATGCCGAGTGTGCTGAGACGACAGCGGTGACGTGGCGACCGGATCAGAACGCGAACTCGATCCTGGGGTCAGTAGTAATGGCGTCGGCCGCCGACGGCGCGGCCCATCGACCCCAATAGCAGTAATACGAGCCCGATGACGAGCACCACGATTCCGATCGTCCAGAGGATCGGGATACTAAAGATGAATCCAACAATAAGAAGGATGACTCCGAGAACGATCATGACTACCTGATTTCGCTACTGTGCTCGAAGGGCTCCGAGAAACCCTCCGGTACTTCTATGATCGATCGGGTGCGCAATGCCAGCATTGCTCACTGCGCCCACCCAACCACGGTCATGGGAACACAGGCAGCGATGCGCAACCCGATGTCCTGCGTATTCCAGTAGACGCCTGAGGATCAGGGATGTACACCCCTGGTTATCGAAGTTGCGACTCGGCAGTTTTGCGGCAGTGCGTTCGGGCAAGTATGCAACGGATAGAGATCGGTTGGCTATTCGTGCAGTAGTCGATGTGGTCGGCGCGGATCACGAACATTTCTTCTTCGCATCGAATCGGGAGAAATCAATCCGACGCGCTCGAGCCATTCGGTCGTCGCAGTACCGGCCAGAATGGAAGCATCTGTCTGCCGACTAGGGCGGTCGTCAAATCCGCTGCCGCATAATCGATCCACTGTCATCTTCCCACTCGCCAGCGCCGAGTCGACGATCAGTGTGATCCCGTTGGGGCCAACACTTCCGGCAGCATCGAACACGACGCAGTCCGGAGTCGATTTATTATCAATATTCCCGCTGTTCGATAACTAGAACCGAGACAAATCCACAATCGCGCCGGAAATCTCACCACGCGGCTACGGAAGAAATGCGAGAGTCGCCACCGATCGCAGACGCCACTTGCGGGTACCCGCTCCCAGCGCTTCTAGCATTCGACATACAACGCGATCAACCGCAACGGTTCGCTTGTCGAACCGACCGACAGTTGCTGGGCAACACAAAATCGGCAACGGCGACAGGCCCATTCGTGGGAGTTGCGCGGCTCGTCGCCCATGACACGTCTGACCATGTGTGGGAACCGAGCAAGGAGTGCCGATGTTTCGGCGGCTGGGTGGGGGTATTCGCGGCACAGGAGGTGATGGACATGCCGAAGGCATGGTCGGACAAGCGAGAGCGGCAGTTCGAGCACATCAAGGATGCGGAGAACGAGCAGGGTGTGTCCAGCCGGCGGGCGGAGGAGATCGCGGCGCGCACGGTGAACAAGAACCGTGCCCAGTCCGGGGAAGCCGCGACCGCCAGTCGGTCCTCGGTGCAGGACATGTCGCCGCAGCGGCGTGGCGGTCTGCGGTCAGGCACCAATCGCCGGAAGGGACCGACCCGTGATCAGCTGTACAACGAGGCGAAGAAGCGCAAGATCGAGGGTCGCTCGAAGATGTCCAAGGGCCAACTAGCGCGAGCCCTGGGCCGCGACTGATCGGGTCGCAACCCCGGGGACCCACCCAGATGAACGAAGACACCGATCGAGGTCGAACCGAGGACCGCCACGCCCCCGACGTGGCGGAGCGGGGCCACCCTGACCTGGTCGCGCAGCCGCACACCGCCGACGAAGGTGGGCCGATCATTTCCGCGGAGGCGGCGGCAGCGCGGGCCAGCACAACGCAGAACCCGCTGGGCAAGCCCGGGCGACGATTCGATCCACGGTCGCCGTTCATGGTCGGCATGGCGGGGGCGGCCGGAGTCGCGGTGACCTATGGCGCGATCCAGGCGGTGATCGCCGCCAGTCAAGTGCTGGTCTTGATCATCGTCGCGCTGTTTCTGGCGATAGGTCTGGAACCTGTCGTGTCGTGGCTGGTTCGGCCATGGTTTCCGCGATGGGCCGCCGTGATCGCGGTGTTCGTGGTCGCGATCGGCTTACTGGCCGGGTTCCTCGCGGCCGCGATACCTCCGCTGGTCACCCAGGGCAGCGCGCTGGTCCACAATGCTCCGGACTATGTCGACCATCTTGCGCAACGCTATCCGCTCATCGACACGCTCAACACTCACTTCCATCTGCAGGATCGGGCCCGGCAAGGGCTCGGGTCAGATCCCGCCAAACTGGCCGGTGGTGTCCTCGGCGCCGGCCGCCTCGTGTTCAGCATCGTCAGCGGAACGGTGATCGTCGCGGTGCTGACCGGCTATTTCATGGCCAATTTCGCACAGGTTCGCGCTTCGATATACCGGCTGTTTCCGCGCTCGCGCCGACCGCGGGCGATCCTGATCGGCGATGAGATCTTCGTGAAGGTCGGCGGCTACATCCTTGGGAATTTGGCCATTTCGGTGATAACCGCGGTGCTGACCTTCATTTGGCTGCTGATCTTCGATGTGCCCTACGCGCTGTTGCTGGGTGTCCTGGTCGGCGTCCTGGACTTGATACCGGTGGTGGGTTCCACCCTGGCCGGGATCATCGTGGCCCTGGTCGCGCTCACCGTGTCCCTGCCCGTCACTGTGGCCACCATCATCTTCTTCATCGTCCTGCGGTTGTTCGAGGACTATCTACTCGTGCCCAGAATCATTGGCAGAACGGTCCGTGTACCACCGGTCGTGACGGTGGTGGCGGTTCTGCTCGGTGGCGCGTTGCTCGGGATCGTCGGTGCGCTGCTCGCCATCCCGGTCGCTGCCGCGGTGCTGCTGATCATCGACGAAACGGTGTTGCCGTCTCTGGATGAGCGGTAGCTATCGCGCCGTTTGCCGGTCGCCGACCCGGTAGTGCTGGTTCATGGATCATGCTCGAGCTCCGCTATTGGAGGCGCTAGGTCGTGTCGCCCAATGATTGAGCCATTCGACGATCAGGGCCAGGACGAATCCGGCGCGGTAGGTGATCGCGAGCTTGTCATAGCGCGTGGCGACCGCGCGCCAGTGCTTGGCTCGGTTGAAGGCGCGTTCGACAACGTTGCGACGTTTGTAGGTCTCGGTGTCGAAGCTCGGCGCCCGACCGCCGTGTCGGCCCTTGCGTTTCCGGTTGGCGACCTGGTCGGAGCGTTCCGGGATGACGGCCTGGATGCGTTTGCGCCGCAACAGGGTTCGATTCGACGCAGCGGAGTAGGCCCGGTCGGCGATCACCACGTCCGGGTTGCGGCGCGGCGGCCCGCCTCCCAGGCGCGGCACCACCACCGCGTCGAGCAGCGGTGGCAGCGGCGGCGAGTCGCCTGCTTGCCCCGGCGTGACCAGCACGGCCAGGCCGCGACCCGCGCCGTCGGCAGCCAGGTGCACCTTGGTGGTCAAGCCGCCGCGGGAACGCCCGATCGCATGGTCTGCCGGTTCATAGCCCGGTCACCGAGTCGCCGCGCGCGCCGGCGCCGTGCTGGTGCGCCCGCACGATCGTCGAGTCGATCGAGACCACCCAATCCAGGTCGCCGGTGCTATCGGCCAACGCGACCAACGCGGTCAGCACCCGATCCCAGGTGCCGTCGGCGGCATAGCGGCGATGCCGTTTCCGCACCGTCTGCCACGGCCCGAAATGCTCGGGCAAATCCCGCCACGGCAGGCTGGTGCGCAGCCGACACAACATCCCCTCCACGACCAAGCGGTTGTTGGCGAAGTTACGGCCCACGTGCCCTTCGGATTTCGGCAGCAGCAACTCCAACAGTTCCCACTGCTTGTCGGTCAGAACCCGGTATCGATCACCGATCGCGGTCGCCACGGCGGCCATAATGCACGATCAGCCCCGAACGTGTGGCCGATCGATCCACAGCATTGGGAGACAGAACCTAGCACCACGATCACGGGATCGCTTGCCGCGGTCACTCGCTGGGTAACCGGCCGCGGAGCGATCGGCATCGCCACGACAGGGCCGGCGGTTGCCGCGCCCAGCTGGATCTGAACGCGAAAGGCGCCCAGTGGCAAACAGTTCCATACGCTGCTCCGATCTGGACCCCGAATCCGGATGCGGTGTGCTGCAGTGTTCTGCGCCAGGTGCCGCTCGACTTCATCGGTCCGGTCTCCCCCGACGAGCATGGAGATATCGCGGCCCTGCGCTGTTAGAAGAATGTCGGTTTGAGCCCAGAATTGCGGCCACCAAGCTTGTGCCGGGATCTGATTGATACCCAACGCGGCACCATGCAGATACTCGTTTCGACCGCCTGCGATCTTGGATGCCTCATCCGCACTGAAAGGCCGGAATACGCGTCGACAGGAAAGCAGCATTGAGCTTCACCATCGAGATCTCGGAAGTTGATGTGGGACCTCGGCCGTCTGAGAGGCATCCAATCTCCTTATGCAAGTCCGTGTCTCAGCCATGCATCGCCCTCCGAACTAGAGTGCCGCACCGACAGGTCTGCTGCCTGAGTTCGGGGTCCCTCTTGTTGCCGAAGATCGATTTCAAGACGGTCCCGATGACGGGTGATCGGGTATCCGAGCGCTTGGATATCTTGAACGATTCATGCCCCGTGGGTGTGGATACCCTCGAGCCGGTGCGGCAAAGCGCCGGAATCATCGGTGCGTCAGCCAGCGTCGCCGGATCTGCCTTTGCTGCTGGTGGTTTGGCCGAAAAAGAACCCCAAGATCAGCAGGAATGCACTTGACACGATTTCGGGTACGGCGGTGTGCGTGAACATAGCAATGAGCAGGGCCACGCCGATCACGACCAGGAGAAGCCCGCCGATCAAAACTGCGGCGGGCTCACGGTCGAGCATCGATCTCCGCATCTCCCACCTGCGCTTCTGAAGCTCGATCTTTCGAACCGCTCTGGCGTCTTCGTCGCCTGCGGCTTTGATCTTGGCGTCCAGCTCCTCCTGCCGCCGTTGGACTTCTGTCACCAGGTGTGAAAGCTCCTGCCGCACCTGCGGGTCCTCGACCTTCGCTTCGACTGCCCCCTTGATCTCGGCCATCTCCTCCTGCCTGACCAGTCGGACATAGTCCTCCAGGAGGGCGGCTTGCTTGGCTCGAAGGATGTGGCTAACGACATCGCGCACCGTTGAATGGGTTTTCCAACCTGTGCACATCGCCGGCAACGGCCATTGCCGTTTGAAGCCCACCGCCCGCCAGGTCTGCGATCAAGTCATGGGCCGCATCGAGCACGATCTTCGCTTCTGTTGCGTCCGTCGATCTTCGGTCGAAGTCGACTTCACGGGATTGTTGGAAATGATCGAGGATTTCGGAGACGACCGCGCGCTCAGACTTCGGCAACGCCTCGATCATCTGGTCCGCCACGTGCTTCCTGTAATCGATCGGCACGCCGTCCGAGGGTACAGATATAGCTAGCTGGTCTGGGGCATCTTCGCGACGCAATTACTAGCGGAGATGGGTCAGCTGGACGGCTCCGCGCAGGCATCCGTCGGACTGAATGCCTTTGCAGCTGGCGGGGTTTCGAGTATGTTGGCCCGAGGTCGCGGGTAGTGGTCATCATGAGTGGGGAGGATCAGTCGGATGGATCCGGTGACGTTGATTGCAGCGGCGGTCGCCGCTGGAGCAGCCGCAGGAGCCGGGGAAACGGCCAAACGGGCGGTTGCGGACTGCTACGTCGCTTTGAAGGGCCTGATCAGTCGCCAATACGGGGTTGTCGATGCGGAAGTGATCGGGGTGGAGAGCGAGCCCGAGGAACCGCTACGACGCCAGTTACTGGCCAGGCAGCTGGAAAAGGCCGGTGCCGGACAGGACCTCGAGGTGCGCGCGGCGGCGGAGGAACTGCTGCGGGTGATCGCGATCCAGGCACCAGATGCTGCATATGCGGTAGGTGTGAAGCTCAGCCGGGTCGAGGCGAGTGGACAGATTGAGATCACTGATATCGCCGTCACGGCCGATGGTGGCATGGGTGTAGAGGCTAGAGACGTCACGGCCGCGGCAATCCGGATCAGCGGGGTGCAGGTCGGACGAGTCGGGGCGTCGGACCCCACGCAGGCGCCCCGGTAGCCCCCGACCCGGTCGCGCCCCTAAATCTGTGGGAAGCCCCGACCCGCTTTACCAGTGCCGATCCCGAATACTGGTCAGGGTCGTTGTCCTTGGTGGATGTGAGTGCTGGACGAGATCTCATTGTCGATCTGGGTTCGCGTGCACAGGCTGAGCAGGTCGGTTCAGGCTGGGCAGGATTGGCCGCCGTGCTCGATGCCGAGGGCAAATTGCCCAAAGTGTGCGAGGTGGATGCATACCAGCTAGGTGCAGCACCAAATCAATTCGGGCCGACTCGTGACCAACCAGGGCGCGACCCTTACGTGCCACGCACCGCCGACAACGTGGACACGCGGTTGGCTGCGGCGTTGGGAGGTTCGGCGATGGTGGTCCTGACCGGATGGTCGATGGTCGGCAAGACCCGAACATCGTGGCGGCGTACCTGCCCGCGCCCGGCGAGACCGCACTGGAGCTGACCAACCAGTTTCCCGGATCCACTCTGCCCGCCGCCCTCGATCCGGTCCCGTCCACCAATCCAGACGGCAGCACCGGCACAGCAGGCTTGCGAGCCCAGCAAGGCGCTGTTGCGCCCCGCGCTGCTCTACCGCGAGGCCGCGCGCTTTCCCGGTGTCGGGGAAGCACTGACGGGACCCATCGACGCTGCCGCGGTGCTGAAGCATCGCGAGATCCCCCTCGATCGGCTCTGGCACGCGGTGCCGTCGTTCCCCACCATCAGCGAAGTCTGGCTCCGATTGCTGGAAACCTGTCGCGACCAACAGAATTCGCCTACGGCAGGAGAAAGCGGATGATCACCTACGATCGGCTTTACGTCGGCGGTTCATGGACCGAACCAAGGTAAATCCACCCTGTTGCGATTTATCGCAGGAGTCCTGACACCGACGACCGGACGTATTGAAACCACCGCAGAAGTCGGCTAACTGCCTCATACACTCGCCCTCGGCCGCGATACCACGATCGCTGAATTGCTCGGTATCGCAGGCAAACTCGCGGCCCTACACTCGATCGAATCCGGTGACACCGGGGAAGCGCACTTCGAGACGGGGCTCGGCGGGCGCCTTGCGCACCACCCTGGACGCGAAGGTGCTCGCTGCCCAGCAGGCTTTGGACGCTGCAGCGGACCGGGTCCGCCGGGAGGAGCACATCCATCTCGAACTGCCGGATCCCAACGTGCCGCGCAGCCGCTGCTTCGCGGAACTGCGCGACGGCGACCGCAGCATCGTCATCCAGGGCCCGGAGCGCGTCGCCCTGGTCGGGCGCAACGGTATGGGCAAGTCGACCTTGATCGAGGCCGGGCCCGGCGGTGTGAGTGCCGATAGCGTCGAGACCGGCCGTTCGACACTGCTGCCGCGCAGCAGGAGCCGGCCAGCTGATTGCGGATCGTGCCCGGCGAATTCGGTGGCGTCGTCATCACCGGGGCGGGGGTTGCCCCTGCCGCAGCGGGATGGCCACCGCAGCGAGTTGCCAGGCGGCGGGGCGTACAGGTCGAACAGGAACGGGCAGCGAGCGGAGTCGGTTGGTCGTCCTCGCTGGTGCTGAAGGCTAACCGGGCGTGGATGTGGGGCTGTCGGAGTCCGGCCTCGGCTTCAATCTACGTCGGGCCGCCCAGTATTCGGCCCACGCCCATGCCGCCGGAAGTGTCAGCGCGCTCTGCGGTCTGCCCGCTGGGTGTTCTGTGGCGTCGGTGGCGCACCCGACCGGTGCTTCGGGCGGCTTCTTGTTGAGCAGGACCTGGAGATTGAATTCGGCCGACGTATGACCGCGGGCGGCTGCGCGGCGGTACCAGATCTCCGCCTCCGCCAGTTCGTCCCGCTTACCCAGCAGGACACCGAGATTGAACATGGCGGACAGGTCACCAGCCGCGGCGGCGTGACGGTACCAAGTCTCGGCTTCCTGCGCTTCTCCGCGTTTTCGAAGCAGGACACCGAGATTGGACATTGCGCTGAGATCTCCGGCTTCGGCGCACCGGCGCCACCAGGTCTCGGCGCCGTGCGTGTCGCCGCGCT
Organism: Nocardia sp. NPDC004278; assembly: GCF_053602975.1. Taxonomy (NCBI): domain Bacteria; kingdom Bacillati; phylum Actinomycetota; class Actinomycetes; order Mycobacteriales; family Nocardiaceae; genus Nocardia; species Nocardia sp. NPDC004278. The sequence goes on from NZ_JBSGEQ010000020.1 coordinate 170,600, forward strand.
CGTGCAGCAGAACGCCGAGGTTGAACATGGCGGACAGATCGCCAGCGTCGGCGGCGCGTCGACACCATGCTTCGGCCTCGTGCGTGTCGCCGCGCTCGTACAGTAGGACTCCGAGGTTGAATATCGCGTTCAGATCACCGGCCTCGGCGGCGCGGCGGCAAAGTTTCTCCACGACCGATGCCCGGCCCCGGAAGAACGCAGTCAAGCCTGCGGAAACCAGCACATCGACGTCGGCGTCCTCGGTGGCCAAGTGCCAGAAATCGGTAGGGATAGGGCGTGGGGAGCGGTGCTGACCGTCGTCTGCCGCGACGAGGTAATCGAACGGCCGGTATGCGCGGGAGCGGTCGGGGAGGCGATCGGTGAGCAGGAGCGCGACGTGCCCGACACTCGGGGAGGGAGTGCGGGCGGCGACGATCGCGTCCTGCACCTGATCGGTACCGACCTCGAGCTCGGGGTACTGCTCCTCGGCGATCGCCATGGCGAGTTCGGCTAGGACGGGTTCGGGGATCGGGTCCGTGCGCCCGACGCGGACCCAGTCCACGGCGACTTGGATCACGGTGTGCAGCACGGGATTCCGGTAGCGGGAATCGTCGTAGTGCTTCAGCAGTTCGGGTGCGCCGGCGAGGACTTCGGCGAGTCCGTACCGGTCCAGGTTCAGCGACGGGTAGGCGGCCGCGGCATCGGCGTGCTCGATGAGACTGTTGCTGGTCGAGGACAGATCGATCTGGATGGCCTGCTGCAGCACCACCCGCGTGTCGTGTGCGAGATCCTCACTGCCATAGTGCAATCGGTCGCGAGCTTCGCACCGCAGCGTAGCGACCACGACGGTCGGTGCCGCGCGCGCGGTGAGGCGGCTGAGTGTCAACGGCGTCAGCGGCCGACTGGTCGTGACGAACCTGTCCAGGTTGTCCAGCCAGACCACGATCTGCTCCGGGCAGTCGACGAACTCCGCGCAGGCCGGTATCTGAGCGAGCGACTCGGGGGTGGGCACCAGGACCCTGGCCGTGGGCAGCGCCTTGCTGACGGCTTCGAACAGGCTGCGTGTCTTGCCTGCCTTCGACGGGCCGACCACCACCGTGAGGCGGTCACCGGACAACGCCGCGGCCAAGCGGATATCGACCGCGTTGTGGGTGCGCGGCACATACGGGTCGGCACCACCGAACCGGCCGGGTTCGCCGAAGCGCGACGGTGTGGCCCCCAGCATGTAGGGATCCAACTCGGTGATCAGCGGGAGTCCGCCCCCCGCTCCCCGCCGCTCCACCAGCTCGACGAGGGGTGCCTCAGTGACCACCGGCGAGGCGCCCGCGAACCGATAGGTGGTGATGAAGTCCCCGCCGACCGTCACCCCAGTCGCGGAAACAGGCGCCATGATTGTGGGCGCAGCGGGATACCCGGTTACCGCCGCGCCTGCGAAGGGTGTGGCGGCTCCTGCGCACCGGCCCGGAGCCCTTCGATCTTCAGTGTTCCGGACACTGTTGTGTCCGTGGCGATCACACCGCTTCCGCTACTCTCGATGTCGGTGATCTTCAGTTCACCGGCTCGGACCCGGGTCAACGTCACACCCACGGCCTGGGCGGCCTGTGGCGAGTGCTCCTCGATCAACTGTAGGAGATGATGCGCCGCCGTCAGCAACTCCTGATCGTCCGCGGCGCCTGCCCGCGCCAATTCCTCGGCGAGCACCACTCGCCGCGAACCGGCTTCCGGCCGTGCCTCCACCACACCCACGTCCACCGAGCGATACCGGCGGGTGATCAATCCGCGTAGCGCTTGATAGGAGTCGAGCACTCCCTGTTTCGCGGTATCGGTCAAGCCCGCGGTGGCACCCGCCGCTACCGCGGCCGCCACCAATGCCACCGGATCCACCCCGCCGAACCTCCCGCACTCGGACTCGCCTTCGCCGCCTCCTGCAGCGGCCACGAACAACCTAGCTACAAACAAGGCACGACGGAAGCCGTTCCGCGGCAAAAGAAGTGAGACACGGTCGAACAAAAGGGACCCGAGCGTCCAGTTGGGTGAGCGAGCTGGTTTGCACACGGCGGAACGAGCCCGCGACATCAGGTGACACGGAATGCAGGGTCGAAGCTGACGCACCGAAAGTGGTGTGGGCGTCGGACTTCCAGTTCGACTCGACTGTCGACGGCAAGGCGGCGAAGATCGCATCGATGATCGACGAGCACACGCGCGAGTCGCTTCTACACCTGGTGGAACGCTCGATCACCGCTGAGCGGCTCGTGACCGGACTGGAGAAGGTGTTTCTTGCCCTGGGGGGACCACCCGAAGTGCTGCGTGTGGACAACCGGTCCGGAGATGATTTCTATTGCTGATCAGGGCCGCCGCTGGTGAGCTAGACGCTCTTGCCGACGGCGGTCCCTTCGAAGAGGCTCTTGCTCACACGGTGGATCCGAAGTCGGCCATTTATATGGCGGCGGAGCGGGCAAGACTGTCGTTGGAGAGGATTGGCCTGTCGTCTAAACATGAGCCGGGCATGATGACGCTGCTTGGCGATTTGTGGCTGGACGCATTTATAGTCGGAGCTTGCTACGAGAAAGGCCGTGCGGCTAGGGAATCCAAAGGATCCGTTAGATCCTAGATCTGGGAATTCATGGGTTCTACATACACCAACGGCACCCTTGCCGGGAAGACGGTGAAGGGCTGCCCAGCGGTCATCCGATACGCCAACAACCTTCTCGCACTGTGTTTATTCATGCGAGCAGGGGCCGAACAGGTCAAACAACAGCTGGCGGATTGGCTGGTCCCCGGGGGCTCTTCTGCAACGAGGACAACCCGCATCACCGACCTCGCCGACGGGGTGGATTTCCTGGGATTCAACATCCACCGCTACCCGAACGGGAAGTTGGTGACCACGCCGAGCAACGCCGCGCTGCGGCGCATCCGGCTACGACTGTCCACCGAGATGAAGCGGCGGCGCGACTCCAACGCCGACGCGGTGACTGCCACTCTCAATCCGATCATCACCGGATGGGCGGCCTACCACCGGATCGGAGATTCCAAACGGGCGTTCGCTGCGCTGGACGCCCACGTCTGGCGGCTGGTCTGCAAATGGGCCAGATTCCGTCACTCGAACAAACCGATGTATTGGGTCAAGCCCGCTATTTCGGCGCGTTCAGCCCCGCCTGAGCGGACACGTGGGTGTTCGGCAGCCACGACAGTGGCTTCTACCTGCGCAAATTCGCTTGGACACCGATCGTCCGACACCGGATGGTCGCAGGCACGGCGCCTCCGGACGACCCTGCCCTGACCGACTACTGGACCGAGCGGCGTCGCCGCCGCACACCCCCTTGCCTACGCGCTCAACAACGAGTCGTCTTTGTGGACCAGTCCGCGCGCCCGTAGGTCAGCGCCGTCAGCGGTCCGGCGTCGCCGAAATTCGGCCTACTCGTGCAAGTAGCTCAGGCCCCCAACGGCTTTCGAACATGGCAAGTTCAGCACCACTAGGAGGATGATGCGACCTGAAGATGTATCACATGCTTCCACGACGCATAGGACCTCGCCCCTCGACCTGCTCATCCCACTTCTTGAAATCTAGTGGCAGTGCCTCCCAGCGCCTCTCGAGTTCAGCGGCGAAACGCTCAGCTTCTTGAATCACCTGCGGCAGCCGGTCGTCGGGTAACTCCGTCACGCGCTGCAATTGGTCGTCATCAACGTCGAGCCTGACACCTAGCGCCTCCGCCAGCTTCCCGAGCCACCCCATATCAGATCTCTACTTGCGCGGTCGCGCGACAGGGTTCCGCCCTTGAAGGAGCAGGCTTGCCGGGTTCTGAGGCACTGATTGCCATGCTGACTCCCCCCTGAGAGATGAGCGATTCTAACGATCATCCGGTGTCGCGTCGCGGGCCGTCAACCATCAGCCTGGAGCTCGGGTGTGTCGCAAATGCGACGAGCGCCTGCCCGTACCTACGTTCCCCGTAGCGAACCAGGCGATGAGGAACCTCGTCGGCAAACTGTGGCTGCCGGACCGTTTGTCGAGCACGGCACGTTACGGAAGTCGGCGAAGCCAGCGAGGTGGATAGTCGCTCACCCCGGTGATCACCACGTTGGTTACGGTGATTACGTAACTGGTACCTACAGCCCGGCAATCGCCAAACCTATGAAGGCGGGAACCCACCAGGCCAGCTCGAGGTTCTCGACGTTCTGTAACGGCATATGCAGCACGACGGCGTTGAGCACCAGTGACACCGCGAGCCCGATCGCGCAGGCTGCGGTGGCAAACAGCCCCCATGCCGCGCGTCGCAGCCGGGGTCGAAGATCTTTGCGTTGCAACGCCTTCCAAGTAGTTATCAGCGTGGCTAGCCATGCCACTGCCATGAGGCCGGCGTAGGTGAGGGTGAAGATTCGGCTGGACAAGTCTGGGAGTCCAAGGGGGTCACCCGCCACCATCTTACTAGCGTCCCCGGCGAGCCAGGAGATGACGAGCACTGCGGAAGTGAGCAACCAGGCGGCTGCGTTGTACAACGTGAACCGCGGAGTGCCGGCGATGATGCTGAGTGCAACGGTCGCGTATATGCAGTAGGCACCTACCATCAGCAGGACCGCGATCAGGATTGCCGTTGCGCTGCCGATGACTTGAAGAGACCAGCGGTCGATGTATTCGTCGACCGGCGGCGCACCGATGATCAAGGCAGCGCAGACAACCCCGAAAGCCGCAGTGAACGGCCGCGATTCGCGGCGCGAACGCCACCAGCGCAGTCGATACGCCATCACGGCCACCATCACGGCAGCCAGCACGTCGGCTACAACCATCATCTCGGTGATTGTAGGGACGATGTGTGACACGGAGTCACTCCAGACCCATCATTCGACCGTAGGTTCTTGCCGCCCGTTCGGATATCTCCTCGCGGCCGTCGAGCGGCTCGGGTGCAAGATGTGCAGTCTCCTCGAGGGATCGCTTCGCCTCGTTGATGATGCCGACCGCCGTCGTGTCGAGAGCATGCGCGATTGCTTCCAGGCGCCCGACGTCCGGTAAGGTCTCGCCCTTCTCGATCCGGTCGTAGGTGGCACGGGGCAGGTCGGCTTTCGTATAGACCTGCTCCCTAGTCATCTTTCGTTTACGACGACGAATCCGGATGGCTCGAGCCACCGCCGCATTGAGTCTGTCTCGCTCTGCGGCGTTCAGTGCGTCCGCTGTCGCCATCGGACCAGGGTATCTGCGGCGGCAACCCTCACCTACCGAAGCGGTGCGATCGGCCAAAGTTTCTTCGGGTAGTGCATAGTATACCTGGGAAGATAGGGTATTGCGGTACTCATAAGTGAGTATTATCCTCGCTCTGGTGCCTCGGGTTGCAACGGCGCAATCCGAGGCCTTTGCGGCACAAGGGAATACGTGTCGGGAGTGTGTCGCGCAACGCGATGAGGGCACATTGTGGGGTGCGAGAGTGGACAACAACACGAGTGAAATCACCGGAGCAGTTCCTGATCGGACCGTCGGTCTGGGGTGCCGTCACGGGCACGTATCTCGCCTGGCCGGAGATTCCGGCAGTGGTCAGGATGCCGCCACCCAAGGCGATTTCCGGGATAGCGCTCGTCCAAAACCTGTGCTCGGCGCCGACCTCGCCGCGGGATCAACAAGGTGCCCGGCGCCTGGGAGACGCCAGAGAACGATTCCGTTTCCAGGACAGCAGTTCCGAGTGGTGCACCGATCTGAGCCTGCTGGTGTGGTTATAAAGGTGCACCACTAGGAACTTCAGCCAAAC